>DXXK01000068.1 GCA_019416425.1 Bacteroidales bacterium
GATGCGATCCAGTCCATGTCAGCCACGCGGAAACTCAAAAATATCACATTGATATCATGCCCGATTGAAATTACTACGCATTGCCTCGGTGTCCAGCCATAGCCATGTTCATCGAGCTACCCCTATGAATAATGTAGGCTAAGACCGGCATTAAGATTCATCAGCAAAGTTTAGAGATAATTAACCTGGTCTGAAAAAGCTTAATAAATTGAATCAAATGAAAAAAATAAATAAGATATTGAGCATTGGATTGGTGTCTGCGATGACGCTGGGCATGGCATCGTGCGCGGAGAGCTTCCTGGACACGGTCAGCAAGACCGAGCCGAACTCAAACAACTATTATAAGACAGAATCGCAGGCCGAGCGCGCGTTGCTGGGCTGCTACGACGGCTGGCGCGAGATATCGTCCAATCCCGGCACCTACCCCATCATGATCGCAGCCAGCATCATGAGCGACGAGTGCTACGGCGGCGCCGGAATGGGCGACGGCTACGGGTCGCAGAACGTGGACCAGTTCAGCAACCGTCCCGGTCCGTCGGAGATGAACATGTACGAGCAGGACTGGAAGTCGTACTATGCCGCTCTGTTCCGCTGCAACACCCTGATCACGCAGGTCGACAATGTGGATTGGAGCAGCGACGTCAAGAAGAACCAGATTCTGGGCGAGGCCCGCGCCATCCGGGCGTTCCTCTACTTCGACATGGTTCGTCTGTGGGGACATATTCCATTGTTCACCGAGCCGAGCAGCGAGAACCGCGAGCAGGCTGACCCCAAGGATGTATATGCGCTGATTTTCAGTGACCTGAAGTTCGGCATGGAGAACATTCCCGCCGATGCATATACGTCGGCCGACGACTTCGGACGTATCACAAAATACGCCTGCGAGGCCATCCTGGCTCGCGCATATCTATTCTACAACGGCTACATGGGCGGAGATCCCGCTACTGTCGAGGGCACCACAATCACCAAGGCCGACGCCCTGGCCGCATGCGAGGACGTGATCGCATCGGGACGTTACAAGCTGGTTCCCGAGTTCAAGAACCTGTGGCCCGCAGCATCGCTGGTGCCCCTGCCTGACGGCGAGATCGGCTGGGATCCCGAGAAATCAACCTATGCCGGCGACGCCAACAGCGAGGTGATCCTGTGCCAGATGTTCACTCCGACCCAGGACTACAACGGCAACAACGACTCCAACCGCTGGCTGGTGAACATCGGCATGCGCAGCGTGAACTGGAGCCCCTACGGCAAGGGCTGGGGTATCGCCACAATATCCCCGAACTATTATAGTTCATTATATAACACGAACGATGGCCGTCGTGTAGCTTCCGTAATCGACATGGCCGGCGAGGGTGTGACGGCAAGTCCGGACTTCGCCAACGCGCAGAAGGACTGGCGTGAGTACACCGGCTACATGAACAAGAAGTACACCCCGCTGGTGTTCGGCAACAACTCGACACCCGCCACGAATCCCGATGGAACCGGTGACTTCATGATCACGAATGCCCAGACGTGGGTCATCATGCGTTATGCCGATGTCCTGCTGATGGCGGCCGAGCTGGGCAGCGGCAACGGCGGCGCATACCTGGACCAGGTACGCAGCCGCGCCGGTCTGGGCCATCTGGCCCTGAACCAGCAGAACATCATGGCCGAGCGTGCCCGCGAGCTGGCTTACGAGGGTGTCCGTTACTGGGACCTTCTGCGCCAGGGTGTCGAGGTGATGGCCGATGCCGTCTGCGCTTCCGCAGGTCCTGTCCTGAACGGCGGCAACGAGGCTCAGGTCTCCTACGACCGTGCACAGATCATCAGGACCAAGGGACTCAGCCAGATCCCCTATAATCAGATAACCCTGTCACACGGAGTTCTGAAACAGAACGAAGGATGGTGATTACTCTATTAATCTTTTACTAACAACATTTCCCCCGGGCCGAAGCCCGGAGGAAAACAACCAAGAACCAAGATGAAATTAAATTTTCTGACCTGTGCGGCAGTAGCCATGACCCTGGGTTTTGCGTCGTGTGCCGACCAGCATGATCTGGGCGATGTCGACATCAATGCCGACGACCTGGTGGAGGGCGTGGCGTTTACCGTCACACCGGACGCCGAGAACCCGAACCTGATACATCTCAAGAGCCTTCTGGGCCCGCAGTACCAAGCATATTGGTCGCATCCCCAGGGACAGTCGCAGAAGCAGGAGCTGGACCTGAAGTGCGCATTCCCCGGCGACTACCAGATAACCTTCGGCGTGCAGACCCGCGGCGGTCTGGTGGTAGGGCAGCCCTACACCTTTAATATCGCTGACTTCTGCTCCGATTTCGTGACCGGCGCCATGTGGGACAACCTGACAGGGGGTGCCGGCAACTCCAAGACATGGGTGCCCGACAACGGCAAATACGGCATGAAGCAAGGCTATTATTCCTGCTTCGACCCGTCGGCCGTGTGGGAGGACATGACCCACACCGACGGTATGAACAACTGGTACGCCGACGGCAAGACCTGGTGGGAGCCTGCCAACGGCGACGTGGGCATCACCGACGACGACCTGGCCGGCTCGATGACCTTCTCGCTGCAGGGCGGCGCCAAGCTCAGCACCACGACCGTGGTGAACGGCGTTCCGACCACCGTGGAGGGTACGTTCGACATGAATGCCGACGGCCACACCATCGCGGCTAACGGCGTCGACTTCCTGCACGCCGCATGGACCGACGGAAAAGCCCAGGACTTCCGCAACGGTTACGTGATCCTCTATCTGGACGAGAACCAGCTGATGATCGCCAACCACCGCGACCCAGTCCTGTCGGGCGAGGGCGACTGCCTCTACTGCTTCAACTTCGTCAGCAAGGAATATGCCGACAGCTATGTTCCGCCGGTCGATGACGTGGTTCCGGCTCCCGAGCTGGATGCCGAATGGTACAGTCTTCTGACCAACCAGCTGCGTTACTGCTCGTGGTCGCTCGACACGGACG
Organism: Bacteroidales bacterium; assembly: GCA_019416425.1. Classification (GTDB taxonomy): domain Bacteria; phylum Bacteroidota; class Bacteroidia; order Bacteroidales; family Muribaculaceae; genus Lepagella. Next base: position 2,964 of record DXXK01000068.1, read on the forward strand.
TCCCCTTCGACTGGTGCGACCTTTTCGGCAAGCGCCGCCACAACTGGACCAGCACTTCCAACTATCCCGACGGCAACAAGCCTGTCGACGCTACCGTCAACCTGAACCTGGCTACCGACGCCAACGACATGTTTACCGCTACCGTAGGCGACAACACCGTCAACGGCAAGTTCTCGGTGACCGAGGGCGGTTTCATCAAGTTCGACACCGACCTGGGCTCCACGCCGATTTCCGAGGGCACGACCTTCTCGCTCGACGCCGACAAGAGCTTGCGCGTGCTGAGCTACTCCAAGGATGACCTGGGCCGTATCTCCGACCTGTGGCTGGGGCGAATCGAGAAGGATTTCGCCGGCAAGGACGTCCAGTATGTCGGCTATCACTTCGTGGCCGTGTTCGGTGGAGCCTCCTCAACCAAGTACAAGCTGCAGCTCAACTACAACAACACCTCCAACTGGACCATGATCGAGGGTGCCGCCCAGTTCATCGAGAGCGACGGTACCTACACCCTGACAGTGAGCGGCTCCAACCAGGAGAGCGATCCCTGCCTGTGGATCGACTGCTTCAAGCTGCTGGGCAAGAACCCCAACTGCGACGTCATCATCAAGGACATCAAGGTTGACGGCAAGGCGGTATCGTTCAACGACGCCGACATCAGCCGCGGAGCCGGCGACGACCCTGCCACGGCACGCCGTTACATCTGCAATCCTTGGGGTCTGGCTCCATGCTTCAGCAGCGCCGACCTGTTCAAGTTCAACAGCGAGATCACCGTTACCGTCGAGGTCAAGTTCGACAGCGGCAAACCTTTCATCACCGAAGAGTAAAGATTCATGAAAAAGCAATTCATATATGGTGTAGTTGCACTGGCGCTGGCAGGTGGCATGACGGCGTGCAACGACGATGACATAACCATCAACACCGAGCCGATCATCCGCGAAGTGCTGACCGGCGACGCCACCACGACGGCCCTGACCGCCACCGTTACCGGCGCGGCTTCGGACCTGTCCAGCCAGGATGCCCGTGCCTACAACGTAGGCGTTGTCTACTCCACGGCACAGAATCCCACAGCCGGCGGCACGTTCATCGTCGGAGCCATGGGCGAGGACGGCAAGAACTTCTCCACGACCCTGACCGGTCTGCAGGAGGGTGTCACATATTATTACGCCAGCTGCGTGCGTCTGCAGGGCGCGCTGAACTACTACGGCGAGGTCAAGAGCTTCGTGACCACTTCCGGTCAGGTGGGAACCGCCGACCCCGCGTCGCTCACCGCTACCAGTGTCAACCTGGGCGGTACCGTCAACGGTGTCAACGACCTGATCGAGGCCGAGACGCTGGATTACGGCCTCGTGATGGCCGGCAACTCCACCGACCTGAAGAAGAGTCCCATCCGCTTCAAGCCTGAGAGCAAGACCAACTCCTTCACCGTTCCGGTGGAGAACCTGGTTCCCAACACGGAGTACGCCTATGCGGTCTACATGGTTCTGGGCGGCAAGGACATCTACGACAACGCCAAGACCTTCACCACGCCTAAGAAATGCGATGCCGCCGAGGAGTCAGTCGATGACTATGTCGACATGGGTACCAAGTACGAGTGGTGCCGCTGCAATGTCGGTTCCGCAGCCGAGGGTGCCAAGGGCGCGTTGATCGGTTACGGTGACCTGAAGGGCCTGAACCGTTCAGTCAATCTCGAGGATTACGCCACCGGCGCGATCGTCAACACCGAGAACGACCCGGCGCTGGCCAGCGGTATGGGCTTCCTGCCCACCAAGGCCGACTTCGAGGAGCTGATCGCAGCCTGCGACATCACCAAGGAGGGCAACAACTATAAGTTCACGTCCCGCAAGACCGGCAACAGCATCCTGTTCCCCGCCGACGGTATCCGCGAGGGCGAGAGCCTGACCGAGGGTATGGGCGTATATGCCACCGGTGAGGTCTACCGTGACAATGACGACTATACCAATGTGCTGATGCTGAGCGGCAACGAGGCCAAGATGGCTATCGCCAAGCGCAGCACCGGGGTTTCCATCCGTCCCGTCCGCAAACCCTACAGTAAGGTAATCATCCCCGACAGCGGCAAGCTGAACGTAGGTGACCTGGAAGGCAACGGCCGCATCCGTATCGAGATCTACAATGAGTACGGCGCGACCAAAGACAACTGCGGTATCGACATCAACCAGCTGAACTTCGAGCAGGGCATGTACGTGACCTTCACCTTGGACGGCATCAGCAATAACCTTAAGGAGGGTGCCCCGGCATCGTTCAAGGCCGGTCTGGAATTCGCGGCAGGCGGCTGGTATCCCAGCTACTGGAGCGCGTTCTACAACAATAAGTTCGACGCTGTGGTTACCGGAGACGGTACATATACCGTATGGATGCAGCCCGAGGCTCCGTCGAGTGGAGCGGTGGTGTTCTGCGTGGATATCGAGGGACTGGGCGCGGCTCTGGCCGATGTCTCCAAACTGAAAGTGTCTGTTGACTCCATCGTTCTGGATCCCAAGACCCCGCCGGTTCAGTCCATTCCTGTCGACAACTCCAAGGTGCTGTTCAACAACAAAGACGGCAACGGTGTCGACGGTCGCGTCGAGATCTTCAACGAGTACGGCGAGACCAAGGGTCTGGGCGTTGATTATTCGTCCATGAGCTTCCCCGCCGGTACCATGACCATCAACTACACCATCCAGGGCATCGACGGCAACCTGAAGGATGGCGCCGCCAAGAGCTACAAGTCGGATATCTCCTACGCTGACGCAAGCTGGGATCCCAGCTACTGGGGAGGCCAGTGCTCCACTGCTAACGTGACGGCCGACGGCACATACACCGTGCAGTGCGGTCTGGGAGGTCAGTGCGACGGCGCTGTGGTATGGTGCATCGAGCTCTACGGCCTGTGGCAGGATCTGGTGGATCCCTCCAAGGTCAAGGTGGCAATCAATTCCATCACTGTCCCTGCAAAACCTGAATAATCCCGAATATCAATGAAGAAGATTTCAATATTATTATCCGTGCTTTTCAGCATCGTCGTCCTTGCCTCGTGCAAGGATGACGACGAACCCAAGGACGGCATCTCCTCGGAATTCCGGGTTGCCTCCGAACAGATGGACTTCCTGCGTGACGGCGCCACCCAGACTCTGCACGTGGTATCGCCCGTGAAACCGTCGGTCGTATCCGACTCGGAATGGCTGCATATCGGCGACATCGCCTTGAACGGCACCTCCGACAAGGTCTACAACGTTCAGGTCAGCGCCGATTCCAACGGTGACTATGACCTGCGCAACGCCAACCTGACCGTTACCTCCGGCGACCGGAGCGCGACCGTAAAGGTGACGCAGCGCAACGCCGTGGGCGTGCTGCTGAAGGCAGGCTTTACAATGCCTGAGATTCCCGCCGCTGGCCAGACGGTGGACATCCCTGTCGTGGCCACCGGTGACTATACCGTGACCGCCAGCGACAGCTGGATCGAGATCCTTCCCGCCACACGTGCGCTGACCGAGAAGACCATCACCATCCGCGTGGCTTTGAACCGCAGCGACAAGGCTCGCGAGGGTTCCGTGACGTTTGTCCTGAACGAAGACGCCACAAAGACCCTGCCAGTGGCCGTGAAGCAGGCTGCCGGACAGTCGGAGGTAGGCGTTGACATGACGGCCTTCGAGACCGCCAAGAAGATCGGTCTGGCCATCAACATCGGTAATACGCTGGAGGCCACCGGCGGCGAGACCGCATGGGGCGCCGCCAAGATCAATCAGGCTTACATAGCCGGTATAGCTGAGGCAGGTTTCGACGCTGTCCGTCTGCCGGTGGCATGGTATGGCCATTGCGACAAGAATACACTGAAGATCGACGAGACCTGGATAAAGCGTGTGGAGGAGGTTGTCAACCTCTGTGTGGAGAACGGACTGATGGTGTTCATGAACATCCATTGGGACGGCGGCTGGATGGAGCAGAACATCGACAGCTACAGCGCCGATGTGGACAAGATCCAGCGCGAGCTCTGGAAGCAGATTGCTGACCGCTTCAACTACTTCGACGGCCATCTGGTACTGTGCGGTGCCAACGAGGCCGGCAAGGACACCCAGGCTTCGGCCGACGCCCTGAAGGCCTACATGCAGACCTTCATAGACGTGGTCCGTGCCAGCGGCGGCAACAATGCCAACCGCGTACTGGTGGTTCAGGCTCCAGGCACGAACATCGACTATGCGGTCAAGTACTGCGCCGGAAACATGCCCAAGGATGTGGTGGCCGACAAGCTGATGCTGGAGATCCACAACTACGATCCGTCGAATTTCACCATCATGAATTCCGACAACGAGTGGGGTAACAACGACCTGGTCCGTTACTTCTGGGGCAAGGATTACCATTACGGCTCCAACCGGGACTGCGACTGGGGTGAGGAAAGCCATATCTCCGCGCTGATGCATAAGCTCAAGACCAACTTTGTCGACAAGGGTGTCGCCGTGGTTATGGGTGAGTTCGGCTGCGGGCGCCGTACCACGTTCCTGGAGACCATCGACGAGGTCCTGCACCGCGCGTCGCGTTGCTACTACCACAAGTACATGGTTCAGGCTGCCAAGGACAACGGTGTGGTTCCCTTCTACTGGGATACCCCGAACGGCCTTTTCAACCGCCAGACCGGTGCCGTTGTCGACCCGGACAACCTGAAGGCCATGCAGGAGGGTGCTGCCGTCGGCAAGTATCCGTTCTGAATCTTTGAAAAGCGGGGATGGAGCCATTGGGTGGTTCCGTTCCGTATGACGTATAGAATCGTAAGGGGTGCAGTGTTCTTGCGGACACTGCATCCGCCAGAGACTCCCTTCTCAGGAGGGGAGCCGGTGAAAATTAGTTGCGTACTAAAAAACACATATACCAAATTATGGCAAAGAAGGAATATTTCCCCAACATCGGGAAGATTAAGTACGAGGGCACCGAGAGCTACAACCCTCTGTCATACCGTTACTACGACGCCGAGCATGTCGTTCTGGGCAAACCTATGAAGGACTGGCTGAAGTTCGCCATGGCCTGGTGGCACACGCTGTGCGCCGAGGGCGGAGACCAGTTCGGCGGCGGCACCAAGAAGTTCCCCTGGAACGAGGCTCCGGACGCGATGACCGCCGCCAAGCAGCGTGCCGACGCCGGCTTCGAGATCATGCAGAAGCTGGGCATTGAGTACTTCTGCTTCCACGACGTGGACCTGATCGGCGAGCTGGGAACTGATATCCAGGACTACGAGAACCGCATGCACGAGATCACCGAGTACCTGAAGGGCCTGATGGCCGAGACAGGCATCAGGAACCTGTGGGGTACCGCCAATGTATTCGGGGCTGCCCGTTACATGAACGGCGCCGCTACCAATCCTGAGTTCGACGTAGTTGCACGTGCTGCAGTCCAGATCAAGAACGCCATCGACGCAACCATCGCCCTGGGCGGATCCAACTATGTGTTCTGGGGTGGCCGCGAGGGTTACATGAGCCTGCTGAACACCGACCAGAAGCGTGAGAAGGAGCATCTGGCCACCATGCTGACCATGGCCCGCGACTATGCCCGCGCCAAGGGTTTCAAGGGGACGTTCCTGATCGAGCCCAAGCCCATGGAGCCGAGCAAGCACCAGTACGACGTCGACACGGAGACCGTTGTCGGCTTTCTGAAGGCCCACGGCCTGGACAAGGACTTCAAGGTGAACATCGAGGTTAACCACGCCACACTGGCGGGCCACACCTTCGAGCACGAGTTGTGCGTTGCCGTCGACAACGGCATGCTGGGCAGCATCGACGCCAACCGCGGCGACTACCAGAACGGCTGGGACACCGACCAGTTCCCCATCGACAACTACGAGCTGACACAGGCCATGATGCAGATCATCCGCAACGGCGGCCTGGGCAACGGTGGTACGAACTTCGACGCCAAGACGCGCCGCAACTCCACCGATCTGGAGGATATCTTCATCGCCCACATCGCCGGTATGGACGCCATGGCCCGCGCCCTGCTCTGCGCCGCCGAGATTCTGGAGAAGTCGCCCTATAAGAAGATGCTGGCTGACCGCTACGCATCGTTCGACAGCGGCGAGGGCAAGAAGTTCGAGGAAGGCAAGATGACCATGGAGGAACTGGTGGCCTACGCCAAGACCCAGCCCGAGCCCGCTCAGGTTTCCGGCAAGCAGGAGCTCTACGAGGCAATCGTGAACATGTATTGCTGATAAGGTCGATAATAATCTGATATAACGGGAGCGGAGAGTTGATTCCAGACGATGACTCTCCGCTCTTTCCATAAAAGCTATTACCAATGAATAACGATAACAATAACGGCAGCAAGCTTTACCTTTTCTCCATCGTGGCGGTGGCGGTTCTGGGAGGCCTGCTGTTCGGATACGATACGGCGGTCATCTCGGGAGCGGAGAAGGGTCTGCAGGCATTCTTCCTCGGCGCCAAGGATTTCATATACACCGATACCATACACGGCATCACATCGTCCAGCGCGCTGTTAGGATGTATACTCGGCAGTGCGGTCTCGGGCTTTATCGCCTCCCGGCTCGGCCGTAAGCCGAGCCTGATATTGGCGGGTATCCTGTTCCTGGTGTCCGCATTGGGTTCATACTATCCCGAGTTCTTCTTTTTTGACTACGGCAAGCCTTCGCTGTCGTTGCTGATTGCGTTCAATGTCTATCGTGTCATCGGTGGTGTCGGCGTGGGTCTGGCATCGGCCATCTGTCCCATGTACATCGCCGAGGTTGCTCCGTCCAATCTTCGCGGCACGCTGGTGTCGTGGAACCAGTTCGCCATCATCTTCGGCCAGCTGGTGGTGTATTTCGTGAACTTCCTTATCTTAGGCGAGCATACCAACCCGATCATCGAGAAGGTAGGGGAGACGCTTTATGCCGTGGATCCCTCGTCGGATTCCTGGACCATCCAGACCGGCTGGCGCTATATGTTCGGCTCGGAAGCCATCGTGGCCGCAGTGTTCACGGTCCTGGTATGTTTCGTTCCGGAGTCGCCGCGTTATCTGGCATTGATCGGCAAGGATGCCAAGGCCCTGGCAATCCTGACGCATATCAACGGCACACGCAGGGGCAAGGAAACCCTGGATGCCATCAAGGCTACGGTGGAGGTGAAATCGGAGAAATTGTTCTCCTTCGGAGTGATGGTGATATTCGTTGGCGTGATGCTGTCGGTGTTCCAGCAGGCGGTCGGTATCAACGCCGTGCTGTACTATGCTCCGCGTATCTTTGACTCGATGGGCATGGGCAACCCGATGGTGCAGACCGTCATCATGGGTATTGTGAACATAGCGTTCACGCTTGTGGCAGTGTTTACCGTCGAGAAGTTAGGACGCAAGCCGTTGCTGATATGGGGTTCGCTTGGAATGGCTGTCGGAGCCGCAGGCGTGGCTCTGTCGAATGTGATCGCCGTGCCGCCGATTGTTCCGGTTGCATCGATTATGGTCTACTCGGCATCCTTCATGTTCTCGTGGGGACCGATCTGCTGGGTATTGATCTCGGAGATCTTCCCTAACACCATCCGTTCGGCTGCCGTGGCTATTGCCGTGGCGTTTCAGTGGATCTTCAACTTCATCGTCTCCTCGACGTTCGTGCCGCTGTACAACATGAGCATGGGCGATATGGGTGACAAGTTCGGTCACTGCTTCGTCTACGCCATGTACGGAGTGATCTGTATCCTTGCCGCCATTTTCGTCTACAGGCTCGTGCCCGAGACCAAGGGCAAGACCCTGGAGGACATGACCAAACTCTGGTCCAAGCGCAAATAATCAGTATTCCTGTAAACATGATTCCGCGGTCGGAATGTTTGATAGCAATGCATCAAACATTCCGACCGCGTTTTTTAATTCCTAACTAACGTACGCTGGAATTGGTGAGCCAGTGGCGGAGTTCCTGAAGCAGGAGACTATGCTCTGGGAGGGATTCCCGGTAGCCCCATCCGTGGCCGCCGGTCGGATAGATGTGCATTGTGACGGGTACACCGGCCTTGTTCAGGGCCTGGTAATACATTATGCTGTTGGCAGGAGGCACGATCGTGTCATCGCCGGAGAGTACGATGAATGCCGGCGGAGTCTGCGCGGTTACGTTGTACTGGTTGGACCATTCGTGCCGCAGGCGGTCCGTAGGTTCCTTTCCCAGGAAACCCTCGGCAGTGCCGTTATGTGTCACACCCTTCTCCAACGATATTACAGGATAGAACAGGATCTGAAACGCCGGTTTGCAGACTCCCGATGGATGTGTAGCCATGGTCGATGCCAGATGTCCTCCGGCCGACGATCCCATTATGCCGATTTTGTCCGGAGAGATATTCCAGACCGCGGCGCTGTCGGCCACTACCTTGAAGCAATCCTCCACTTCCCGCATCGGAATGGACCGGTCTCCTTTGGGGAATTTATACTCAAGCACTATGGCCGCATAACCCAGTTCATTGAAGAATGGAGCCCACTGGTAGCCCTCATGTGCTGTTGCGAGATGCTCATAGCCTCCTCCCGGACATATCACCACAGCCTTGCCGTTGGCGAGATCACCGGCGGGAAGGGAGGCCGTCATTTTAGGGTTCTGAACCTCCACAACTCTCCGGCCGGTTGCAACCGCCGGCAGACAGGCCGCCATTGCGACGGCTGCCACTATTAAACCTTTGATAAAATTCATCTTAAATCCATTAGTTAAATTTCCAAATACAAATTTATAAAAAATATCCGACACTCGCCTTTTCTTTTGTTATTGAAGTTGGCGATTTGGCGGAATGGGTTTTAAACGTTATATTTGCAGAACCAAATGAATTAGGCAATGGACACAGCAGGCAAGGCATATCCCATTGGGGTTGAGACTTTCTCGGAAATCCGGGAGGGCGACTACATCTATGTGGATAAGACAAGGCTGATATATGAGCTTACACGTGGTAAATATGTGTTTCTGAGCCGCCCCCGGCGGTTCGGCAAGAGTCTGCTGCTCACTACGATCGAGGCGTATTTTGAAGGACGCAGGGAGTTGTTTCAGGGTCTCGCGATGGAAACTCTTGAAAAGGAGTGGCGCAAACATCCCGTTCTGTTGCTGAACTTTGCGGCATATAATCCTGATTCCGAAAAGAGTCTGGAGGTGATTCTGAACGGCACTCTGAATGAATGGGAACGGGTATACGGACGGCGTGACAATGAGGACGACCTGTCGAGAAGATTCTACAATATCATAGTATCCGCCTATGAGAAAACCGGCGAGAAGGTCGTGGTACTGGTTGACGAATATGATTCCGCGCTGGTCGAGGATCTTCATGACCAGAAGCAGTTTGAATATTATCGCAATCTCCTCAAATCCATTTATGTCAACTTAAAGGTTTGTGACCGCTATCTGCGGTTCGGTATGTTGACAGGAGTCAGTAGGTTCAGTAAGATGACTGTCTTCAGCGGAGCGAACCATCTACGGGATATTTCAATGCTTGACCAGTACGCTGCGATCTGTGGCATAACGGAAACGGAGCTGGAAACCTGTTTCGATGATGGCATAAACCGACTTGCCGACCGTTTGAGTACCGATCATGTCGGTGCGTTGACGGAACTGAAGGCTAATTATGACGGCTATCACTTCACTGCGGACAGCCCGGATATATACAATCCTTTCAACGTGCTGAATGCCTTGAACGACAGCTGTATCCGCCCATATTGGTTTCTGTCCGGTACGCCGACATTCCTTGTGAGGAACATCAAGCGTAGCGGAGAATACCTTCCTGAGATGTTTTCCGAGAAAGTCGATGATTCGGAATTGTCTCAGGTTGACACCCATTCCACATCGCCACTCGCCTTGATGTTCCAGACCGGTTACCTGACCATCAAGGACTATGACAATCGCCGCAATCTGTATCGGCTCGGCATTCCCAACCGCGAGGTTCGCGAAGGTCTGTTCAAAGGTCTCGGCGGTATATATCTGAACCAGAACCAGCAGAAGGTGATGAGCCTTGCCCTCGACATCCGTATATTCCTGGAAGACGGCGAGGTGGAGAAAGCCATGGAGCACATCAAGTGGTATCTGGCAGGGATTCCATACGAGCTTTCCAATGGGAAACCGGAAATCTACTTCGAGAACAATCTGTATATACTCTTAAATCTCATAGGCATAGATGCACGGGCTGAATGGCACACGTCATCTGGACGCATAGATATGTTGCTCAGGATGCCGTCGTACATCTATGTCATGGAGTTGAAGCTGGATGGAACTCCTCAGGAGGCACTTGACCAGATCAATAGCAAGGAGTATGCCTTGCCGTTTGAGTACGATGGCCGTCAGATCATCAAGATCGGCATCAATTTCTCCAAACAAACCCGCAACATCGACAGTTGGATAATATCCCGATGACACGTGATAAATGAAATTATTCCGAGGAATGTCGGGGATTTTTGTTAATTTTGCGGTATGGGAAATTGTTATCTGCAGGTCGAGGGTCTGACCAAGAGCTACGGCGACCGCCTGCTGTTCGGAGACATATCGTTTGGAATCGACCAGGGCGAGAAGGTCGGACTGGTGGCGCGCAACGGCACCGGCAAGTCGACGTTCCTGAACCTGCTGACAGGCCGCGAGTCGCCCGACTCCGGCTCGGTCATTTGGCGTAACGGCATTCATGTCGGATATCTGGAGCAGATGCCACCATTGGACTCTCCGCTCAACGCCGTGGACTATGCGGCACCCGAATGTCCTGTCGGCCTCGATTCTTCGGAATGGAACGGTCATGACCGTGCCCGTCAGATGCTGGGTCAGTTCGGCATATCCGACCTGACACTTCCCGTCAACAAGATGTCCGGCGGCCAGGCCAAGCGCGTGGCTTTGGCCAAAGTCCTGCTGACTGAACCGGACATGCTGATCCTGGACGAACCCACCAACCATCTGGATATTGAGATCGTGGAGTGGCTGGAGAACTACCTGCAGCGCAAGCGCGTCACGCTGCTGCTCGTCACCCACGACCGCTGGACGCTGGACAACGTCTGCAACCGTATCATCGAGATCGACGAGCAGACCCTCTACAGCTACGACGGCAATTACGACTATTACCTTGGCAAGCGTACCGAGCGGATGGAGAACCGCGAGGCCGAGCTGGGCCGCGTCCGCAACCTGTTGCGCGGCGAATTGGAATGGATGCGCCGCCAGCCGCAGGCACGCGGGTCGAAGGCCAAGTACCGAATCGACAATTTCTACGACCTGGAGAGCCGCAGCCATTCCGCCGGTCCCGAGCGTGACGTACGTCTGGATGTCAAGGCACAGTACATCGGCTCCAAGATATTCGAGGCTCGCAATGTCAGCAAGGCTTTCGACGACAAGAAGATATTGGAGGACTGGAGCTACACCTTCGCCCGCTATGAGAAGGTCGGGATAGTCGGTCCTAACGGGGTCGGTAAATCGACATTCGTAAAGATTCTCCTGAATGAGCTGGCTCCCGACTCCGGCGCGGTTGACGTGGGCCAGACTGTGCGCTGGGGATACTACAGCCAGGAGGGGATGACGGGCTTCGATGAGAAGGCCCGTGTCATCGATGCAGTGCGCGACATCACCGACCGCGTGCGCATCGACGAGAAGACCTCGCTGACCGCCCAGCAGTTCCTGACACGATTCCTGTTCACTCCGAAGGACCAGCAGAAATTCATCTCCAAGCTCAGTGGCGGCGAGCGGCGCCGTCTGTATCTGGCCACAGTGCTGATGCGCGAGCCGAACTTCCTGGTATTAGACGAGCCGACCAACGACCTGGACATAATGACCCTGGCGGTGCTGGAGGATTATCTGGCCAACTTCAAGGGATGCGTCATCGTGGTGAGCCATGACCGCTATTTCCTGGACCGGGTGGTGGACCATCTCTTTGTCTTCGAGGGAGACGGCAAGGTTCGTGACTTTCCGGGCGATTATTCCACCTACCGTCACTGCGTGGCGCAGGAACGCGCCGGCAAACGGGCGGAAGCCGCCGGCAAAGGTAATAACGGTGAACAGACGGCCTCGGCTAAGGATTCTCGTCAGGACCGGCCACGCACGGAGCAGAAGCGCAAGATGTCGTTCAAGGAACGTCGCGAGTACGAGCAGCTGCAGGCACGTCTGGAGGAACTGTCCAAAGAACGCGAGGAACTGGAGGCATCCATGAATTCAGGCACTCTTCCGCACGGCCGTCTGGCCGAGGCCGGACGCCGCATCCAGGAGCTCATCGCCGAGATCGATACTTCCGAGCTCCGCCTCCTCGAGCTGATGGAACTGGAATAAGCGTGCTCCGGAATGGACGTGAGGTGATTTTTATTTGGAGATATCTGGAGGATTTTGTAATTTTGCGGTGTGAATCGGAAGGTCTGAGGGCCGGAGAATTCACGGTGGAGAAATTTGGCTGCTTGCAACCACCCGAAAAAATGCTAAAACTGCAACGGACAGCGGTGCTGCGTCAGCGCGCCGGTGATCCGACAGATGGCATAGAGACGTGGCGACTGCATCCGGCGGCCGCCTATTTTTTTTTATCGTGCAGGCAACCGGAATCTAAACACGCGTGCCGGTTGCTTGTTAGAAATGTAAAGTAACAGAAGATGAATACAGACGAAACCAAGAAATCCCCCGTGCTTCAGAACGGGAACTATCTGTTCACCTCCGAATCGGTGTCGGAGGGACATCCCGACAAAGTCGCGGACCAGATCAGCGACGCGCTGCTTGACGAATTCCTGGCGCGTGACCCGCAGAGCCACGTGGCCCTGGAAACGCTTGTGACCACCGGCCAGGTTGTTGTGTCGGGCGAGGTCGAGTCGGATACATACATAGATGTGCCGGTGGTTGTGCGCGACACCATCCGCCGCATCGGATATACACGTGGCGCATACCGTTTTGACTGTGACAGTTGCGGAATCTTCAGCGCGATTCACGGACAGAGCGAGGATATCGACCGCGGTGTAGACACGGAGAAGGCCAAGAGCCTCAACGAGAAGCAGGAGAGCGACGAGGCCGAGCTGCAGGGAGCAGGCGACCAGGGCATGATGTTCGGCTACGCTGTCGACGAGACCGCAGAGTATCTGCCGCTGACCCTTGACATGTCGCACAAGCTGGTTAAGGAGCTCGCCGAGATCCGCCGCGCCGGCCAGGATATGACCTACTACCGCAAGGGTAAGAAGGTCAGTTACCTCCGTCCGGATTCCAAGAGCCAGGTGACTATCGAGTACGGTCCCGACCGCAAGCCTGTGCATATCGATACCATAGTGATCTCCACTCAGCACGATGAGTTCCTGCAGCCGGCCGACGATACCGCCGAGGCACGCAACAGCACGGACCGCGCGATCCTGGATACCATCGCCAAGGACGTACGCGAGGTGCTGATCCCCGGGGTGCTGGAGCAATATCCCGAATCCGTCCGTGCGCTTTACGACAAGAATACCAATGTATATGTCAATCCCACAGGTAAGTTTGTGATCGGGGGGCCCCACGGAGACACCGGCTTGACAGGCCGTAAGATCATCGTAGACACCTACGGTGGTCGCGGCTTCCATGGCGGCGGTGCCTTCTCCGGCAAGGATCCCAGCAAGGTTGACCGTTCCGCGGCGTATGCCGCACGCCATATCGCCAAGAACCTGGTGGCTGCGGGTGTCGCAGGCGAGGTTACAGTCCAGGTCAGCTATGCCATCGGCCGCGCGCATCCCATCAACATGTACGTCAACACCCACGGGACCGCCAAGGTACCGATGACCGATCCGGAGATCGCCGTCAAGGTCAACGAGCTGTTCGACATGCGTCCGCGTGCCATCGAGGAGCGGCTGGGTCTCCGGAACCCCATCTACCGCGTAACCGCCGCATACGGACACATGGGCCGCACTCCCGAGACCGTGGTGTTCAATTCCGCCATCGCCCGCGACAATGTCAGCAAGACCGTCGACCTCTTTACATGGGAACGCCTTGACATGGTTCCAGCCCTCCGAGAGGCATTCGGACTCACAAATTTGGCTTAAATCGGCCTAAAAACGAGCTTGATTTGTTTAATCCGTCAAAAAGTATTATCTTTGCGCGTTTAACGGACCTTTGTGACCGCTAAGCGCGCATTTTCAATTAACATTTGACAACCGCAGCCTTCCCGGCGGCACAGAACAGAAATAATTACACAGCTACATAAATGGCAACATTAGAGAAAATCAGATCCAAATCGGTATTCCTGATCGTGGTGATAGGCCTTGCGCTGTTGGCCTTCATCGTCGGAGACGCATTGACAAACAGCCGTAACATCTTCGGTGACCAGACCACCGTGGCCAAAGTCGGTTCCACGAAAATCGACTTCACCGAATATCAGCGTAAACGTGAGGAACTTAACGCACAGTATGAACAGGCCCGCCAGCGTAATCCGGAGCAGTTCGCCAATTTCGACCTCCAGCAGCTGCCCGAGATGGCGCTGGAGCAGTTGGTGCAGCAGACGGTGATTGATAATGCCGCCGACAAGGCCGGTATCAAGGCGACGGCCAACCTGCTTCGCTACTATATGATTGAGAATCCCCGTAACCAGAAGGTTATGGAACTGATGCAGAGCCTGCAGCAGTCGGGGCTGGCTGCCCAGACTCCGGCCCAGGCCTACGACATCATCTTCAATCCCAAGCGCAACGGACTGACCGATGCCATGGCCCAGCCCCTGCAGCGTGCATGGCTGGACGCCGAGAAGGAAACCGGCCGTCAGATCGTGGAGCAGACCTACCAGCGCCTGCTGGCCGGTACGATCAAGCCTAATAACCTGGACATGCAGGCTCTTTACGATGATTATGTCAACACACAGAACGTGGATATGGCTTTCCTGCCCTTCGGCAACCTGACCGAAAAGGAATATCCCGTGACCGAGTCTGAGCTCAAGGCTAAGTATGAAGAGCTCAAGGGCTCTTTCGCCGTTGAGGAGCCTACCAAGGAAATAAGCTTTATCTCAGTGCTGGTTGCTCCGAGCGAAGCCGACAAGAAGGCTGCCTCCGACCTGGCCCAGGCCACGGTGAAGTTCATGAACTCCAACAAGGGCCCGTTGAGCAAGGAACTCAAGAAGGAAGGTGTGTCGCTGAACCGCCACACTGTTCTGGCCTCCAGCATCCCCGTAACGCTTCGTGCTGCTGTCACCGCTGCAGGTGATTCCGCTCGTCTGGCCTATTCCAATCTGTCCGGGTTCGCAGTGGTTCGCGTCAACAGCGTTCGTCAGGAGGTTGACTCCGTCAGGCTGTCGCTGGTACAGGCTGCCACCGAGGATTGCGGTCTGCGTGTGCTCAAGGCATTGAACAACGGTCTGCCGGCGGACTCTGTGATCACGAAGTTCAGTCCCGACAGCGTCTATGCACAGCCCACGCAGTGGGTTGCCCTCTACGACGAGGACGGCGCCACCAACGCTGTATCATCCGAACAGCTTGACTCGCTGCGCAAAGCCGGCGGAAAGTACATATCGCTTGTCAGCGGAGCCCAGGGCATGATGATGGGTAAACTGGTGGAGCAGAAGGCTCCCAAGGCCGTATATGAATATGAGGTAGCCGACTATGTGCTTGGCCCCAGCGACAAGACCCTGAACGATGAGCGTGACCGTCTGGAGAAATTCCTGACCGAGAACAATACCGCCGCCAAGTTCGTGGCTCAGGCCGGAAAGGCCGGTTTCAACCCCCAGAGCTACACCGTCACGGCTTCCAACCCTGCTATCCCGCGTTTCATGGGTATGAACACGTACTACCCCGATTCGCGTCAGGTGATGCGTTGGGTAATGATCGACGGCAAGGAGGGCGACGTCAGCCATCTCTACGAGTCTAAGAACCCGACTGCTCCGTTGCTGTACGCAGTGGCCGTCACAAGCGCTTACGATGACTATGCTCCTCTGAGCAATCCCGACATCAAGGAATACCTCACCGGTTTGGTTCGCGCCGAGAAGGCCGGGACAAAACTGGTCGAGAAGTTCTCCAAGAACACACAGAGCCTGCAGAGCGCTGCCCAGGCCATGGGTGTCCAGACCCGTTCCAACGAACAGTTCCGCTTCGGACAGAACATGGGTGTAGCTGACGCCGTGGTCGTAGGCCAGATCTGCGGTACTCCCGCCAACAAGAAGGTGGTCATCACAAAGGGAGAGAACGGTGTTTACGTATATCAGGTGATGGGCCAGAACACCGAGAAATTCCCGTACAACGAGCAGATGTACCAGCAGCAGTACTACCAGCTGATAAATCCCAATATGTTCCTGCTGGTCAAGGGTAACGCCAAGCTGAAGAACAATATCTACAAGTTCGAGGCGGGCGACTGATGCCTGAAGTCAGTAAATAAAAACAAAAAACATACAATCGGGGAAGACAGTGCAACCATTGTCGCCCCGATTGCTGTTATTGAATCAGCTACTTATTAGTCAAGCCGGACACGGACGGTGTAACGATAAAGACAATCATATGGAAACACAGGATAAGCAACCGTTGATAGGGATGAGCCTGGAGGAGCTGCAGGATGTGGCTTATAGGGGCAAGATGCCGAGATTCGTCGGCAGACAGCTGGCGGAGTGGATATATCAGAAGGCCGTGACGGATTTCGACGAGATGAACAATATCTCGAAGAAGAACCGTCAATGGCTGAGCGAGAATTATGTGATCGGCCGCGAGGAGCCGGTCAAGGCGTCGAAGTCACAGGACGGTACGGTGAAGTATCTGTTTGCCGTCGGTGACGGCCGTACGGTGGAATCGGTATATATCCCCGACAAGGACCGCGCCACCCTGTGCGTGTCCAGCCAATCGGGATGCAAGATGAACTGCTACTTCTGCGCTACTGGCAAGATGGGTTTCCGCAAGCAGCTGACGGGCGCCCAGATCATCAACCAGATTCTGAGCATCCCTCCCAAGCCTGCTCCCGGCAATGCGCCGATGCAGCCGTTGACCAATGTGGTGTTCATGGGAATGGGCGAGCCATTGGACAATTTCAAGGAAGTCTACAAGGTGATTCGAGTCCTGACCGAGCCGTGGGGACTGTCATGGAGTCCGAAACGCATCACAGTGTCGACCGTGGGCAAGCTTCCGGAGCTGAAGGACCTTTTGGACAAGACACAAGTGCACGTGGCTATCAGCGTCCACACCGCCGACACGGCGCAGCGCGAGTCGATGATGCCGGCGCAGAAGGCGTTCCCCATCACGGCGGTGATGAAACTGCTGGCGGCATACGATTTCAGCCATCAGCGGCGTCTTAGCCTTGAATACATCATGTGGCGTGGCGTTAACGATGACGTGGCTCATGCAGAAATGCTGGTCAAACTGATCGGCAAGCTGGAATGCCGGGTGAACCTGATCCGGTTCCACCGTATTCCCGGTGTCGAGCTGGCACCCGCCTCGGACGAGCGGATGCTGATGTTCAGGAATTACCTGAACTCAAAAGGCATCACGGCTACGATCCGCGCCAGCCGTGGCGAGGATATCGAGGCGGCCTGCGGTATGCTGGCCACCAAGTGCTGACCGAACCGATAATCCCTTCAATTTGATTGAGTCTTAATGGTTCTGGCGGAAAAATTTCGTCATGTGGAATTTTTTTCGTAATTTTGCGACGCAAAAATCCCGTGTGATGGGAAACCGGACGATGAATGTCCTGGTTTTGAGTAACACAACAAAAAGAAAATGAAGAAGTATGCATTGAACGCCCAGCCGCGTACAGAGCTGGGTAAGAAGTCGGTGAAGGCCCTGCGTAAGGAGGGTAAGATTCCCGCAGTCATCAACGGTGGCGCTCTGGTTGAGCTTCCTTTCAACGGCACTCTGAAGGAGGGTCAGAAACTGGTCGAGCTGGATGCCAAGCGTGGCATCATCACCACCGACATCGTGGTTAACGCCGATGACGTGCGTAAGCTGATCTACACTCCCGACATCTTCGAGGTTGACATCAACCTGAACGGCGAGGAGATCAAGGCCGTTATCAAGGACCTGCAGTTCCAGCCCGTCAAGGATACTCTGCTCCACATCGATTTCCTGCAGGTATATCCTGACAAGCCCATCGTTATGGAGGTACCCGTACAGATCGAGGGTCATGCCGAGGGTGTAAAGGCCGGTGGTAAGCTGACGCTGTCCATGCGTAAGCTGAAGGTAAAGGCTTTGTACAACGAGATTCCCGAGCGTCTGGTGATCAACGTCGACACTCTGGGTCTGGGCAAGTCCATGGCTGTGGGCGACCTGCACTTCGAGGGCCTGGAGCTGATGAACGCCAAGAATGCAGTTGTCTGCGCCGTTCAGCTGACACGTGCAGCTCGTGGTGCCGCTGCAAAGGCCGCCGAGTAATAAGGCTATCACAACAAATCGCATCATGTCCTGCGCTCAGGGCATGATGCTTTTTGTTGTAAATGCATTGATGTGAAATCATAATTATGAGTTTTCTGAAACGACTGTTCGGCCATAAGGCCGAACCTCTTCCCGATCCAGATATGAAGCGTTTTTTGATTGCCTGTCTCGGCAATATCGGCCCGGAATATGTGGGCACACGTCACAATGCCGGCTTCATGGTGGCCGATGAGCTTGCCGCTGCTGCCGACGTTCAGTTCAAGTCATGCCGTTACGGCGACATGGCCGTGGTGCGTGTCAAGAACTGCGAGCTGCTGGTGCTGAAACCCTCGACATTCATGAACCTCTCGGGTGTGGCTGTCCGTTATTGGATGAATCACGAGAAACTGCCGCTGGAGAACCTGCTCGTAGTGGTGGACGACCTGGCGTTGCCTTTCGGCACGTTGCGCATGCGCAAGTCCGGTTCCGATGCCGGTCATAACGGACTTAAGAACATCGCTGAGCAATTGGGCACGCCCAACTATGCCCGTCTACGCTTTGGCGTGGGCAACGATTTCCCTAAGGGAGGGCAAATTGATTTCGTGCTTGGCAAGTTCCCGCCAGAGGAGCGCGCCAAGCTTCCGGAGGTACTGAAACGCGCGGCCGACGCTGTAAGGACCTACTGTCTGGCAGGTCCCGACATCGCCATGAACCGGTTCAACCGGTGATATCCGGTATCTGATGTCAGTCAGCGGATGCTGTTAGCGCACCATGTGGTGCATCATGATTCCGGCGAACGGCCTGAGGCCGATCTCGCGGAATCCAAGACGCTCATACAGCGCGTAGGCGTCATCGTTGCCGGGTGCGCAGAGCAATCCGAAAGGTTTGCCGGAACCGGCATGACGTTGACATGCGGCATCGATGAGTTTGCGCGCCAGGCCCAGGCCACGGTATTCGGGAAACACGGCCAGGGAGTCGAGGTATACCTCATCGTCTGATGTCTCAAGATCCATTTCCTCCTCCACGAAGTTGCTTCCGGTTACGTTGTTGGCCACCTCCACGAATGCCTGTCGAAGAGGATGGAGCTGTGCGCCGTCGTAGCTGACTATGGCTCCGGCGATGTTGCCGTCGGCATCCACGGCGACTATGGAGTTGAGATAGCTGTACTGTGAATCGGGGCGTCCGGCCAGAATGGCGAATGTCTTGTCGACCAACGGTAGATTTTCCTCTTTGCCGGCCAGGGCCATGCACCCCTCCTCATGCAGGGCCATCTGAATGGCACGGCTGATAGACTGCGCGTCCTCCGGCCGTGCGTCCCTGATAATGAATTCCTCTGTATTTTTCATGATTTTACTTATTTTTCTTGAAATCGCGAACGGTTAAACAACGTATCATTCACCCTTAAGATGTTAACGCATTGGGGCAGAACGTTGTTTGACGTTTAAAAATATACAAATATACGCCTTCATTTGGTAATTTCAAAAAAAAATAGTAATTTTGCATTCGCATTGCAAGCCAATGCGTTCAAGCCGCAATAGCTCAGTTGGTAGAGCATTTCATTCGTAACGAAAAGGTCGTGGGTTCGAGTCCCACTCGCGGCTCTTCAAATCCCTTCTAACTTCTTGAGTTAGAAGGGATTGTCATTTTTAGAGGTGTACTAAAAGTGTACTAATGGCAACGTGGTGTACTTTTATGAGAACCAAAGAGAACTCATGCTGTTCTATCTCTAAGGGCAAAATGTAATTTGCCTCAAACACATCCCCACATGATAAACGAGCTTGTTCAAAATCTTATTGCCATCAATAATATCACCGAGGGCCAAGAATTGTCCTTTGCGGATGCATTGTCTATCGTTGAGATTTACGATAAGATGCCGGAACCGAATAATCTGATTGATGAAGCTGAGGAGATGGCTACATACGATATTGATGCTTTGGAAAAGTCCGTCATGAAACTCAAAGAGGAATCATGGCGATTTTTGAGTGTCGGTATGCCAATGCTGAAGGAGGTTGATTTCAAGGCTATCGCACAAAACTACTCAGGTACCTTTTATAATAGGTATCAGAAAGCCGAGAAAGAGTTGACTGCATATTGGAGAGACTACTGCCGACTTAATAACCGGCTTGACTATCTGGATCTCGATTCCCAGGAATATATAGAGGCAGAAAAACTTTGCGAGGAAGCCAAAGCAGAACATGATGAACGACAAAAGGCGGTTCAGGAATTATATACTGAATATGAGCAAGCCAACATAGAGAGCGCACCTGTGTTTCGGTTCAGAGCCGATTTTCTGGAGGCTGTCATTGCTCGTTACCATGACATAGCGAGCGCGATACTTGCAGACATCAAAGGAATCAGGGAGGGTGGCTCATGAAGAAGATTTTGATGAAAGATGCCGAGCAGTTTCGCGATACCGTACCGGCGAAGCTATGCAACTGTCTTTATGATGCCTGTAACGAAGTACTGTTTGAATTTACCACTCCTATAATGTTTAGTGTTCACATGAATCTGAGATCAGAGCAGGATTTCTTTCAGCTTATAAAATTCAAGCAGCTTCATATATGTTATATGGTATATGTTGTGGAGAAATTAATTTCCCCATCTGCACTTGGAAAGGAATGGTCATCGCTGTTCCTGAAACGCTGCGGCATAAGTCAGACCTACTATAAAAGCCATCGACTTGATGATGCAAGAAGCGATGTCCCGGCTAACATAGAATTTCGTGAAAACATAGATAACGCCATCAAAATCTGGGAAGAGATGAGACGCGCCCCACGCTAATCACAACTTCAACACAACAGAATTCGATTTTTAAAACTTAAAACGCATTATATCGCTGTAAGTCAGCATATAGTGCGTTTGCTTTTTTTATGTTTCAACACAACCGGCCGACATGGTGCCACATTGAGAAGGCAGTAATTTTGCAACGGAAACGAAAGGTACTCAATGCATGCCAAGAGTACCCGGGTATTTCCAAAAGTATCTACGAAAATCAGACAATAAAATATGCAAAGAAAACTTCTCACCTCAAAGGAAGCTGCGCAGTACCTCGGTATCTCGCTTTCTTTCCTCCGAAAGATGATGATGAACCGCATCATCCCTATGTATAAGCCAAACGGCAAACTCTGTTACTTCGGGTCAAGCCGAATTTTCGGTGCATTTGTTAAAACCGGGAGATTAAAGTGTTAAAAAATTAGGCATATAGTTTTACGAGACGGAAGATGAAGAAATCACGGTCTCGGACTCCCCGCATCTGTGAACGGAAGATTTTTACCT
>DXXK01000069.1 GCA_019416425.1 Bacteroidales bacterium
GATATAAGGATACCTGACATCCCATAGGAACAACGCCTGGGGCGGCATGGATGTTCCGGCCGAGCAGCGGTCGCGTCGGTCGATGATGTCGCGGAGTCCGTCTGTCGAGAGCTTGCCGCGGCCCATGTCGACCAACGTGCCGACTACGGCTCGCACCATGTTGCGCAGGAAACGGTCGGCGGTGATGGTGAATACGATTCCGGGCGTGCCATAGTCGTTGGTCCAGGTATCCCAGCGAGCCTCGCTGACGCGGCAGATGTTGGTCTTGGTGTCGGAATGCAGTTTGGCGAAGGAAGTGAAGTCATCGGTATGGAGCAGTATTTCGGCACCGGTGTTCATGGCGTCGACATCCAACGGCGAGGGGGAATACCACGACTGCGGCGCCAGGAACGGAGACTTGTCGAAGGTGACGAAGTACTTGTATGTCCGGGCTGTGGCGTCGAAACGCGCGTGTGCGTCATCATGCACGTGTATCAGATCGTGCAGCGCGATTGCCGGGCCGCAGAGACGGTTTAGGCCCTGTAATAGCCGGCGTGAATCGGCTATAGGGTCAGGGGTGTCGAAATGGGCGAACATGACGCGGGCGTTCACGCCGGTATCGGTGCGGCCGGCTCCCGTGATGGGAACCGGCGCGCGCAATACGGTTGCCAAAGCCTCCTCGATGGTCTGCTGCACGCTCACGGCGTTGGGCTGTGACTGCCATCCGTGGAACGGAGCGCCGAGATAACTCAGCTTCAGGAAGTAACGCATCAGTCGCGCTCCAGATATGTGCTGCCGTACAGGCCGGCGCGGTAGTTGTTCAGGAACTGGCGTCCCTCCTCGGCGGTGATGGCACCGCGCTTCATGCAGGCGGTTACCCACGTCTCCAGATTGCGTACCAGTTTCTTGGGATTGTACTCCACATAGTCCAGCACGTCGGCCACGGCCTCGCCGTCAATCACCTGGTCGATCTCATAGCCATCCTTGGTCAGGGAGATATGCACCGCGTTGGTGTCGCCGAACAGATTGTGGAGGTCACCTAATATCTCCTGATATGCGCCGACCAGGAACACACCGAGGTAGTAAGGCTCGTTGGGTTTCAGGCCGTGTACGTTCAGGCAGTAGCTGCTGCCTGAGGGAGCCACGAAATGGCTGATCTTGCCGTCGGAATCGCAGGTCATGTCCTGAATGGTGCACTGGTGGGTAGGTTTCTCGTCCAGACGCGAAATTGGCATGATGGGGAACATCTGGTCGATGGCCCATGAGTCGGGGAGCGACTGGAACAGGGAAAAATTGCAGAAGTACTTCTCGGGCAGCATGCGCGCGGCCTTGCGGAGCTCTTCCGGCGGGTGCTTCATGTTGCGCGCCAGGTCGCGGACATCGCGGGCGACGGACCAGAACAGCTTCTCGATGCGGGCGCGGTCACGGAGCGAGAGCAATCCGAGGCTGAACAGTTCCAGGGCCTCCTCGCGGATCTGCAGGGCATCGTGCCAGTCCTCGAACATACGCGCCGGGTCGATCTTGTCCCAGATGTTGTACAGTTCCTTGGCCAGTTCATGGGCGTCGTCGTCCAGGGGCTCGTCATCGTCCCACTGTGGGAGCTGGGTGGTCTCCAGCGCCTGGATTATCAGCACGGAGTGGTGGGCTGTCAGCGAGCGTCCCGACTCGGTGATGATGTTGGGATGGGGGAGGTCGTTCTTGGTGCAGACGTCGACCAGCGCGGAGACGGAGTCGTTGACATACTCCTGGATGGAGTAGTTCATGGAGTTCTCGCCGCTGCTGGAACGTGTGCCGTCATAGTCCACGCCGAGGCCGCCGCCGATGTCGACGAACTCGATGTTGAAGCCAAGCTTCTGCAGCTGGACAAAGAACTGCATGGCCTCGCGCAGGGCGTTCTTGATACGGCGGATCTTGGTGATCTGGCTGCCGATATGGAAGTGGATCAGCTTGAGGCAATCGGTCATCCTGTTCTTCTCAAGATATTCCAGAGCCTCGAGCAGCTCGCTGGAGTTGAGGCCGAACTTGCTGACATCACCTCCGGATTCCTCCCACTTGCCCGAACCGGATGAGGAGAGCTTGATTCGGATACCGATCTGCGGCACGACGTTGAGGCGCTTAGACACGCTGGCCACCAGCTTCAGCTCGTTCATCTTCTCGACGACGATGAACACGCGGCGCCCCATCTTCTGGGCCAGGAGCGCCAGCTCGATGTAGTCCTCGTCCTTGTAACCGTTGCAGACTATGATGGAGTCCTCGTGGGTGTTGACGGCCAGCACGGCGTGAAGCTCGGGCTTGGAGCCGGCCTCAAGGCCGATGTTGTACTTGTTGCCGTGGCTCACGATCTCCGAGACCACGGGCTGCATCTGGTTGACCTTGATGGGGTAGACAATATAGTTCTTGGACTTGTACTCGTACTGTTCGGCGGCACGTCGGAAGCATTCCGATATCTTGCGGATACGGTCGTCCAGTATGTCCGGGAATCGTAGCAGGACAGGAGCCTGGACGTCGCGGAGCTGCAACGTGTCGATCACCTCCTTCAGGTCGATGGCCGGCCCTCCCTCCTTGGGAGTGACCTGCACATGGCCCTGGTCGTTGATGGAGAAATATTTCAGTCCCCAGCCCGGGATGTTGTAGAGTTCGGCTGAATCTTCAATACGCCATTTACGCATTTCGACGGTGTTTTTATGGTGGTTGTCTAATTCTGGTTTGAGTTATCGGAGCGTCCCAGCAGCTCGACGCGGTCCACGAGGATCTCGGTGATACGGCGGCGTATCTTGAACTTGTCGTCGTACTCGCGGGTGCGGAGACGCCCTTCCACATAGAGGCGGGTGCCCTTTCGGATATATTTCTCGGCCAGCTCGGCGTTCTTGTGGTTCATGACCAGCTGGTGCCATTCGGTCACCTCGGTTGGAGGATTGCCGTAAGTCTCGTTTGTAGCCAGCGACATGATGGCCATGCGGTATCCGGGCTGCGGGAACCGGATTTCCGGATCGCGGCCCACGTAACCGATCAGTATGACTTTGTTGACGGACATGGCTACAGCGGATGGAAATCAATGGCTTTCAGGGCGAGTCCAACACGTTCATGCAGTCCGCACATCAGGTTCAGGATATGTACTGCCTCGCCGGCACCGCCACGCATGCGGCAGTCGGCCGACGCGTCGATGTGCAGCATGTCCTGCTCGGTCTTGTCGAGCGACAGCACGCACTTGTCGGTACCGGCCACTTCCGATGGACCTGCGGGGTCCAGGACGGCGAAGGCGAAATGATGGTCGTCGTACATGTCGTAGAGCTTCATCAGCTCCTCCAGATCCAGGGCGCACTTCATGTCCATATGGAGCGAAGCGGTGCGGCGGGTGTTGGATAGCTGGGTGTTGATGGTGACCTTGCCGTTGAACGAGGGCTGCGCAAGCGAGAGCTGCTCGCGTATTTCCTCGGCAACGGCGGGAATGTCGGTCTCGTCGATGATACCCTGGGGAGCCTCTATGTTGAGGACAATGTTGTCCTTCAGAAGATTGTTTAATGCCAGGGGATAGAGGGCCACAAGCGACATGGACGCGAAGGAGTTGGGCACGGCGGCGAAGCGGGCGCCGCGCACCAGGGCCTTGCGGTTGATCTCGGGCAGACCGTACACCCAATCCGTATCGGGCGGCGCCGGGTCGTTGCAGCGGTCCAGACGGATGAACATAGCCTCGGGGAACTTAGCCTGCAGGTCGCGCATCATCTCCGGCTCGCCGTGCTCGCTGAAGTCCAGCACCACGTTGCACTTTCGAGCATCGGGGTGGTCGGAGAACTTCAGGTCCGTCTCTCCGATCAGACCGTGGTGAAGCGAGGACAACGCGCGTCCCTCCTTGCCGTAGGCCTGAGCGGCCGCAAGCTCGATGTCGGGATGCATCGCCAGGATTCGAATCAATTCGCCGGCATCGGGGGTGTCGGCACCCAATATAATTGTGCGTATCATAATTCGTGTTTAGGATATGGGAAGAATCTTGGAGAGGGCTGCACGTGCCTGCTCGTGCGTCACATCCTCGCCCAGAATGGCCAGGATGGTGTCTGAGCCGGGGATAGTGCCTAATATCTCGGGGAACTCATGCATGTCGATGTCGTAGGCTATACCGGCGGCGTAGCCGTTACGGGTCTTGATCACAGCTATGTTGCGCGAGAATTCCAGTGACAGGAAGCCGCTCTGGCAGTTGGGGTTGACGTCCAGACGGCCGCGTGCCAGCAGCTTGTCTTTCAGGGAGTCGGAATCCGGCAGCGTATAGACGTACGTGCCGCGGTCGGTGGGGACTTTGGTGGTCTTCAGCATCTTTAGGTCGCGCGACAGCGTGGCTTGCGTGACCTTGTAGCCATGCTCCTGGAGCAACGCCGCCAGCTCGTCCTGGCAGCTTATGCACTTGTTGCGGATCAGCTTGACCATCAACTCTATTCGGTCTTTTCTATTTTTCATGGCATAGGTTGGTTACTGATTGTCCGGATCATCGGTTTTTCCTTCCTGTCGTGCCCTGCGGTCCAGTTCTTCCTTTATGCGGGCGGCGCGTTCATAATTCTCGTTTTCGGCGGCGTTGGCCATCTCATCTATCAGAAACTCCGTGGGGAGCTTATCCAGGTTCTGGTCCATGTCGACCTTGACGGCTATGTCGTTTTCCGACAAGGGGTCGTTCTTTGGCTTGGGCTGGACTGTTCTTGACGTGCGGCGTACGGGCGGTTTCTGTCCCGCCTCGAAGCCGACCTCGTCAAGTACCTGTGCCGAGGTGTAGATGGGGGCACCGGTACGGATGGCCAGGGCTATGGCATCGGAACTGCGTGCGTCGACAGTTCGGCGTATGCCATCGGCCACAAGCGTCATCTCGGCGGCGAACACGCCGTTGGACAGCTTATGGATGTAGATCTCGGTCAAGCCGATGCCGAAGGTGGACATCATGTTGACCATCAAGTCGTGGGTCAGGGGGCGCGGGGTGACGATCTCCTGCAGCTTGCACTCGATGGCCTGGGCCTCCGGGAACCCGATGATGATGGGTATACGGCGGGTGCCGTTCACTTCCTGCAGAATCACGGCGTAGACACCGGATTCTATCTGATTGTATGTGATGCCCACAAGTTTCAGCAGGCGTCTGTCTTCCTGATTTGCCATATAACTCTTACAAATTAGAAGCCTTTATGGTTTATAGGGTTATCATTCCGGAGCCGTAGCACAGGCGGCGGTCGGAGGAGTATATGATCGCGAACTGTCCAGGGGCGATACCCTGTATGTCCTGGTCGGACATTAGTGTCATCGAGCCGTCGGGACGGCGCCGCAGTGAGCCGGAATGGAATTCAGGAGAGTGACGGGTCTTGAAGGCCACCTGCTCGTCGCCCGGGTCGCCGCTGATCCAATGCATCTCCTGGATGTTGATGAGTCGGCCGTACTGTTTGGGAGTGTCGTAGCCGTTGCTGACGTAGATCACGTTGTCGCGTACGTTCTTGCGGACCACGAACCACGGTCCACCTCCCAGTCCCAGCCCCTTGCGCTGGCCGATGGTGTAGAACCAGTATCCACGGTGCTCGCCGACCTTACGTCCGGTCTCGATCTCGATTACAGGTCCCGGACGTGTGCCGAGATGGCGCTCGATGAAGTCGGCGTAGTCTATCTTGCCCAGGAAGCAGATTCCCTGCGAGTCCTTGCGTCCGGCGTTCGGCAGCTGGGCCTCTGCGGCCAGACGGCGTACCTCGCGTTTGGGCAGACGTCCCAGCGGGAACATCAGGTGCGACAGCTGCTCCTGGCTGATCTGTGCCAGGAAGTCGGTCTGGTCCTTGACAGGGTCGGCGGCTGTGGCCAGCCAGCAGCGTCCGTCGCGCTCCACGATGTCGGCATAGTGGCCGGTGGCCGTCTTGTCGAACTCATGGCCCCATCGCTCCTCGAAGTATCCGAACTTCACCAGCTTGTTGCACATCATGTCGGGATGGGGTGTGCGCCCCTCGGCGACCGTACGGAGCGTATAGGCCATGACGGAGTCCCAGTATTCCTGATGCAGCGACACCACGCGCAGAGGGAGGCCGTACTTACGTGCTATCAGAGTGCACATCTCGATATCCTCGTCGGCGCTGCAGTCTCCCTCGCCGTTATCGTTGCCGATGCGTATGTAGAACAGAGTCAGGTCATGGCCCTGGCGGTACAGCAGGTCCACGGTCACGGCGCTGTCCACGCCTCCCGATATAAGTACGGCTATCCTCATGTCACACCTCCTCCAGTTCGGACTCGCTCTTGTCGGCGCTGTGCAGCAGATAGAGCGACAGGAAATAGTCGATGCTGATCTTGCCGGGTCCGACCAGCAGGATGAAGAAGTATATGCCGCCGAACATCATGGGCAGATAGCCTGGCATGGCCCAGGTCAGCATGTACGAGGGGACGGTGACGATATCCGTCAGTATATGATACTCCGCCATGCACATAGCCACGAACGGCGGGACTGTCATGATGCGCGTGCAGAATCCCAGCATGATGCAGAGCGAGCAGAAGATCTCGATGACGATCATGACTGTCATCGTGGCCTTGGGCGTCATCCACAGCATGGAGGGATACATGGGCAGCAGTTCGGTGAAATGATACAGCTGGCGGATGCCGAACTGCATCAGCATCAGTCCCACGAACAGGCGCAGGAACAGGCGTCCCAGGTTGGTGTATGAGTAACCGGTGGACCAGATGTAGAAGCGTTTGAAAATACTAAGCATGGCGAATCTTTATTTTGCGACATCGGAAGGCGCCGGAGAGTTCACGGCCTTGACAGCCTCCCTCATGGCCTGGCGGTAATCGATGTTCTTGGCGATGATTCTGCCGTCGCGGCCGATTACATAGAATGAGGGAGTGGAACGGATGTCGTAGATGTCGGCCACGGTGTCGGAGGCTCCTACATGCCACTTGGGCGAGAAATCCACCATTTCCGTCTGCCATCCATCGGAGGGGTCGGGGATGATGAACAGCACGTTGATGGCGCCCTTGTCAACCAGCCCGGAGAACGTGACGTCGGTCTCCATCTTCAGGCGCGCATAACGGCACTCGTCACAGCCGGGGTCACCGAACTCGATGACTGTCAGGACTCCGGTGGGAGCGTAGTGCGCCGTGGATCCTGTCACGGTAGTGTAGTCGAATTCCTTGGGATATTCACCGATGCGGGAGTTCTCCAGCAACTGCTTGTGGCGTATGAAGCGGGCCTTGCGCGCAGCGGGAATCTTCTTGTTCTTCAACATGTTGTCGATGAAGCGGATATAGACTGGATCGGACCAGTACACGGCGCGCGGTCCATACAGCGCCTCCTCGGCGGCTCGTGTGAACTGTATGCTTAGCAGCGGATTCTTCTCCAGGTTCTTGAACAGGTTGTTAAGCGATCTGTCGATGACTGCGTCGTTGCACCACCGCATTGGCGATATGTACACGCTCACGGCATCGTTCATGGCGTTCTGGTCCACGGCGGTCTTGTTCTTGAAGTCCATCTTATCCCAGAAGTGCTCCACAATCCATTCAGACTTGCCTGTAAGGTCGGGAATGGAGTCCGGGGCGACGGGATAGTCGAACAGAGGATCCACGTATATGGGGCCGGACTCGGAGATTACTTCCTGAGCCGAGGTAAATTGAGGCGCGGCCATGGCGGCTGCGACAGTCAACGAGTAAATGATTGATTTGAGTTTCATGCTTGCTTAATCAGTATGGTCTGTATGATATGTGATCAGCCCCGGCATCGGGGCGCCCATTATAGTGCCGACGGACAGTTGCGCCCTGCCGGCGGCTTCCTTGAGTATGTCTTCGAAAACCACGGCTATTGATCCGGTGAAATTAACCGGGATGTCTCGAGCGCCGGGATATCGCAGTACGTTCCTGTTGAAGAAACGCGAGAATTCGTCCGATACCAGCCCGTGCATGTAGGGGTCGTTGATGTTCTCGCTGATGAACGGTACCAGCGAGGCCAGGAACCTGTTGGGGGCAGACTGACGGTAGACATGGTCCAGGAGGTCCGTAACCGTCAGGCCGAACCTGGTCTTGAACCTGGTGCGGATATGTTCGGGAGCAATGGACTTGGACACATCGCCTGCGAGACGTTTGCCCAGCACCGCTCCGGACCCCTCGTCGCCCAGGATGAAACCCATGGGGGGAATGTTCATGGTGATGTCGCGGCCGTCGTACAGGCAGGAATTGGACCCTGTTCCGAGGATGCATGCCACGCCGGGGCGGTGTCCCAGCAACGCGCGCGCGGCTCCGAGCAGGTCGGAGCCCACGGACACATCGGTGGCGCCGAGGGCTTCCTGCAGAATGTCGCGGACCTTGTCGCAGATGGCGGGGGAGGCGCAACCGGCCCCGTAATAGTGAATCCGGTTGATAGGGATACCAGACAGGGCTTCGCGTACCGCACCGAACAGTCGAGTCATCTGGTCGGCTGTGGCGAGCAGCGCGTTCAGCCCCTCGGTCTGGAAACGACGCAACGTTCCGCCCGGACCCGTATAGGTCCAGTCGATCTTGGTGGATCCGGCATCGGCAATCAGTTGGTTCTTCATTTCCGTATTTCCGTGTCTTAGGATTGCAAAGTTAATGAATAATTATTAAATATACAAAAAAGAAGGCCGGAACTGACCGGCCTTCGATTTTTTCAGAGATTGTAGCGGGAATGTCCCGTAAGTATGGTTTAGTTATCCCAGTAGGGATCCCATTCGTTGTATCCGATCACATGTGTCAGCTGGCTGTCGCCGGTGGTGCGGAAGTCGGTCAGCATGTCATTGTAGGTCAGGTTGATTGTGGTCAGCAACGGGTCGAAGCTAACATCAACCATGGTCAGCTGGTTGTTGGCGGCATTGACGCGCTGCAGGAAGTTCAGGTTGTTGAGGCTCAGGGTAGTCAGGTCGTTCCATTCGACATTGACGTAGGCCAATGTGGGAACCTGGCTGACTGTGAAGCTGGTCAGGTCGTTGTAGGGAGCCCAGATGTCGTTGACCATCTTGCAGTTCTGCAGAGCGAACTCCTGCATGTGGTTGTCGGAGCAGAGCACCGTGGCCAGAGCGGGCAGATCCTGAATGTACAGCTTCTGGATGCGGTTGTTGTTGATATTCAGGTTCTGCAGGTTCACCAGACCGCCCAGGGTGATGGAAGTCAGCTTGTTGAAGGCCGCGTAGAGGTTCTTCAGGTTCTGGCAGCCCGTCACGTTGAGCTGGGTCAGCTTGTTGCCGATCACGTTAAGTGTCTTCAGGTTGATGGCGTATGTCACGTCAAGTGCCTCGAATGCGTTGCTGGAGATGTTCAGATTGGTCAGCAGCGGGGTTGAGGTGAGGTTCAGGTCGGCCAGACGGTTGCTGTTTAGCTTGACGTTCTGGACCTGCGGGCAACCGCTGACGGAGAAGTCAGTCAGACGATTGTGGCTTGCGTTGATGCCGACCAGCGCGGGATTGTTGGCCAGTGTGAGGGATTCCAGACGGTTGTCGGATACGTTGACCTTGGTCAGTGCGGTGAAGCCTGTCAGGTTCAAGTCACCGGCCAGCTTCTTATGGCTGAAGTCAATCTCGGTTACATGGCCGTTCTCGATCTTCAGACCGGGAATGGATGCTGCGTCCTTTGCGCCTACTCCCAGAGCGGCTGCATTGGTCTGTCCGTCGGCTGACGTCTGTGCGAGGAAAGCGTTCAGGCTTTTGGCCTCGTTCTTGCTGATCTGTGCCCATGACATTGCGACTGTCATCATTGCGGCAAGAAATAAAACTGTTCTTTTCATAACTCCTATGTGTTTGATGTTTTGTTTGACTTTGGTTTATATGTGGAATTCTTGATTCTTAACTTTGTTTATCTTAATAACATCCCAGGTGGTGGATGGTTCTTTTTTTATAAAAATTTTTAAAATAAATTTAAGCGTGACCGGAGGTTTAGCTTCGCTTGGACATGCGGTCGTGCGCATCGACGCGCTGCGGATGACGCACCAGAGTGTTGAAGACGCTGTCCTCGGAAATGACCTCCTGGTTTTTCTCCACTTCCCGGCGCAGTCGGACCGCATCGGAATCATCGGAGTCGAACTCGCCGGTAAATACTTGATTCAATCCCAGCAGCAGGATGATCATTGCCACCAGGATAGCCAGTACCAGTATTATTTTCAGAAATGTTATCATATACCCCAATAACACACTCAGCCGCGAGTTGGTTTTTAAATCGGATTCATTGATTTCACATTTATTTTGAAAAGTGCGGGATTTTAGTTATTTTTGTATCGCCTGCGGGATGTCCCCGTACGGTGTAAATCCGAGATATTATGGAGGAGAAGAACCATGAGTATGAGTATCAGGGAAGTCTGGTGAACGGTTTCCTGATGATTTTCATCACCTTCGTCGTGCTGCCTGTTGTAGCGGCATGGACAGGATGGTCGTATATGAACGGCGGCGTGTCCGAGGGCCTGATGATCACGATAGAGATAATAGCGGCTTTGCTGTTCATTCTGGGATGTGTCGGTTATTTCACGCAACAGCCCAACGAGGCGCGTGTCATGATCTTCTTCGGGAAGTACCGTGGCACCTGCAGGAAGGTGGGATTCTACTGGGTGAATCCGTTTATGGACAAGAAGAAGCTGTCGCTGCGTATCCGCAACATGGACATCGATCCGATCAAGGTGAACGACAAGACCGGCAACCCGGTGCTGATCGGCATGGTGCTGGTGTGGCGTGTACGTGATACGTATAAGGTGACGTTCGATCTGGACGCGCAGTCCGGACCGATGCAAGGCAACGCTGTCAATCCTATGGCTCTGGATTCCTTTGTCCGCGTTCAGAGCGATGCCGCATTGCGTGAGGTAACCGGACATTTCGCCTACGACAATACGGATACCAACGACCCGAACGAGCTGACACTGCGTGGCAGCGGTCAGGAAATCAACGAAATGCTTGAAGCCAAGATCAACGAGCGTCTGGCCATGGCCGGTCTGGAAGTTATCGAGGCCCGTCTGAACTATCTGGCATACGCTCCGGAAATCGCCGCCGTGATGCTCCGTCGCCAGCAGGCCGACGCCATCATCTCGGCTCGCGAGAAGATCGTCGAAGGTGCCGTCTCCATGGTGGACATGGCGTTGCGCACCTTGCAGGAGCGTCAGGTGGCCAGGTTCACAGACGAGCAGAAGGCTGCCATGGTAGGCAACCTTCTGACCGTGCTCTGCGCCGACGAGCCCCTGACCCCGACTCTGAACGCTACTGTTTGACATCACCGCCGGCGTTATTGTCGGCTGGTTCCCGGGACGCGGTCGATGGCTGTGTCTGACCGGAAGCCTCCGGTGCAGCTGTATGCTGACCCTTCGACACCAGCAACTGTCGATAGGATTCAAGCAGACGGGTCTGCTCGGAGGCTTGCTGTTTCTTGTTGATAATGTTGGTGACATAGACGGTGAATACGGGAAACATGATGATGCCCATCCCCGCCAGCAGGAATGCCAGTGCCTTGCCCACTCCGGTGACCGGACTGATGTCGCAACCCTCGGTGGTGACGCACATCGCTGACCACCACAATGCGTCGGTGTACCTGCCGACGTCCGGATTGACGTGGTGCTCGAACAGGTAGAAGGTCAGCGAGCAGAAGTACACTGTGGAGAGCATCGTGATGATATATGACAGGAACAGGCCTGTGGCGCGGTCGCTGGTGAACCATGAGACAACGTAGGCCATGGCGTAGCCTCCACGGATCAAGGGCATGTATCTGATCAGATAGGCAATGTCGCGGGGTACATGCCATCCCAGCTTCTCCAATATATATTGATAAGGAATGGACACCAGCAGAAAAATGATGTGGGAGCAGAGATAACGCCACTTGCGTTCGGCCACGATCATGTCGATGAAGAAGTCGGCCATGAAGGCGACGCAGATCCACAGCTGCCATTTCAGAAACGACCGTTCGTCGTAGAAGGTGTCGTTGTGCAGCGTATCGATGGATATCTCTACTATAAGCCATATGGAAAGCGCCAGCACCGTGAGATGAGATATCCACTGGACCGTGTTTTTGGCCAGGTCGGTCCGGAGCCTGGAGGTATCTGCAGCTGTCATATTGAAGCAAAATATGGTCGTTAAATAAAAAGGACTGCCCGGCTACGTCAGCGAAGTAACCGGGCAGCCCTGTCATTAGGATTAACGCCCTTGTGGTGTGAAAGGTTGACAATATCGCCTATTCCGACAGTCGTTCGATGCGGAGCTGGTCGATCAGGGCGTGGTTCGTGTTTATGTTCATGTTCTCATCCTCGGGCAGGTAGGCAAGACCCACGGTATATGTGCCGGCGGTGAGAGGCACGATTACCATGTTGGACATTCCCCAGTCGTTCCAGTTGGCCACTCCGCGCTGGGGCATCACGATTGTGCCGGCGTTGCGGCTGTTGAGTGTCAGCGATCGGATCGCAGCCTTGTTCTCGGTGTTGACCGGGCCGTTGCCGTTGGCATAGCGGTACTGGAAGGCATAGAGGCCGCTCTGAGGTATCTTAACGTTAACGGTGGACTTGTTGTCGTTGCGGTCAAGCTCCAGGAAGCCCTCGCCGTTGAAGCCGGCGATCGGTTCGGCAGGCTGGTAGCTGACTTCCGGTGACGAAAGGGTGGTCTTCTCGTTCTTGAACTCGTATGTCCAGAAATCACGGTTGCTGCGGGGCTCGCTGGCGAACGACGGTGTTCCGTCGGCAGCGATACCGATCACCTGCCATTCGCCGCGGCTGGTGGCCGGGTAGCTGGTCTGGCGTGTCTCGGCCACGACTTTGCCGTTCTTCAGTATCTGGTACCTGGCGATGTACTCAATGGGGTTCCACTGCAGCAGGTTGTTGACGGGCACGTCCTTGCCGTTCAGCGCCGGATCGTTGGCAAGCCAGGTGATCGGTGTCAGGGGTGCCTTGAGGTTGGGCTGGTGGTTTACCTTCATCTCGGGAATAGGCTGGCTGTCCATGTCGATCACGATATTGCATGTCCCTGTCAGCTTCTTGGAGGGTATCACTTTGCCCGGTTTGTATTCCTTGCCGTTGACCGTCAGCCTGGCCACGTTGGCGCCGTAGCCGTTGACGGTGATGTTCAGTACCGCGTTGCGGTAATGGAAGTTGTCGAGCGTGCGGGTTCCTTCAAGAGCCTTAGGCACGAACGGTTGCAGCAGCAGGCCGTCCTTGTCGTAATGGATTCCGAACAGCACACGGGTGGTGATGGCGATGTTGCCTGCCAGCGACCACAGCATGTTGCTGGAGTTCAGCTCAGTGTAGTAGTCGCCGTTGTCCAGGTTGAAGTTCTCCTTGTTGGTGGCGAAAAGGGCGGCGGGACGGTAGACCGATCCGATTCCTTCCATTGTGCCAAGCTCGTTGCCGGCTTTGGCCTGCGCCAGAGTCCAGTACGATGCCACGAATGGCCACAGGGCGTTGTTGTGGTAGCTGGGCATGTCGGCGATCTGCGGATGGAAGATGGCCGGCCCGAAAGGTGTATGGGGATTGTTCTGCGAGATGGATTTCTGGCGTTCCTCGGGAGCGATGTCGTACAATATCGCCAGTGCCTCGCCCAGCGTCTCGGCGCGGGGATTGATTATCTTGTTTCCGCGGCCGTAGGTGTACATTCCGTAGTATCCCTTGTCGTCGAGCCAGAACGTCTTGTTGATTGCGGCGACCAGAGCTTCGAAGCTGGCGTTGAGTTTGGCGGCCTCCTTACGCTTGCCCAGTATGTCGGCCATCTGTGCGCAGGCCTTGAGGGCGGCGGCGTACATTACGTTGGTGCCCATAGCCTCCGATTGGGAGATATCCGCTGTCTGCATCCATTTGGGATAGGACTGCTCGCGCCAGTCGATGAAGCTGGTCTCGCCCTTGACCAGCAGCTGCGGGCTCATGACGGTTCGTTGGTCCTTCTCGATGCTGCGCAGGGCGATGGGGTAGACCTTTCTGAGCCACTCCATGTCGCCGGTGGTCTTGTAGATCTCGTAGGCGGCTACGACCCATACCATACGGTCGGTCGAGATGGGCCATGCGCCGCCCGAGCCGGTGTCCTGGATGATCTGGCCGGATGGGTTGACCTTCTTCATCAGCGATATCATCGAGGCCTGGGGTTGCATGTAGCACATGCTTAATATAATGGAGTAGGATACGTCGCGCGTCCATACGCCGGCCCATTCCTTGCCTGTACGCAGGGTGGTGTCGGGTTCAACGGCGTTCACCATCTCGTCAAGGCCCATATTGTAGATGGCTTCGTGAAGCTTATTGGTGGACTTCAGGCGCGGATAGGCCGACAGGTCGTTCTTGCGTTTCCATGTCTGCTCCACGGGCATGAAGTAGCCGGGGCGTCCCTTGTAGGTGGAACGGATTTCCTCGGGACTCTCGGCCCAGGCCTTGAATTCGTTCTGGAAGATGGTATCGCCTGCCCAGCGGTAGGCGTCCGTCTGCACTATTATGTTGTCGGTATTCTGTCCGTTGGTGGGCAACGTGCATGCTCCCGCAATCGCAAGCGTCGCCACAATACCTGGTTTAAAGGTGTTCATGTATGGTCTTGTTATTGGGTTGGATTATGACATTGAAGCCATTCAGGAAATATTCTGCAAAATTAACACACAAATCCCGTAACTGCAAATCTTTTGTTAATTCGAGTTGTTATAAATGTATAATAAACCAAATAATAGTTAATCACCTGGAAGATGCAGTAAAATGCATCTGTCGCAAATTGAAGATGAAAATGAAAAAGTTACTTTATCTGGCGATGCTGCTGTTGCCGTTGGGTTTCATGGCGGCATCGTGTTCCGACGACAACGACCTGCCCGATGTCGATGTGACAGTGGTGTATGACAATGTCGTGATGGACAACAATGTCCTGTATGTGGTCCAGGGGGAGATCCTTAAGGTG
Organism: Bacteroidales bacterium; assembly: GCA_019416425.1. Taxonomy (GTDB): domain Bacteria; phylum Bacteroidota; class Bacteroidia; order Bacteroidales; family Muribaculaceae; genus Lepagella. The sequence goes on from DXXK01000069.1 coordinate 14,802, forward strand.
GAGGGTATCGACTGCAAGGGCAACGACGGCAAGCAGGCCTTGGTCAACAACGTCACCTATTTCCTGAATGGATTCCCGCAGATCCATCCCATCTTCGCGCCTTACGGAGTCGGAATCGACACGAGCGTGCTGGCTGAGGGTCGTTATGTCCTGACCATGGGCATGAACATACTGCAGGTCGACAAGACTCTGTCCACCGGCATGATCGACCAGTCGTTCATCGTTGTCAAGTCTGCCGAGGAACTCCCCAACGGTGCGACCCCGGGCGAGGTTACCCGCACCATCCGTTTCACCCCGAAATGAGCGTGACGCCCTATACCATAATAGCTGCCGGGAGACCGGCAGCTGTTTTTTTGCATATACTATGGTTTGGGTTCAGGCGCTCAGATAGAATATGCCCATATAGAGCAGGTGTGCCACGATGGCTGCGCACAGGCCTCCGATGGTATGCGCCAGGATGGCCTTGGGGGTAAGCTCGCGGTATCCCAGGGAGTCGAGCATGGCGGTGTGTGTGCTCAGATAGCCGGACCAGCACATGCCGATGGCGGTGAACACGGCGATTGCGTTTCCGTCAATCCATCCCTGTGAGATGAAGTTCGGCACAAGTCCGAGGGCCGCGCCTACGGCTCCGAGCGCTGTAATGGGAAAGGCTATGAGGTGCGGGTCGCCGAAACCGAACAGCCATTCGAAGACGACGTTGATTTTCGAGGCGAGCCAGGGCAGTACGGCGGTGCCTTCGTAGGCGGCGCCGGTGTAGGTGCCGTCGGCCGACGGTCCGAACGTCAGCACCATGACGAGCGTACTGATGATCAGGACGCCCGGGATGATGGCCAGACCCACGTCCACACCGCTCTTGCCGCCGTCAAGCAGGGCGTTCAGTACTCGGATGAAGGTGGATTTGGTCTCGACCTTCTCCTCTTCCTCCTTCTCGATCTCCTTGGAGTCCACCACATCCTCGGTGGCGAAATGAGGATATGCCTTGATCACGAAGTACTGCATCAGGCGCGTCGAGACGCAGCATCCCACGAAGGCGCCGGCGAATCCTACGAGCGGCTGCCAGAAGTAGCCCTGACCCACCATGAACACCATCACCAGCAGCCCCATGCCGAAGGCCGTGCCGAAGTTGGTGAGCGAGATGAACTGGAATTTCTTGAAGTAGGAGCTGAAGCGTTTGTCCTGGGCCAGCGATATTATGGCGGGATTGTCGCTGAGGAAGGTCATCACTGCTCCAAGCGATGCCACTCCGGGCAGGTTGAACAGAGGCTTCATCAGTGGCTTGAGGATTATCTCCAGCAATTTCACCACTCCGAACTCCACGAACAGGCGCCCGATGGCTCCCGTCAGCACACAGACACCCATCAGATAGAACACCGTGTTGAGCAGAAGGTCGTGGGCTGTGTTCATCAGGGTCTTGAGCATCTGAGCCACTCCCATGTTGACGCCGAGATAGTAGAAGAGCGCGAACACGCAAGTCAGGCACGTTATACCCGAGATGACGGTGCGTGTGGTGGATTTCGTTTTCTTTTTTGCCGGGGCTTCGGTGGTTTCCGACATTCCGTTTGGAGCTATGCTGTCCATGGCTTGATAGGTCTTAAGGATGATGTAGTTGTTATTTCTTCTTTACGCCGAACACGTCCATTGTCCAGGTTATGCCGGCGTCGAGGACCGTGGTCTTGTCCTGCATGACATCTCCGGTATTGGCGTTGCTTCCCCAGCTGTAGTAACAGTTGGCGTGCAGACGGAGGCTGGTTCGCCGTTTACGGAGGGGATAGAACTCCAGTCCTGCGCCAGCCATGTTCAGCTCCGTACCGTTCAGGACGCAGAGGTCGGCGCCGGTGCCGCTCTTGTTGACGTCGTAGGTGTATTTGGCATGTATACGCCATGCTGGATGGGGTCGGTAGGCAACCTCGCCGACTATCGACATGTCACGGCCCAGGAATGCCTGATGGGACCCCGCGCGGTTCATCAGGTCAAGCTCGATGGCGACGTTGCCGATGTCGAATCTGTTGCCCAGCGATATGTAACTGATGTAGCGGCCGCGGTCGTATTCCATAAGGTTGACTGAACATAGGGCATGGTAGATGCCGTAATGGCCATTCCAGAATAGGTTGTAGCCGTACATGTTGCGGTTGGCCGATGTGTGGAAAGGACTCTGCGCCACCTGGATGGTGAGCTGCGAGCCTTTGCCGATCCTCATCCCTGCCTGCACTCCAAGCTGGAAACAGTTGATGTTGTTCCAGAACACCGATGCGCTGTAGATGTTGACGGGGTAGCGGTCGTACTCCCAGCCTCCGATGGCCACGACCTCCTTGCCGGCCGAGAAATTGAATCCGCGCCATGCGTAATCCACGTATATCCAGTCCGTGGCGTCGAAGAATGAGGCGTCCTTATGAGGCTTGTTGAGTCGTTGCCGCCAGGAGTAGGTCAGACCGGGGATGATCTCGCCGTCCACGCGAAACAACAGGTATTTACCCTGGAATCCGGAATTTGAGTTGTCGGTCGCGCCGTCGTTCCAGACGTTTTGCCAGTCTAATCGGACATCGGTGGTGAGGTGCACGTAGTCATGCGTGACCACGTGTGGTGAGTTGCTTTCCCGGTATGGATCGGTATCGTTGGCGCCCATCACTGGGAATGCTGTCAGGATCAGGACGGTTGAGGCTGTTCTGAACAGGTTCATGGTATTTAGATTTCGGTTCGGTCGACATCCTGTGCGAATGTCTTTGTGTATCGACTGCAAATTTAATAATTAAATTTCATGAAACGCAAACATTGGACTAAAAAAATTAAGGCGCGTCCGTATGGACGCGCCTTTGTTTGGACTATGCATCACGCAATGATCAGTGGATGTTGGGGTTGATCTCGTTCCACTTGTCGACGGGGGGCAGAATGCCCATGCTGATGATCTCGTCGCGCATCTTGCAGAGATGCTTGTAGCTTGCCTCAAGAGCGGCCAGTTCCTCGGCGGTTCCGGTGAAGGGCTTGGTGTAGACACCGTCGGAAGTCACGCGCGACGGCATGGCCATCATCACGTGGTTGAAGCGGTCGGAGTCGGCGTAGCAGCCAACGGGATAGTCGAACTCCTCGCCGCCCATGGCGGCTTCCATCATCTTGATGGACAGGTAGGCCGGACTCTGGAAGGAGCTGCGGCGACGCAGTTCGATGATCTTGGCGCCACCCTGGGTTACTTCCTTCTGCATGAGCTGCCATTCCTCCATGGAGAGGCCCCTGCCGTTGCATACGGCCTTGCCCTCGATGATGTCGGTCAGCTTGACGCCGTCAACCGTGGTCGGAGTCGAGAAGACAGCCATCTTCTCGCCGTGGCCGCCGTAGGTGTAGGCGTTCTTGACCAGGCTCTGGCTGATGCCGAAGTGTGCGGCCAGCGCTTCCTTCAGGCGCGTGGAGTCAAGCGCGGCGAGTGTGGCTACCTGGTTGGGCTTCAAGCCGCTGTGGATCAATGCTACAAGGCCCGTGATGTCGGCCGGGTTGAAGATGACTACAAGGAACTTGCAGTCGGGGCAGTATTTCTTGATGTTCTGTCCCAGCTCCTCGGCTACCTTGGAGTTGCCTGCCAGCAGGTCCTCGCGGGTCATGCCCTCCTTACGGGGTGCGCCTCCCGAAGAGATGACATATTTGGCATCCTTGAATGCCTCGGCCGGGTCGGTAGTGCTGGTGATGGTGGCCTCGTCGAAGCCACACTGACGCATTTCCTTGGCTACGCCCTCGGCGCTGAATACGTCATACAGACATACGTTGGAGCTGAGACCAAGCATCAGAGCGGTCTGGGCCATGTTCGAGCCGATCATGCCGGCGGCGCCGACAATCACAAGCTTCTCATCTGTCAGAAATTTCATTGCTTTGTGTTTTTATATGGGTTATAACTGTTTTTCAATGGTCCGATGGGACTTCCGTCTTATGTTATTACACGTTTCGGTAACGAAAGTTCCAACGTTTTCGCAAATTTAATAACTTTTTTGTATTTTTGCAAATGAAAAAGCTATGAAGACAAAAACAGTATATTTCTGCAATAACTGCGGGGCGGAAAGTCCGAAATGGGTAGGGCGCTGTCCGGCATGCGGCGAATGGAACACGATGGTGGAGGAAAAGGTCACCACCGACACCAAAGGCCGCAAAAAGGGACTGGTGCGAAGCACCAAGCCTGTGCGCCTGTCGGAGATAGAGGTTAACGAGGAGATGCGCATGCGTATGCCCAGCTCCGAACTGAACCGCGTCCTGGGGGGCGGTCTTGTGGCCGGCAGCCTCACGCTGATCGGCGGCGAGCCTGGTATCGGCAAGTCGACGCTGTTGCTGCAGAACATCCTGTCCATCCGTGGACGGAGAATCCTGTACATCTCCGGCGAGGAGAGCGCGTCGCAGCTCAAGCTTCGCGCCGACCGCCTGGGCAAGGTGTCGGAGAACACCTATATATTATGTGAGACCCAGCTGGACGCCATCTTCGCGCAGATCGAGGCCGTCAAGCCCGAGCTGATAGTGGTGGATTCCATCCAGACCATCATGTCCACCGAGATCGAGTCGGCGGCAGGCAGCGTGTCACAGGTGCGCGAGTGCGCCGCGTCGCTGCTGCGCTATGCCAAGGAGTCCGGTGTCCCGGTCATTCTGGTGGGACATATTAATAAGGAGGGCGCAATTGCCGGGCCTAAGGTGCTGGAGCATATAGTCGACACGGTGCTGCAGTTCGAGGGTGACCGGCAGTACCTGTACCGCCTGCTCCGGGCCATCAAGAACCGCTTCGGATCCACCAATGAGATCGGTATATATGAGATGGTGGACCATGGTCTGCGCGAGGTGAAGAATCCTTCGGAGATGCTTCTGTCGGAGAACCGCGAGGAGGAAATGAGCGGAATGGCTATCGGAGTGACCATGGAGGGTGTCCGCGCTTTTCTGGTCGAGGTCCAGGCTCTGGTCTCGACTGCGGCTTACGGTACGCCTCAGCGCTCGGTCACAGGTTTTGACCAGAGGCGTCTCAACATGTTGCTGGCTGTCCTGGAGAAGCGTTCGCGTCTGCGTCTGGGGCAGAAGGATGTGTTCCTGAATATAGCGGGTGGACTGAAGGTGACCGACCCGGCGCTGGACCTGGCAGTGGTGGCAGCGGTGATGTCGTCCAATTTCGACGTGGCTTTGCCTCCGCGCACTGCATTCGCAGGCGAGGTCGGACTGTCGGGCGAGGTGAGGACTGTGACCCGCATGGAGCAGCGTGTGGCCGAGGCCGAGAAGCTTGGCTTCAACACCATATATATACCCAAGGGCAATCTGAAGGGCGTTCGAGGCAATTTCAAGATAGATATTGTCGAGGTGGGGAAGGTACAGGAACTGCCGCAGTACCTGTTTGTGCGCCGTCAGGAGGACTGAAAGGTTGAATTAATTTTGCAATAAGATGTTGGTAGATTATAAGAACGTCACGATTGAACGCGCCGCACGTGTGGTGCTGAAGAATATAAGTTTCCAGGTCGACGAGGGAGAGTTCTGTTACCTGACCGGACGCGTGGGCAGCGGCAAGAGCTCGCTGCTGAAGACCATGTACGCCGAGGTGGAGATTCCCGAAGGTGACCGGGCCAGGGTACTGGATTTCGACATACTGAAGCTCAGATCCAAGCAAATACCATATCTGCGCCGTGCCGTAGGAATTGTCTTTCAGGACTTCCAGTTGCTTCAGGACCGCTCGGCCGCAGCCAATCTTCGGTTTGTGCTCAAGGCCACAGGCTGGAGGGGCCGCTCGGAGATGGAGGACAGGATCGAGGAGGTGCTGAAGGCCGTAGGGATGGAGAACAAAGCCTATAAGATGCCCCATGAGTTGAGCGGCGGCGAACAGCAGCGCGTGGTTATAGCCCGAGCGTTGCTCAACAGCCCCAAGTTGATTCTTGCAGACGAGCCCACCGGCAACCTGGACCCTAAGACCGGATATCAGATTCTGGAACTTCTGCACAGCCTGTCGGCTCGGGGAACCGGGGTTATAATGGCAACGCACAATCTGCAGATGGTAGAGGATTTCCCGGCCAGAGTGCTCCGTTGCGAGGACAAAGCGTTGAAATAAGCCCAGGAAGTCGTTTTTTTACACGAAAATTTTTTATTACTGAAAAATTTCGGTAAATTTGCAACGAAGTCAATCCGGTTTCTTGCCGATGGCTTCGGAATATCATGAAGAACCCATGGAGATGGGTCCCAAAAAACATCCATAGACAAGAGAAAATAATATCATATCTCAATGGCAGAGAAAAAAGAAAAACTGTTTGACATGTTCCCGCCGGTAACCACCGAAGAGTGGATGGCGAAGATCACGACCGACTTGAAGGGCGCCGATTTCGGCCGCAAGTTGGTTTGGCGTACAAACGAGGGCTTCGATGTCCAGCCGTTCTACCGTCTGGACGATCTGAAAGCCATTCCCCACATGGGCAGCCTTCCCGGCGAATACCCCTATGTGCGCGGAACTCGTGACAACAATGACTGGCTGATAGCCCAGACCGTCCGTGGCTGCACGCCACAGGAGATGAACGAGCATATCCGCCACATCACCGACCGTGGCGTCGAGGCTCTGAACATCAGGGTTCCCAAGGATATTGACCTGGCAGGCCTGAAGACCATCCTGGATGGAGTGGACCTGAAGAAAACAGAGGTCAACCTTAACTGCTGTCCCGGCCACGCCGCCGAGGTTGCCGCGTTGCTGGTGGAGCTGATCAACGAGCAGGGTGCAACTCAGGAGTTCCGCGGATCGATCGACTTCAATCCCTTCCGTCGCCTGCTGCGTCACGGCCTGCCTTTCCCCAAGGATATCGCCACCGAGGGCATGAAGCTCTACGAGGCTGTCAAGCCTGTCAAGGGACTGCGTTGCTTCGCGGTTGATTCCTACCTGTTCAACAACGCCGGCGCATACATCACCCAGGAACTGGGTTACGCTCTGGCATGGGGTGCCGAGTGGCTGAACGTCATGACCGACGCCGGTCTGACCGTCGATGAGGTGGCCAACCGCGTTCGCTTCAACATGGGCATCAGCTCCAACTATTTCATGGAGATGGCCAAGTTCCGCGCAGCCCGCATGCTGTGGGCCGAGATCGTCAAGGCCTACGATCCCAAGGACACCGACAGCTGCAAGATGTGGACACATGCCGTGACAAGCGAATTCAACCAGACTCTGTACGACGCTCATGTGAACCTGCTGCGTTCCATGACCGAGACCATGTCGGCCGCTCTGGCCGGTGTTGACTCCATCGAGACGCTGCCGTTCGACAAGTGCTACACCTGTCCCGACGAGTTCTCGGAGCGCATCGCGCGTAACCAGCAGGTTCTGCTGCGCGATGAGTCGCACCTGAACAAGGTCGTAGACCCTGCCGGCGGTTCCTACTACATCGAGACCCTGACCGCGTCCATCGCCAAGGTGGCGTGGAAGCTCTTCAACGAGGTTGAGGATAACGGCGGTTTCGCCGCTATGCTGGGCCGTGGCGAGATACAGGCAAAGGTCAACGAG
>DXXK01000007.1 GCA_019416425.1 Bacteroidales bacterium
ATATTAAATTACGAATTATTTTGTAATTTTGCATAAATGTTTTTTTAGATGCCAAATAAGGAAATTAAATTCGAAAAGAAATGAATCTGGATAAGTTTGTTAAGGAACATGTCGTTGAGAGGCAAGAAAGTCTGTTTCTTAGGGATATAGAGGAAAACCGGCAAGTCCTGGGAAAAGCTATCAGAGGGAAATCGGTATTGGTTATCGGAGGTGCCGGAAGTATTGGTTCTTCCTTTATCAAGGCTGTCCTACGGTTTGAACCCGCCAAACTTGTAGTGGTCGACCTGAACGAGAACGGACTGGCGGAACTGACCCGAGATTTGAGATCGAGTGTTGACATTAAAGTGCCGTCGGTATTTCTGACTTATACACTGGACTTCACCGACCCCATCATGGAGGATATCTTCCGTGACCATGGAGCTTTCGATATAGTCGCTAATTTCTCCGCGCATAAACACGTCCGCAGCGAGAAAGATAAATATTCAGTGGAAGCCTTGCTGAAAAACAATGTCATCAAGGCCAAGAAACTTCTGGATTTGCTCCAGATATACAAGCCCGAGCATTTCTTCTGCGTATCCACAGACAAAGCCGCCAATCCTGTAAATGTGATGGGAGCTTCCAAGCGGGTGATGGAAGACCTCATCATGTCCTACAAACCGGACTTCAAGGTAACGACGGCACGATTTGCCAATGTCGCATTCTCAAACGGCTCATTACCTGCAAGTTTCTTCGACCGTATGATGAAGAATCAACCTCTTGTTGCTCCGCGTGACGTTCGACGTTACTTCGTATCAATGGAGGAGAGCGGTCAGATATGTATGCTGGCTTGTATCTTAGGCCATAACGGAGAGATTTTCTTCTCAAAATTAGGAGAGGAAAAGATGAAGACTTTCTCGGAAATCTGCGATGCGTTCATATCTGAGATGGGATATAAGAAACATGAATGCAAGTCGGATGAAGAGGCCAAGCGATATGCCTCTCAGCATCTGCCTGGTGATACATATCCGGTTGTTTACTTCGAAAGCGACACAACCGGCGAAAAAGACTATGAGGAATTCTATGTCGAAGGAGAAGATGTCGACATGAAACGCTTCAAGTCATTAGGAGTGATAACACATACGGATAATAAACCGCGTGAGGAAGTGGAAGCACTGATTGAATCATTAGATACAATGTTCCACAGCCGCGATTTTACCAAAGCAGATGTCGTAGAATGTCTTGGGAATTATCTTCCAAACTTCCACCACGAAGAGAAAGGCAAGAATCTTGACGACAAAATGTAAGGCAAGCCATGGATGATAATAAACATACTATAATCATAGCTGAAATCGGGGTAAACCATGGCGGAGATTTCAATACGGCCGTTCGATTGATCGAGGCCGCGGCCTCCACCGGTGCCGACTACGCTAAGTTTCAGACCTTCAAGGCTGAGAATCTTGCCAGCTCCAATGCAAAACGGGCAGAATATCAAGTGGCAAACTGCGGGGGAGAGGAAAGCCAGCTTGAGATGCTGAAAAGGCTTGAAATCTCCAATTTGGACATGTTCCGGCTGAAACAGGTTTGCGCTGATAACGGAATCGGTTTCATGTCCTCGCCGTTCGATCTGGAAAGTGTTGATTTCCTGGCTACTCTTGGAATGGATTATTGGAAGATTCCATCAGGAGAGATCACCAATCTTCCATACCTTGAAAGAATCGCTCACTACGGCGGCAAGATAATAATGTCAACCGGCATGAGTTCGGCCGATGAGGTTGCAGCTGCGATCAACGTGTTGACCAGCAATGGAATCGATAGGGGAGACATAAGCATATTGCATTGTAATACCCAATATCCTACTCCACCCGAGGATGTGAATCTCCGGGCTATGGAATCACTGCGGACACTTGATTGCGGTAAGGTGGGTTTCAGCGACCACACGCAAGGGATAGCGGTGCCGATAGCTGCCGTTGCCATGGGAGCGGAGATAATAGAGAAGCATTTTACTTACGACAAGAATGCCAGCGGTCCGGATCATAGGGCCTCGGCTGACCCGACTGAATTCAAGGCTATGGTGGCTGGCATACGAACAGTAGAAAAAGCGATAGGGGATTCCTATAAACATATCACAGACAGTGAGCGTGGAAACGTAGAAATAGCACGCAAAAGTATCGTGGCCCGTTGTCTGATAAGACAAGGAGAACAGTTTACGTTAAAGAATCTGACAGTAAAGCGCCCCGGCTCTGGAATATCGCCAATGCGGTGGTATGAGGTTATCGGCCAGACGGCTAAAAGGGATTTTGCTTCAGACGAATTAATAGAAATTTAAACACTCAATCCATGGATATGGAACACTTCATCATAAGGCAATCCGCTCCGATTCGGGAGGCGCTGAACATGCTTAACGCGGTGCATTCACAATCAATGACGTTGTTTGTCCTCGACGATGACGATCATATGGTTGGCTCATTGACCGATGGCGATATCCGTCGGGCCTTGATTACCGGAGCGAATGTAGATGATAAAGTCCTAAAGGCCATGCATAGTGGTTTTTCGTATCTGAAAAGCCGCGAGGACGTAAACCTGATTAAACGATGCCGTGAACAGAATATATTTCTTATTCCATTGTTGGACAGCGATATGCGGATAGTAGACGTCATTGACTTGAAGGCTCAGAAATCCGCTCTTCCATTGGACGCTGTGTTAATGGCCGGCGGAAAAGGGGAACGACTGCGCCCCTTGACATTGACAACTCCCAAACCACTGCTTAAGGTTGGCGATAAGGCCATAATCGACAGGAACATAGACTCACTGATCGATTATGGAGTACGGAATATCTCAGTAACGGTAAATTATCTAAAACAACAACTTATCGACCATTATTCCGCACCGCGAGCCCTCGACGTCAGAGTCAAATGTGTTGAAGAGGAGAAATTCTTCGGAACCATCGGTTCCTTGAGACTCATTAAGAAATTCGATAATGACACAATCCTGGTGATGAACTCGGATTTGCTGACTGATATAGATTACGAGGATTTCTATCTGCATTTCCGGGATAACGATGCCGTGATGTCCGCTGCGGCAATACCTTATACCATATCAATACCGTATGGAATATTCAACCTTGAAGGGAATCACATAAAGGGTGTCTCCGAGAAGCCTGTGTATAATCTATACGCAAATGCCGGAATATATTTACTTAAGCGCGAGGCTTTGAGATATATTCCGGAGAATGAAGTATTCAATGCAACGGATCTGATTGAAGTCCTGGCTAAGAGCGGAGAGACTGTGATACGATATCCTCTGAGCGGACTCTGGATTGACATAGGCAATCCACAGGAATTCGCAAAAGCGCAAGATCTGGTAAGGCACCTGAGGGAATGAATGCTGAAGAGAAAATGGTGTGGAAACAGGGGAATTTCAAGATTTACGAGGTTTTATTTAACATAATAGCGATTATATGTAGATTTACATATCTGTTAATCTTATTGTCATTATCATAAGCTATGGCTGCTGAGATCACATACTATGCATGCAGTTTCAGCAGCCATGCGCTACGTTAGCTTCTTGCGAATCTTTCAAAGCACAGCCAAATCTCAGCGGGTCAACTCTTCCTTCAGGAATCTGGTGGTAGGTGTGTCCTTCTTTACAATCTGTTCAGGTGTACCGGTCGCGATGATTTGACCGCCGTCACGACCACCACCAGGACCAAGATCAATAATGTAGTCGGCACATTTGATCACGTCCAGATTATGTTCAATCACCACCACCGTGTTGCCCTTATCCACCAACTTATTGATGACCTTCAGCAATACACGTATATCCTCGAAATGCAGACCGGTAGTCGGCTCATCAAGTATGAACATGGTATTTCCTGTATCACGCTTAGCCAGTTCCGTGGCAAGCTTGACACGTTGGTTCTCTCCACCGCTCAAGGTGCTTGAAGGCTGACCTAACTTCAAGTAACCCAGACCTATGTCCTGTAGGACCTTGATTTTCTTTATGATATTCGGCACATTTGCGAAGAACTCAACGGCTTGATTTACCGTCATTTCCAACACATCCGCAATTGACTTTCCCTTGTAACGGACTTCCAGTGTCTCACGGTTGTACCTCTTGCCATGGCAATCTTCGCACGGCACCAAGACATCCGGCAGGAAATTCATCTCAATAGTCCTGTAACCGTTTCCCTTACAGGTCTCGCAACGGCCACCGGCGACATTGAACGAGAATCTGCCAGGCTTGTATCCACGCATCTTGGAATCAGGAAGTTCCACGAACAATTTACGGATATCCGAGAAAACACCGGTATATGTGGCCGGATTCGAACGTGGCGAACGGCCTAACGGTGACTGGTCCACAGTCACGATTTTGTCAACATTCTCGATACCAATGATCTCCTTATATGGCAAAGGCTCCTGTAACGAGCGATAGAACTTCTGGCTCAATATCGGCTGCAAAGTTCCGTTGATCAATGATGATTTGCCGCTGCCACTGACTCCGGTTATACATACAGACATGCCCAAAGGAAGTTTCAGGTCCACATCCTTCAGATTATGTCCGGAAGCACCCTTTATTTCCACATACTTACCGTTTCCCTCACGGCGAGTTGAAGGCACTTCGATTTTCTTGTCACCATTCAGATAATCAGCAGTAAGGGTATGGGACTCGAGCATCTTGGCCGGGGTTCCCTGATAGACCACTTCCCCACCGCGACGACCGGCTCCGGGACCTATATCCACGATGTAGTCAGCCTCGGTCATGATGTCGCGGTCATGTTCCACCACTATGATTGAATTCCCGTTATCTCTAAGGTTTTTCAGGCTGTTGATCAGGCGGACGTTGTCACGTTGGTGTAGACCGATGGAGGGCTCATCCAGTATGTATAGTACGTTGACGAGCTGGGAACCGATCTGAGTGGCTAAACGTATGCGCTGACTTTCGCCACCGCTAAGGCTGGAACTGCTTCGATTCAGCGACACATATTCCAGTCCTACATCCAGTAGGAATTTGAGTCGGCTACGGATTTCCTTAAGAATCTCCTCGGCAACGAGACGCTTTTTCTGATCAAGACGGTCCTCCAGGCCCTGAGTCCACTCATACAGCTCGCCTATATCCATACGGGCCACATCTGCGATGTTCTTGCCATCGATGAAAAAATGCAGCGCAATCTGATTGAGACGGTCTCCGTGGCACTCCGGACAAGTGGCTTTGCTGAAGAACTGTCCGCTCCATTTATTAGCCTCATAACCTGCATCCTCTTCACGTTGCATCTCAATATATTTAATGAGTCCATCGTACGACGGAGCACGTCCCAATCCGGTTGCATTCTGGATATCCAATCGTACATCCGTGCCGTTCATTATATCGTCCATCACTTCCTGAGGCAGATCTTTGATCGGAGTCTTGACTGACACGCCGTAAAGATTGCATATCGCTTCTATCTGCCAGAAAATCATGGAATTCTTATGACACCCAAGTGGAGCGATACCACCGTCATAAATAGACTTGCCAGAATCGGGAATGACTTTTTCATTATCAATAAGGTTTACCTCGCCGATACCCTTGCATCTTGAGCATGCGCCTTGCGGAGAGTTGAACGAAAAGTTATGTGGCGCAGGCTCCGGATATGACAAACCGGTCTCCGGATCCATCAGCTGCATGCTGAAATGCCGAATCTCGGAAGTCTCCATGTCCATCACCATCATCATCTTGTCGCCCTGCTTCAGGGCGGTATCGACAGAATCCCTCAATCTTTGAGGGTCCTCCTTCTTGACCCGCAAGCGATCCACTACCAGTTCCACGGTATGGTTCTGGTAACGGTTCAGTTTCATCCCTGGAACCAGATCCTTCATCTTGCCGTCGACACGGACATACAGATAGCCTTTCTTCCTAAGGTTCTCGAACAGCTCCTTGTAGTGACCCTTACGGTTTTTGACCAAAGGAGTCAATACATATATTTTACGGCCCTCGTATTCGTTGGAGATCATCTCGAATATACGGTCCTTTGTATATTTCACCATCGGCTTGCCGCTGATATAGCTGCGGGCCTCCCCCATCCGGGCGAAAAGCAGACGGAAGAAGTCATATATCTCGGTGGTGGTTCCCACAGTGGAACGAGGATTCTTGTTGACAGTCTTCTGCTCGATGCTGATTACAGGACTCAGACCGGAAATCTTGTCCACATCCGGGCGTTCCATGCTTCCCAGCATGTTTCGGGCATATGACGAGAAAGTCTCGATATAACGTCTTTGACCTTCGGCGAATATGGTGTCGAATGCCAGCGACGATTTGCCGCTGCCGCTCAAACCCGTAATCACTGTCAATGTGTTATGGGGTATTGTTACATCTATATTCTTAAGATTATGTACGCGGGCGCCGAAAACATCGACGCTGTCCGCAGCCATAGGAATCTGATTACTCATAAGTAGCTGATAGAAATTAATGATTATATGTAGCTGATGAGAACAAACATGAAAACTGGTTCTTTTTGCTGTTTTCTCCCTGCAGCTCAGTCACTATGTGGTAACAGCTCCTTCGCTTTAGAGAAAACATCTAAAAATATCTTCGTTTTCATGTTCATTAATTTTTATCAACTACTTATTATAATATTAACCATATAGAACTAACAATTCTTGTGCCAGAATCGTCTATAATAATAAGGATTTCTCAACGACGGATATTTTGATTCCACTCGCAGATACTCAAAAGTGAGTATTTGAACCATGATTGCTTGGTGATGGTTGAAATTTAAGGTAATTTTGCATAACGATAGGACCAGTATGCCTATAACATAAGGTTTAGATATGGATACACATCAGGTTCCGGTAACGGCAGACAGCGAATGCAAGCCGATAACGACGCTTTCACAGCTGCGGCCGGGCGAAAAGGGAATAATAATCAAGATACATGGACACGGAGCGTTCCGCAAGCGTGTCATGGAGATGGGCTTTGTGCGTGGCCGCGAGGTCACGATGATACTCAACGCGCCTCTGCAGGATCCAATCAAGTTCTCACTGATGGGTTACGAGGTGTCCCTGCGACGCGCAGAAGCCGAGTTGATTGAAATCTGCTATTCGAGCGAATGGAGCGATCAGGAAGACACTGCCTCCAAGGCAAAGAGCGATAAGGCCAAAGCAGACTCGTCTAATCCACGCCGTGACAAAATCATCAATGTGGCCTTGATCGGCAATCCCAACTGCGGCAAGACCTCTATATTCAATTTCGTAAGCGGCGCACACGAGCATGTTGGCAACTATGCAGGTGTCACGGTAGGTGCCAAGGAAGGTACTATGTCCTATAAAGATTACAAGTTCAATGTAGTGGATCTTCCCGGCACATATTCCCAGTCGGCCTATTCGCCCGAGGAGCTTTACGTGATGCGTTACCTACGCGAGGAGACACCCGATGTGATCATCAATGTGGTCGTTGCCTCTAATCTGGAACGCAACATGTATCTCACCACCGAGCTGATCGACATGAACCGCTCGATGGTGATCTGTCTTAACATGTACGATGAGCTGAAACGGAGCAACGCCAAACTGGATTACGACGCCTTAGGCAAGATGCTCGGTGTACCCATCATTCCGACAATCGCATCGACCGGCTGGGGCATTGACAAACTTCTCGATACGGTGATTGAGGTTTATGAGATGAAGAACCAGGATGTCCGTCACATACATATCAAGCTTGGTCCCCAGATCGAGGCTGCTGTCAAGGAACTTAACGACGCTTTCAAACACGATACCACGATATCCGAGCATTTCTCACCCCGTTTCCTTGCCATCAAGTTCCTGGAAGGAGATCCGGAGGTGGAGAATCAGCTCAAAGAGAATCCAGATTATCCAAAATGGGCGGAAATACGCAAGAATGTAGAGTCCGCGGTCCGTAAAGACATGAACGAGGATTTGCCGGAAGCCATATCCGCCGAAAAATATGGATTCATCCAAGGTGCGTTGCGTGAGACATTGGTAGGAAATACCGCCCAGGACGAGAAAGCCACCAAGATCATCGACGCCTTCGTGACCAACAAGCTATTCGGATTCCCGATTTTCCTGCTGGTGATGTGCCTGACGTTCTGGGCGACATTCCAACTGGGATCCTACCCCATGGAATGGATAGAATCGCTGGTAAGCTGGATTTCGGGACTGGTGGGACGTTTCATGCAGGATGGGCCGTTCAAAGACCTTCTGCTTGACGGAATCATCGGAGGTGTCGGAGGCGTGATAGTATTCCTGCCGAATATCCTGATTCTTTACTTCTTCATCTCGTTTATGGAGGACTCGGGATATATGGCACGCGTAGCGTTCATTATGGACATGCTGATGCACAAGATGGGTCTTCACGGCAAGTCGTTCATTCCTTTGATAATGGGATTCGGATGTAACGTTCCGGCCATCATGTCCACGCGAATCATCGAAAGCCGGTCCAGCCGTCTGATCACCATCCTGATCAATCCATTCATAAGCTGTTCGGCCCGCATACCTATCTATGTATTGCTTGTCGGAGCCTTCTTCCCTCATCACGGGGCCTGGATATTCACCGGGCTCTATCTGCTGGGTATCATTGTGGCCGTATTGACAGCCAAACTGCTACGCAAATTCTGGTTCAAGGATGACGAGACACCATTTGTGATGGAACTTCCTCCCTACCGCATGCCAACCGCCAAGGCTACGCTCCGCAACATGTGGGCCAAGGCCGAGCAGTATCTGAAAAAGATGGGAGGCCTGATTCTGGTAGCATCCATCATAATATGGGCACTCTCCTATTTCCCGCGCTATACCGCAGAGCAGGTACCGGAATCATTCGTCGCCGAGGTTACCGCCGACATCCCTGCCGAGACTATGGAAACCATGGACCTGTCCCAGATTGACGAAATGGTCCTGAATGAATATCAGCAAGGACACTCCATATTGGGATACATAGGCAAGGGCATTGAGCCGGTGATGCGTCCGCTGGACCAAAGCTGGAAAGCCTGCGTCTCGCTGCTGGCCGGAGTAGCGGCCAAGGAGGTCGTGGTATCCACTCTGGGAGTACTCTATGTAGGCGATGATGACGCCGATGCATTGAGCACAAGGCTCAAGACACCCTCGAAACTGACCGGGAAAACTCCATTCACACAGGCATCCGCACTAGCCTTCATGGTGTTCGTGCTGCTTTACTTCCCATGTATCGCGACATTCTCGGCACTGATCCGTGA
>DXXK01000070.1 GCA_019416425.1 Bacteroidales bacterium
TCAAAATTACATAAAAATCCCCTGCCGACGCAACACCGGCAGGGGTCATTTTTATTTTAGCCATCAGGGGTCAGCGAAATAATGGGCCACGGGGTCAATCAAGACTGGCGCACGGGGTCAGTCCGCTCTGGATTTTCCACCCAATCCCCGTGCTGTGTTCTTCATCAGGGGCAAGAAGTACCTGTGTGAAAAACTAACTGCGACATTCACGGAACACGGAATGTCGCAGCTTATCAAGGGCGTTTTTTACCCGATAGTGGAGTAGGTAAATTTTGTTACCGGGTAACAATCCATTTCATAGCGGAGTAACAAAAAAGAGGTCAGCCGACCTCTTTTCATATCTTGTTGTCTTACATGGTTCTTTTTTGGTTTTCATTTTCGCTATTATCACTTGTACTTTCTGATTATAAAGGTGGTAACATTTTTCTTAGGATAACAACGCAGAAGCCCACGCTTGTATATGCAATCAATGCGTCCGGCTATATTTCCACCGAAATATTGTGCCGAATGCAAGATAATCACATATCCACGGGCATCTACCGTTGCTCAATCCTTGACATCTAATTGAAAAGTTTGCGAGAAATTTCAGTTCGTCAAGAATCAGCGCGGATAAACGCTTTCTTATGTTTATTCACTACATCCCGCTCCACATAACCCCAGACCAGGGCTTCTGCGAGGCGGTCTGCGACCGCAAAGTTAGCAATAAGTCCCGATATTTTGAAACGATTATGCTGAAAAAACAAATTTCCGCTATCATTTTCCAAAAATAAAAACATCCCCTGCGAAAGACAGTCTTCGCAGGGGATGATTTCATTGGTGTTGATTAAGCCTGTTACTTGGCGAGGAACTCGCGGATCTTGGCGGTGACGGCGGGAACGGTATAGCCGAACTTCTCCTCCAGGACCCTGGCGGGTGCGGAGGCGCCGAAACGCTCCATGCCGACAACGTCGAACTTGCCGTGCAACACGGGCCACAGGGTAATGGGCAGACCGCTGGTCAGACCGAACTGAGGAACACCCTCCGGAATGATGCTGTCGCGGTAGGTCTTGTCCTGATCCAGGAACAGGCCGATCGACGGAACGGAAACCACCTGAGCCTTGACGCCATCCTTGACTAACTCCTCGGCGGCATGTACCAGCAGGGCAACGTCACTGCCGTTTGCAACCAGTGTCACGTCAGGCTTGCCGTCGACACCCTTCACTACATAACCGCCGTGCTCGGCCTTCATGGCATCCTTGCGGCGGTTCTCCGAGGGCAGATCCTCCAGGTTCTGACGCGAGAAGATCAGTACTGAGGGACGGTCCTTGGTCTCCATTGCAAGCTTGTAGCAGGCGACTGTCTCGGCGGAATCGCAGGGACGGAGAACCAGTACGGAACGCTTGCCGGCGAAGTTGTGGACCAGCTCCATCAGACGGATTTGAGCCTCCTGCTCGATCGGCTCGTGCGTCGGGCCATCCTCGCCCACGCGGAACGAATCGTGCGTATAGATGAACTTGACAGGCAGCTTCATCAAGGCAGCCATACGGATGGCAGGCTTCATGTAGTCGCTGAACACGAAGAACGTGGCGCAGGCACCGAACACACCGCCGTGCAGCGCGATACCGTTCATGATGCAGGCCATGGTCAGCTCAGCCACACCGCTCTGCAGGAACGCACCGCTGAAATCACCCTTGACAAAGGCATGGGTCTTCTTCAGGAAGCCGTCGGTCTTGTCACTGTTGGCCAGGTCGGCGCTCGACACGATCATGTTGCCCACATGCTCGGCCAGGAAGCCGAGAACAGTGGCGGAAGCGGCTCGCGACGCCATGTTGGGCTTGAACTCGATGCTGTCCCAATCCAGCTTGGGCAGCTCCAGCGCCTTGTACTCCTCCAGGGTCTTGGCCAGTTCGGGATTGGCCTCGGCCCATGCGGCGTACTCCTTGCGACGTTCGGCAACGATCTTCTTCAGCTCCTCGGCGCGTTTTGCGTAGAGTTCCTTGACCTCAGGACGGATCACCCAGGGATTCTCCGGGTCACCGCCGTAATTGCGGACTGTAGCGGCGACATCAGCGCCCGCTGCGGAAATGGGCTGTCCGTGGGTATTGATGGCACCCTCCAGCGACTCGCCGTCAGCCTTCACGACACCCTTAGCCATCGTGGTGTGACCGATGATCAGCGTGGGACGCTCCTTCTCCTCCTGAGCCTTGGCCAGGACATCGGCCATGGCGATGGGATCGCTGCCGTCAACTTCCAGGACGTTCCAGTTCCATGCGCGGTACTTGGCGGCCACATCCTCGTGGTCGACATCCTTGACCAGAGTGGAGAGCTGAACCTTGTTGGAGTCATAGAACATGATGAGGTTGTGCAGGCCCAAGGTACCGGCCAGACGGCCCGCGCCTTGCGAGATCTCCTCCTGTACGCCACCGTCGGAAATGAAGGCGTAGGTCTTGTGCTCGACAACCTTTCCGAAACGGGCCTGCAGGAACTGCTCGGCGATGGCGCAGCCGACAGCCATCACATGGCCCTGGCCAAGCGGGCCAGAGGTGTTCTCCACGCCACGGTTCACGTCGACCTCGGGGTGACCGGGAGTCTCGCTGCCCCACTGGCGGAACTGCTGCAGGTCCTCCATGGAGTACTTTCCGGTCAGCGCCAGGATGCTGTACAGCATCGGCGACATGTGGCCCGGATCCAGGAAGAAACGATCACGGGCGAACCACGAGGGATCCTCGGGGTCGTAAACCAGGAACGACGAATAGAGCACATTCACGAAATCGGCGGCTCCGAGCGCACCTCCAGGATGACCGGACTTCGACTTCTCGACCATCTCGGCTATCAGCACGCGCAGGTTATTGCCTGCCGAACGCATTACTTTCTCATCCATATATCTTCACAATAATAGTTTATTTTCAATACCTTTATATGGAAAATCCGGTAACATCCCCACGCATGCGGGAACGCCCGGATTTTCATGTCACAATTGATCAGAGGTCGCGCAGGTCGATGGGAGCCTCGTCAACGGGGATGTCCTTGTTGACATTCTTCGAACCGACCAGCGAGTAGAACAGGATGTAGGCCAGCATGGCGACAATCAGCCAGTAGCTGTTGACATAACCGATGCCACTGCGTGCGATCATATCCTGGATATAGGGCATGACGCCACCGCCTACAACCATCATCATGAACAGGCCGGAAGCCTTGGCGGTGTACTTGCCCAGACCCTCGGTAGCCAGGTTGAATATACCTCCCCACATCACGGATGTGCAGAGACCGCACAGGAAGATGAACAGACACTTGATGGGCACCTCGCCGGAAGTGATGTTCAGGGCATTGATCTCAGGCGACTTGAATGTAACGGACTCCGGGATGAAGATGGCCAGCAACATCAGGATTATCGCAACGGAGGAAACGGTCACCATCTGTACACGTGTGGAGACCTTTCCGCTGATGATGGAGCTGATAAAACGACCGATCAGCATCATCAGCCAGTACAGAGCGGCCAGCGAACCGGCTACGGCTGCGGCGCCCTCGAAATTCTCACGGCTGATCCATGCGTTCATCTCGCCGGGGATACCGATCTCGATGCCGACATAGAAGAAGATTGCCAGGATACCCAGACGGCAGTGACGGAACGACAGCGGGCTGTGCTCGTACTTAACCTTGCTCAGGTTGGCCTGAGGCTCGGGAATCTTTACGAACGAGATAACGATAAACGAAAGCACAAAGATCACGATACCGGTGATTACCAGCGGAGCGACGGCCGCCATCGTGGTCTGCTTGGTGAGCGTGCCGACCAGCATGCCGACCAACAGAGGAGTCAGCGTACCGGACAGGGAGTTCAGCGTACCGCCGGTCTGGATCAGCTGGTTACCCTTGTTGCCGCCGCCTCCCAGCAGGTTCAGCATCGGGTTTACTACCGTGTTCAGCATACATACGCAGAAACCGCAGACCAACGCACCCAGCAGGTAGATGAATAGGTTAAGGTAAGTGGGGTTCTCGCCGCCGATCACGACAACATCGCCGCCCACAACACTGGAAAGGAGCTGGATACCCAGACCGATCGCGCCAACAGCCAGGGCAATCAGCGCCGTCTTCTTGTAACCATACTTGATAAGCATGTTGCCCGCAGGGATACCCATGAACAGGTAGGCTGTGAAGTTCATAAGGTTACCTGCCATTCCGGCCCATTCATACTTGAAACTCCAAATGTTTCCGAAAGGCGCCGCCATGTTGGTGACGAAGGAGATCATCGCGAACATAAAGAACATCGTGATGATCGCCACAATACGGCCGTTGTTGTTCGTTGCGGCCGCTGCTGCTTTTTTTGAGTCCATGTTATTTGTTATTGTTATTATTACTTTTCAGGTTAACACTCGGGTAATGACTTCAGTACTCACGGTTTCCGAAGATGGCGGTGCCGATCCGGACCATGTTGCTGCCTTCCGATACGGCCAGAGGCCAGTCATCACTCATTCCCATCGACAACGTGTCGAAGCCACGCAGGTCCGGAGCGACCTCCAGGATGCGTCGGTACACCTTCGCAATGGCCGCGAAATCAGCCTGTACACGTTTCTTATCATCCGTATTCGACGCCATGCCCATCACCCCGCAGATGTGGGTGCTGGTGAGACGCTCGAAACGTCGGTCCTTGAAATATTCCAGCAGCTCGTCAGGCAGGAAACCGAACTTTGTCTCCTCCTGAGCCACATGCACCTGCATCAGCACACGGGTAACGACCCCGGCACGGCGCGACTCGGCATCGACCATATCCAGCAGCCGCTCCGAATCGATACTCTCGATCAGGGCTGTCCTGCCGATCAGCTGACGCACCTTGTTGGTCTGCAGATGGCCGATGAAATGCCATTCCACATCGGCAGGCATCTCCGGCTCCTTGGCGATCAGCTCCTGGACACGGCTTTCGCCGAACCGGCGCTGGCCGGCGGCATACGCCTCGCGAAGCTTCTCCACCGGGTGGAACTTCGATACGGCCACCAGCCGGACTCCTTCGGGAAGCTCGCCGTTGATCCGCTCAAGATTCGATGATATCTGTCCCATCATTCAGCGGCACCGCCCAGATCGGCGGGATAGACATCCATCAGCAGGGTCTCGGTAACAGAACCGATCTCGTAATCGGCCATGGTGCCTTCCATTCCCGCCTTGAAGTTGGCGACGGCGCTGTCGAAATCCGAAGCCTGCACCAGAATCTGGCTCGTGGCCTTCTTCTCCACTCCGCTCTTCTCGTCCAGCGTGATGAAGTTCACCTTAACCATGTACCAACGGTCGCCGCCGTCCTTGAAGAAGACTTCCGATATCTTGGTCTTCTTGACCGACGACAGTGAATACTCTCCGCTGATGAAGGGTTTCATCTCCTCGATGATGCGGGCCTCGGCCTCAGTGAATGTCAGGGCGTCTACCAGGTAAGGCTCATTCGCTTTCTTGACCTGACCGTTCTCGGTCATCTTGTCGTACCTTACCTTGCATTCAAACCACAATGCCATAATCTATATCAATCTTTCAGGTTATACAATTCCTTACATGCGTCGTTCAGGGGCCTCGACACACGGCATTGCAAAATTAAGCAATAATTTCAACTTAAACAAAAGCTAAGTTTGTATTAATTGTAAAAATGTGTTAACTTTGCCAAGAACGCAATGCACCGGGCCCTACCGGGGCGTTGTGAATTAGGTTATGAACCCAACTGTCCAATAGTTTAATTCCATAAACAAAGGAAATGAATTCCACATATAAATCCCTGTTTCTGACATTCTTCAAGATCGGGGCCTTCACATTCGGAGGTGGATGGGCCATGATCTCTATAATCGAGAGGGAGATCGTCGACAAGCACCACTGGATAGAGCGTGACGAATTCCTTGACCTTCTGGCCATCACCCAGTCGCTGCCGGGCATCCTGGCCGTCAACATCGCCACCGCCATCGGCGACAAGATCAAGGGCGCCCGCGGATCGATAGTGGCCGCGCTCGGCACCATTCTCCCCTCCTTCCTGATCATCCTGGCCTTCGCCATCTTCCTGACCCCCGAGACAATCAAGAACAACCGCGTCATCTCCTCCATCTTCATGGGCATCCGCCCTTGCGTGGTGGCGCTGATAGTGGCTCCGGTGCTGTCGTCGGCCAAGGCCGCCAAACTGAGATGGACCACCGTCTGGATTCCATTAGTGGTGGCCCTGATGATATCGCTGGACTTAGGTGCAGTCTCGTCCCCAATCCTCTACATCGTCCTGGGTGGCCTGTTCGGTTTCCTGGTGTGGTGGATACCGCAGAAACATAAGCAGAAATCAAACAAAGCATAGCAAGCCATGTCAATATACTGGAAATTAATCTGGGCCTACATCAAGATAGGCATCTTCGGGTTCGGCGGCGGCTACGCCATGCTGTCGCTGGTGGAGAAGTCAGTAGTCGACCCGGGCTGGATCTCGGAACAGATGTTCACCGACATCGTGGCCATCTCGCAGATGACTCCAGGTCCAATCGGCATCAACTCCGCCACGTACATCGGATACCTGGCACCCGGCACAGTCAATCCCGAGCTGCAGGGATTCGGGTGGGGAATCTTAGGCTCCATTCTGTGTACGCTGGCAGTAACCGTCCCGTCCTACTTCATGGTGCTGAAGGCGGCTCACTTCGTACGCAAGCATCAGGAATCGGGCACAATCAAGGCTATCTTCTCCGGACTGCGTCCCGTTGTAGTGGGACTGATCGCATCCGCAGCCATCATGCTGATGAACGCCGCCAACTTCAACCCCAACCACATCGACTGGCAGCTGTGGGCCAACATCGGCATATGCATCGCCGCATTCTGCCTGGTATGGTTCCCCATACCCTGGCGCGGCAAGAAAATCAAACTGCATCCCATATTCGTCATCATCCTGGCCGGAATAGCCGGATTTATACTTTACTACTAATGAATTACGAAGAGAAGCTGTCCTGGCTGTTCCGTCAGTTGCCGATGTTCTCGCGCATCGGTGCGGCGGCCTACAAGCCGGGGCTGGATCGTTCCATAGCCTTGGCCGAGCATTTCAGCAATCCTCAGGACAAATGGAAGTCAATCCATGTAGGGGGCACCAACGGCAAGGGATCCGTGTCGCATCTGATAGCCTCCGCGCTGCAGAGCAACGGCTACAAGGTAGGGCTCTACACCAGTCCGCATCTGGTTGACTTCCGGGAACGCATGCGTGTCAACGGACAGAAGATTCCCAAGGAAAAGGTAGAGGAATTCATCGACCTATGGCAAGCCGCGGCCGATTCCTATCCTGACAAGCCGTCATTCTTCGAGCTTACTATGATGATGGCTTTCAAATGGTTTGCCGACGAGCAGGTTGATTACGCCGTCATCGAGGTGGGCATGGGAGGCCGACTGGATTCCACCAACATCATCCATCCGCTGATGAGCGTGATCACCAACATCTCGTGGGACCATGCGCAGTTCTTAGGCGATACGCTCAGCAAGATTGCCTGCGAAAAGGCAGGCATCATGAAGCCTGGCACTCCCGTAGTCATCGGCGAGGCCGAAGGCGATGTTCAGGAAGTCTTCCGACTCCATGCACAGGAAGTCGGCGCACCATTGATCGAGGCATATAACCAACCCCATGCCGAGACAAACGTCCGGTTTGAAGAGCTATGTCCGCTGAAGGGCGACTACCAGCACAAGAACCTGAACACATTCCGCGTAGCCCTAGAGACCCTGGAAAGTGTTATCGGCCCACTGGACCCACACAAGACAGAACAGGCGGTACAGGACGTGATCCGGCAGACCGGGTTGCGGGGCCGTTGGGAAATCCTGTCGGAAACACCGCTGACCATCTGCGACACAGGGCATAACGAGGCCGGCATCCGCAGCAACATGAATCAGTTGCGGCGACTGATGTCGGGACGGCCCGGGGCAACTCTTCACATGGTGATAGGCTTCGTAGCCGACAAAGATCTGGACCATATATTGCCGCTCTTCCCCACCGATGCCGTATACTATCTGACACAGGCACAGATTCCCCGGGCCCTGGGTTACCAGGAATTGAAGGAGAAGACCGATAGGCTGGGCTGGAACGCATCTGCCTTCCCCACGGTCAGTCAGGCAGTGGCGGCCGCGCAGCTGTCTGCCGCGCAGGGCGACATCATCTATATAGGTGGCTCCACCTTCATTGTCGCCGACCACCTTGCAGGCCTTGCCTCGGCATAAGTCGGCAGACAGACAACTCCATGAAGCAAGAAAGCGGGTCCATCAGGACTCGCTTTCTGTTTCTGTCTTATTTTCTTCATTATCTTTCGGAGACTCAGGATTGTTCGTGGATTCGGGCTTCCTGTTGACCGGGCGTTTCCGGGGTCGGGATTTCTCTTTCTTCTCAGGCACAGAGGAGTCCTGTGCGGCATCTTCAATCACCATCGGGACATTGGCCGTAGGTTTCGGATCGTTCTGCTTGACCGGCTCCTTGGGCTTAGGTTGCTCCTGTGGTTTGTTCTGTCCTTTGGGTTTTGCCTGTTCCTGAGGCTTGACCTGCTCCTTGGACTTGACTTGCTCCTGGTTTTTACCCTGGTCCTTGGGTTTGGGTTGCTCCTTGGGTTTCTGCTTCTCCTTCTGCGACTTGGCCTTAGGCTTGGGCTGTTCCTCGGTGGCGTCGACATTGTTGCGCGTCGCCACCTTCTGGTTGTTCTTGGTCTGGCTGGAGTTCATGTCGCTTTCTTCCTTCAGGTCGATCTCGTTCTTATCCTGATCGAACACACGGTACTGAAGGAAGGCCAATGACTCGTCGGCCACTATCTTAACGCCGCGGCCGTACTTACGGCGCCAGCGTGAGTAGAGGGAGAACAGCCCCTTCTTGATGTAAGCTTCCACAAAAGGGTGGATATACATCGTAAATTTCTTGATTTTAAGGTCCTCGGTCAGGTACTCGATCTTCTCCTCAAGTTTGTCGGTGAACAACAGCGAGGCCTGGACATGTCCCTTACCGAAGCAAGATGGGCATGTTTCCTGGGTCACGATATCCAGCGCCGGCCGCACGCGCTGACGCGTGATCTGCATCAGGCCGAACTTGGACAGAGGCAGGATGTTGTGACGGGCACGGTCGTTTGCCATGACCTCGCGCATATGGTCGTAGAGCGCCTGGCGGTGCTCCTGCTTGGCCATGTCTATGTAATCCACCACAATGATGCCACCCATGTCGCGGAGCCTCAGCTGGCGTGCAATTTCGTCAGCGGCCTTCAGATTGACGTCCAGGGCATTCGATTCCTGGTCGGGACAGGCTTTGCTGCGGTTGCCCGAGTTGACGTCGATTACATGGAGCGCCTCCGTACTCTCGATGATCAGGTAGGCTCCGCTACGGAAGGATACTGTCTTGCCGAAGCTGCTCTTGATCTGCCGCGTGATGCTGAAGTGGTCGAATATCGGAGTGTCCTTGTCGTATAACTTTACGATGTCGTCCTTCTCGGGAGCTATGAGCGATACATACTTACGGATCTGCTCGTACGTTTCCTTATCGTTGACATGGATATTCTCGAAACTCGGAGCGAACAGGTCACGGATCATACCCAGCGTACGCGAATCCTCCTGATAGACCAATGCCGGTGCCTTGGCACGCTGCATCTTGGCGATGGAGTCCTCCCAGCTCTTGACCAATGTGCGCATCTCGTTGTTGAGCTCGGCCACACGCTTGTTCTCGGCCGACGTGCGCACAATCACACTGAAGCCCTTGGGCTTGATGCTGCCGATCAGCTGACGCAACCGGATTTTCTCCTCGGTGCTCTTGATTTTCTGCGAAATCGAGATCTTGTCGCCGAAAGGCATCAGGACCATGAAACGTCCTGTCAACGAAATCTCCGTGGTCAGTCGCGGTCCTTTGGTCGAGATGGGTTCCTTCGCAATCTGCACCAGCAGCTGATCGCCGGCCTTCAGCACGTCCTGGATGGTTCCCTGCTTGGGAATGTCGGGATCGAACTTGAATTTTGCCAGACTCGGAACCTTCTTCTTGTCGGCCAGCGCCTCGCGGACAAACCTGATGTAGGAGCTGTACTGGGGTCCCAGGTCAAGATAATGAAGAAAAGCGTCTTTTTCGTACCCCACATCCACGAATGCGGCGTTCAGACCCGGCATGATCTTCTTCACCTTGGCCAGATACAGGTCGCCCACCGCATACGCGATGTTGCGGCTTTCCTTCTGCAGCGAGACAAGCCGGGAATCCTCAAGAAGGGCTATGGACACCTCCTCGCGGTTCACATCTACTACTAATTCGCTTTTCATTTTCAGGTTATCGAAGTCTCGTCGACTTCACTCGGTTTTCGGAACCGAAACGGCTCCTTGGTTTAACAGAAAAGAACATAACGAACCCTATCCCCGTAGGGGAAAGGGTCCCGTTTGTTCTTTATAAACGAAGTTTCCTTACGGAATCGTCGGCGAAGTGTTTTGCTTCCTGAACTGTTTCCTCACGTAAAGGAAATGTCTTTGGAAGCTTTTTACTTCTTCTTATGACGATTCTTTCTCAGTCTCTTCTTGCGCTTGTGAGTCGCCATCTTATGGCCTTTTCTCTTCTTTCCGCTTGGCATTGTAATTAAATTTTAATATGTTATCAGATTATTCTTCTCAAGTATGAAACACTTCCGGGACTGCTTACTTGGAAACGGAACCCTCGTGGACATCATCCAGGAACACCTTCGACGGCTTGAATGTCGGAACCTTGTGCTCGGGAATCTTTATAGCGGTGTTCTTCGAGATGTTACGTGCGGTCTTCTCCTTGCGGGTCTTAACCACGAAGCTTCCGAAGCCGCGGAGATATACGTTGTTGCCCTCGGCCATGCTGTCCTTGACTACAGTCATGAACTCCTCAACCACGGTCAGCACAGCGGCCTTCTCCAGACCTGTCTTGCGCGAAATCTCGGTTACGATATCTGCTTTTGTCATTGCGTAAGTAATTTTTTACTGTTAATTTCTTTATATTTCAATCGCAAAGCCCGGGACAAGGCTCCTCAGGGCCCGCAATCATTTTGTCATCAGCAACTTACAACGCCCAAACTTGCATCTGGACATAGTAATTTCGATTTTTGCACTGCAAATATCGTAAAAATTTTTCAATTATCTGTAATCTAACCTCTTTTTTTGTTGAATTTTATGTATTTTCCCTACTTACGCAGCACAATCTCGATCCTGCACTCGTCGGCGTTTCCCAGCCGCCCATAGAGCTCGTCATGCAGATCCAGGGGGTATTCTATCATCAGTGCGCATATGTTGTCGAAGGTCTGGTCAAGAATCCTCACCTCGGGATTCTTTATAATCTTCATCACCCCGTTGACCTTGGCGTAAGGCACCTCGACGCGCATACGTCCCATCTGACGCTTCTCGATCCGTCCGGCGTCCTCCAGAGCCAGCCTGGCAGCCTCGCGGTAGGCCGCTATCAATCCCGATGTCCCCAGCTTGATGCCTCCGAAATACCGCACCACCATCACCAGGACATCCGTCAACTCCATGCTGTTGATCTGTCCCAGTATCGGCTTACCTGCCGTTCCCGAGGGCTCGCCGTTGTCGTTAAGCTGCCATTCCAGACGTTCCGGACCGAGCATATACGCCCAGCATACGTGCCGCGCATCATGGTACTTGTTCTGGCACTCCTTGATGATCTGCCGGCATTCCTCCACCGTACATACAGGCACGGCAAACGACAGGAACCGACTCATCTTCTCCTTGTACTGAGATGAGCCGGTTCCGGATATGGTGTAGTATTTGTCCATCGATTGCGTCTACGGTCTTATCCAAAGAAGTTATCGATGGAGCCTCGACCCTTGGGATAATACAGCATGGCATTGGCCACCTGTGACATGTGCTCCTCGCCGATCGTGGCGGTCAATATCGCCAATGCCCACAGCAACGCGCTGGACGGTCCATTCCCCAGGACGAACTTGTCGTCGGACACCACGCGACGATCCTCGTAGACGGCACCCTCCATCTTGTCCTGGAATCCGGGATAGCAGGTTGCCTCGCGGCCCTTGAGCAGACCCATCTGGCCCAGCACCACTCCCGGCGACGCACAGATGGCGGCGATACGTCCATGCTTCGACGCGTACTGTTTGCGCAGCAAGCCCCGCAACGTTTCGCTTGCGTAAAGATTGGTCGCCCCCGGAAGGCCTCCGGGAAGTATCAACCATGATGCTCCTTCGAAATCTGTGTCTTCCATCAGTGCGTCAGCTGTTACTGTGATACCGTGCGAGCCCGTCACCTGCAACGAGCTTGTAATCGACACGGTCTTGACCGGTATTCCCGCTCTTCTCAGAACATCCACCGGCGTCAGGGCCTCGATTTCCTCGAATCCCTCCGCTAAAAATACATACGCTTCCTTCATAGCTGCAAATTGTTATGGACCAGGCTTCATGCCTTGGTCGTGTTGATTAATGTTGTACCGGATTAAGGTTCTCCTCCGGTGTGTGTTGTTTGTATTATTTGAGTTAATATTACTGATTCCAAAGTTAGCACTTATTTCCCGAAATACAAAATATTCTGCATCAATTTTGTATTAATTTTGCAAAAATCAATCATTTCCGCTCGGAGTAACCAATAATCTGTCGAACTGCTCGCTGGTCCATACGGTCGAGTCAGTCAGAACCAGCATCACAGGCAGCCGCAGGGATTTGTTCAGCTCACGCGCCGTATGGCTGCCGGTGGCCATAAAGGACGTTGCCAGGGCATCAGCCTCCATACAGGTACGCGCCACGACCGTGGCACTGATCACGTCGGTCCCGGCTGGCCGGCCGGTCTTGGCCGAGATGGTGTGGCCATAGGTCTGTCCGTCGGCACCGGCATGGAAATTACGGTAATTGCCTGACGTAGCCATGCCCATATCGGTGAACTCCACAATACACTCGGGGTCATGGACAATGGTGTCCTTCTGGAACACTGGACGGTCCACTGCTATCTTCCATTTACCGCCGCTGGGACTGAACCCACTCACAGCGACTTCGCCACCTATCTCCACCAGCCAGTCAGACACGCCATGACGAGTGAACATGGCGCCGATACAGTCGCATCCGTAACCCTTGGCGATGGCCGAGAAATTAAACCTGACCCTGGGGTCATCCTTGACCAGAGCGTCCCTCCGCAAGCGAGTCTTGTCCAGTCCGACAAACGCCATCAGCGAGTCGATACGCGCTGTGTCGGCCGAGGCTTGATGTCCGGGTCCGAACCCCCATGCCTTGATCAGAGGCTCCAGTGTCGGATCAAAGGCTCCACCGGTGACTCGATGAATCTTCTGGGATGCTGTGTATACCATCACGAAATCATCGTTGACCGGAGTGGTGTCCTGCCGGTTGACCCGGCTTACAAGCGAGTTCTCGTCAAAAACGTTCAGTGAATTGCCGACACGCTCCAGCACTGTCAGTATCGAATCCTTCAGTTCCTGCTGCCCATTATAGGTGATGTGATACTCGGTGTTCCACACCATACCCTCGGCATGCTGCCAGGACCCGGCATCCGATTTGTCCTTCTTGCCGCCGCAGCCTGTCATGACAAACATTACTGCCAGTATCGTCATGTTTATGTTTTTTCTTAACATACGCTTCTTGTTCATGGTTAATGAATCAGTTTTGGAGCCTGGAAGAATAGTCCGAAATTGATACCGAAGTTCCAGTTGTTCTTGGGCGAGGAAAGATAATTGGCATACACGCTGAGGCTTGCGAAGGGAAAATTATAGACTGCGGCGACCTCTCCGACAAACTGCACCTTGCGGAACCAGCCGCCATATCTGGCCACCTCCAGTCCCATGTTCTTCAGCTCGCGGATCTTGGAATAGGCGTAAAAGTCTCCGCGCAGCTGCAGGTTGCGCAAAGGTGTCCACATTGGGATGAGACCGGCTGCCACATAATTGTCGGAACGGAACTCTTCGTTGAAGTAGTTCTGTGTGGAAGGTGTGGGACCGAATTCAGTGGAATGCACCAGCGTGGCGGTGTAATTCTGATTCAGGTCACGGTATGTTATCAGTCCGTTGGCCATTACGCCCAGCTGGATGTTGCGGTCAATTTCAAAGAACTGTTTGTAGTAGACCCACAGTGCACCCCACCATGTATCCTTGAAGCCACCGGCAACCTTGGACTCTGGACACCACCGCGAAAGCTCGTAGGCGCCACGCAACTCAAAATTCCAATGTATACCGGAACTTGGATAGAGCTTGTCGTTCAGCGTATTCTTCTCGAATCCGGTACGGAGCACTCCCAGCCGATACTGTAATTTGTCGCGTTTCTTGTCGGCATACGACCCATTGGCATCCGGGAAATAGTGATCGAACATATACCCCCACGCCAGCGATACCCAGCCCTTGGTCTTTCGGTTAGCCGCCCAGACATAGCTGCCACGCAGGTAATTGACGTCGCCTGTAATGAACGCAGGGGAATCCGTCTGGTAGAACAGTACTTCGGAGTCATAGAATTTCTGACGGCTCATGGATCCCTCGAGCTGCACCAGCGACGGGCGCGAGCTGGGGAAGGCGAAGCGCGCGTCCAGCAGTCCGGCATAGTAGCTCTGTCCGATCCAGCCGTTCAAAGACACGTCCAGCGAGTTCAACCGCATGGAGTGGTATCCGGCCTTGAGGAAGAGCATGGAATTGGTCGAGGATGAGATCCATCCGCCAACCCCTATACTGGTGGGGCGTTTCGGAGTGGCTTCCAGCATCAGTGTATTGTTACCGTCGCGGCCGAATTCCGCCTGCGGCAACAGATTGCTAAGCGTGCCGTCGGTGACGGCTCGATAATAAGAGTTGATTACCTCCGGCATATCTATTCGTTTGCTGCCGTGTTGACCGCGGAACAGGAAGCGTAGATACCGCGCCTGGTCGCCACCCACACCGGTTACGGCCACAGAGTCGAATTCCAATGCCGGTGTCTTCAGGGCGTATGCCTCGCGGCGTTTGGTAACCTCCTCCAGACTACGGCGCATAGGCATGCGTTTCTTGATGGAGTCCACCATGTGCAGACCGGTCAGATAGCCGATATCGTATATCTCCTTGGCCTTGTCGAACTGAAGCACGCCGAAATTCAGCACGGGGACCTGTATCTTGACACCTATCTTCTTCGGGACTCGGTAGTCATTGTTCTGGATGATCATATCTTCCAGTTGCGAATATAGGTCGCCGCGGATAGGTACGGAATCGCGTCCGGACACCGATACGCCGATTATAAAATCGGGATCGAAATCCTTACGCATCACGTTCACCGGGAAATTATCATAGATGCCGCCATCGTACACCAGCACGCCATCTATCTTGATGGGACGGAATACCAGCGGAAAACTCATGGAGGCGCGCACGGCGTCGCCAAGCGAGCCTTTGGACAGAACGATCTTATGCTTATGGTAGACATCGGACGTGACGCAGCGGAACGGCACGAACAAATTGTTGAAGTTCTCGCCGCACTGTTCCGAGTAGGGTCCGTACAGGTTCAGAAACTCGATGTTCATGGGCAGCGGACTGATCAGCGACGTGGGCAGGATCTGGTTCACCACCTTGTCCTTGCTGTCGAAGTTCAGATTGACCTCCAGCCATTTAGGCGTCGGCGTCGGCTGGATGTAGTAATATATCCTGTCCGAAGGAATCACGCCGGTACTCCAGTATGAGAAGCCTTTGCTGGTGAACAGCTGCATCATCTGCTCGGGAGTCCATCCGCATGAATAGAGACTTCCTACTATAGCGCCCATCGACGTGCCGGTAACATAATCGATAGGTATGTCATTATCCTCCAAAGCTTTGATGACGCCTACGTGAGCGATGCCCTTGGCACCGCCGCCGCTCAGCACCAGACCCACTTTTCCATTAGGATTGCCATGTGCCGAATCCATCTGCACCACATTACGGTGTGTGTGTCGGGACACGCGGGAAACGTCCGACGCGGTTACGGCAGACAGCAGACTCACGCCCGGCTGTTCGGCCCGGGCCGTGATTGCGGACATTGCGGCGATCATCGCCATTATCAGGATCGCAACCCTGTGGGGAACCATCTTCTTCATAATGGATTCATTTAGCAATATGGTCGAACCCTATCGGCCCGGCGGCGGCTCCGGAGGAAGCGTCCACGTCTGCCACTATATGTCCCGAGGCCTACTTCATGTAGGAATCCTTGAATCCCAGGAAGTAAAGCACTCCGTCGAGGCCTATGGTCGAGATGCTCTGCGAGGCTTCCCGCTTGACCTTGGGCTTGGCATGGAACGCTATGCCGAGTCCGGCTTCCGACAGCATAGGCAGGTCGTTGGCGCCGTCACCTACGGCTATGGTCTGAGCGATATCGATGTTTTCGACCTGGGCAAGAAGCTTCAGCAGCTCGCGCTTGCGTTTACCATCGACTATATCGCCCACATACCGGCCTGTCAGTTTGCCGTCCGGACCGATCTCCAGTTCATTAGCATAAACGTAATCGAAGCCGAATCGGTTCTTCAAAGCCTGGCCAAAATAGGTGAATCCACCCGACAGGATGGCAGTCTTGTAACCCGACCGCTTCAATACGGACATCAGCTTCTCCACACCCTCGGTGATTGGGAGCGTATCGGCGATCTCCTTCATCACAGAGACGTCGAGACCTTTCAGAAGTCCTACTCTGCGTGTGAAACTCTCGCAGAAATCTATCTCGCCCCGCATCGCGCTTTCGGTGATGGCACGAACCTCCTCGCCCACTCCGGCGCGGTCGGCCAGTTCGTCAATCACCTCGGTGCGGATCAATGTCGAGTCCATATCGAAGCATATCAGGCGCCGGCAGCGGCGATACATGGTGTCTTCCTGTATCGACACGTCGAAATTCAATGCCGATGTCAGGCTCATTATATCGCTCTGCATCTTGGTCTTGTCGTGCGGATTGCCGCGGACCGAGAACTCGATGCAGGCCTTGGTGGCCATTTCCTGCCCCTCGTCCAGAGGCATACGGCCCGTCAGTCGCGTGATTGTGTCGATGTTTAGACCCTGCTCGGCGATGATCTTGGAGATTTCCGAGATGTGCAGGGCCGTGATCTTGCGACCCAGCAGCGTGATGATGTAGCGGTTCTTGCCTTGAGCGCCGACCCATTCCTCGTACTCCTCCTCCGGGATGACGCTGAACTGGACCTGCACGTGCATCTCGCTGGTGGTGAACAGCAATTCCTTCAGGATGTCGCCGCTGCGGTTGCTCTCGGTCATGATCAGTATACCCATGGCCAGCGTGTGGTGGATATCGGCCTGGCCGATGTCGAGGATCGTGGCGCCATGACGCGCCAGAATGCCGGTGAGTTTTGCCGTGATTCCGGTCTTGTCCGGACCGGAGATATTTATCAATATCAGCTCACGGAGAGTTGGTATTTCGCTCATCTTCTTCTTTTTTTACTGGATTTGCTTTGGGACGTTGCGGGCCTGGACTTATGATGTGTTGTCGTCCTTGCCATTGTGCCTTTGGAAGCACGGTCCGCAGCCATTCTGACTCCCTGCGACCGCAGTTTAGACACTTGAACGTCGGCATCTGCATAATTGTTCTCGGCAGCCTGCAAGAAATACTTCAGCGCACGCGGCAGATCCTTGGCTACACCTTCGCCGTTGCTCAGCATCATGGCGAACAGGTACGCACCCTCGGCATTGCCGCGCTCGGCGGCACGCCAGAAATTCTCGGCGGCGATACGGCTGTCCTGAAGCACACCGTCACCGGCACGGAAGGCTTTGCCCAGGGCCAGCAGCGCGTCGGCATGTCCGTTACGCGCTGCACGACGGTACCAGTAGGCCGCTTCCTTGGAGTTGCGTGGAATTCCCTTGCCCTCGTCGTAGATACGGCCCAACTCGAACTGCGACTGCATGTCGCCGTCCACTGCCGCCTCGACTATACGCGCCCGCTCGGGATCATCCATCAGTTTGGTCCGCGGCACGGAGGCTGCCTTTTTCACCGCGAACGATGTGCCCGCAGCCGTAGTTCCCATCTTCGGAGCGACAGTGGCGGCAGGGGGCGCGGCATTGGCAGCCATCTGCACGTACGGATTGTTCTCGACGGCCTCGATGCTGTCGCGCTGATGCATGTACTTCAACACCAGCGGGCTCTTGATCTCGATGTCGTCGCCGAAATTATGTGTGGTGTCCTCCGGCTCGCCCGGGAGCCGGTTCAGCGCGTCCTGCTGCTCCTGCGGATAACGCTCGGGATACAGCGAATTTGTTATGTCTACATACTGGGCCTCGGTTACGGTCGCGGCCAATATCAATAATGTCGGTAAAACGATTCTTCTCATCTGTGGTGCAAACAATGGGGCCGTCTCTCCGTACGGCCATGCGCCTCCATGACGGGGCGTCATATTCGTAAAGAATACGGCGCTCAATTCATGAGTGCCGTATTCATATTTGGGTCCGGTAGCCTGCGGATTGCCCACGGCTACCTATATCGGTTTATTCCTCAGTCTTTTCCTCGGCAGGTGCCTCCTGTGCGGGAGTCTCGACCTTCTTGGCTACCTCGGGGTTATCCACCATGCGAATCTTGGTCCTGATCTCCTCGATCTCATCCTTCAGACGGGCAATCTTGCGCTCCATCTCCTTGACCATCGAGTTGCCTGCGGACGACTTAACGTTGAAGAATCCCATGTTGTTCTCGTATGTCGACAGCTCGCTCTTGCGTGCCTCCAGCGCACGTACCAGTTTGTCACGCTCGCTGGTGACCTGCTTGCTGTCGCCGCGCATACGGCCCAGACGGTCCTGCCAGTTGCCCATGCGGCGGTTCGACTCGCGCTCGGTGTATGTGTTGTACAGCTTGTCGCAGATCTCGCGGTACTCCTTGAAGATGGAGTCCTTGTACTTGAAGGGTACGAAACCAATCTCGTTCCACTTGGCCTGCAGCTCCTTGACCTTGCCGATCACCTCGCGGCGGTCGCCGTCAAGCGGCAGTTCCTTCAGCTCGACGATAATGGCTCGCTTGGCCTCCAGGTTGCTGGTCTCGTCCTTGCGGCGCTCGCGGTTCTGGCGCTTGCGCTCGTCGAAGAAGTAGTTGCATGCCGCGGTGAAGCGGACCCAGATCTCGTCGCTCTGCTTGCGTGGTACGGAACCGATGGTCTTCCACTCGGCCTGGAGCTTCACGATCTCGTCGGTGGGGTTCTTGACCTCGGGATTATCCTTCAAGGCCTCGGCGCGCTCGCACAGGGCGATCTTCTTGGCCAGGTTCTCGCTGAAGCCCTCGCGCGTGCGGCGGAAGAACTCGGTTTTGGCCTCGAAGAAGTTATCGCAGGCACGACGGAAACGGGTATAGAGCGCCGTATTGGCCTTCTTGCTTGCATAGCCGTACTCCTTCCACTTCTTCTGAAGCTCGATGATCTGGTCGGTCATCGTGTTCCACTGCGCGAATGTGGTGTTCTCGGCGGGATTCAGTTCCTCGATCAGCTTGCAGAGCTCCTCCTTGGCTGCTTCGTTGATCTGCTCCGAGGCCTTGCGCTGCTCGAAGTAGTCCTGATGACGTCGGTTCACGACGGCCGATGCCTCACGGAACTCCTCCCACAGGGACTCGCGGATATCCTTGGCAACCGGGCCGATGTTGCGCCACTCCTCGTGCAGTCCCTGCAGCGTGCGGAACGCCTGCACTGGGTCGTTGACTTCCGCCAGCTTGCGTGCCTCCTCCAGAAGGGCACGCTTGGCCTCCAGGTTCTTGCGGAAGTCAAGGTCACGGAGTTCCTTGTTCATCTTCAGATGGTCATAGAACTGCTCGCTGACGGTCTGGAAATTCTTCCACAGCTCGGTCTCGGCCGTGGGGGGAACATCCTTTATGGCGCGGAATTCAGTCTGAAGCTGCTGAAAGTCCTGGAATTTCACATTCACTGTATCGATATCGCCGGCGATGGCGTTCATCTTGTCGAGCAGTTCAAGCTTCTTCTCCAGATTTACCTGGCGACGTGCGTCATCGGCGGCGATATATGCCTGACGGCGCTCCTTGAACTGCGCGTAAAGCTCGTTGAACTCGTTCTCGACAGGGTCAGGCTGGGCGGCGAAGGCTGCCGGATCGTTGCCTGCGTCTACGTATGCGTTCAGCTCGGTCAGACGCTCGCGGCTACGGAGGCTGAAGAAGGCTTGCTTCATGGCTGTGACATCACGATGGCTTTCCATCTTGTCGTTGTCAAGCACCTCGCGGAGCGCTGCTACCAGTTCCTCCTTGCTCATATTGTGGAAATTGTGCTGCGGCTCTTCTCCTTCAGCTTCCTCTGCCGGCTGCTCGACAGGCTGAACGGCATCGGTCATTTCCGATATCGTTTCCGCCGGCGATGCCGACTCTACACATTCTTTCACTTCCGGTTCCGCACACTCCTCGGGAGCGGACACTGCTTCCTGCGTCGCTGCGGCCGTGCTTACCTCTTCCTGAGGATCCTTCTTTTCGAGTTCGTTCATTACTTTTCCGTATTCTGGTATTCACTCCGACGCTCCGTCTTCGGCTCTGTTTCTTGGCTATGGCCGCCCACGGAATCGCCTATGCTTGTTTCAAGCCGTAAATTTACACTTTTTATCTTTGATGGCAAATTTTTTTTCAAATTTTACGCCAAAGTTTCTAATTTAAGCCTGTTTCTCCTTTAATTCCGCATCTATTTCTCGATAGTAGCCTTGATGATACGCACGTCCTGCTTGGGACGGTCCATGTCGTCGGTCTCGGCCTTCTGGATCTTCTCCACCGTCTCCATTCCGGAGATAACCTCGCCGAACACCGTGTACTGGCTGTCCAGATGCGGCGTGCCGCCCAGGTTGACGTAGTCCTGAACCATCTGCTCGGGCAGTGGTTTGGCCGGAATCTGCTTCTCGACAGTATCGATCAGCTCCATGCGCAGCTTCTCCACGCCCTCGCGGTCGTTGCGGTCGTACATGGCACGGATAGAATCCACATGCTGGCGCGACAGCTCATTGAACAGTTTCTGACGCTCGCCCATCACAGCCTGGCCTGCCATCTGTTCCATCTGCGACTGGGTGGCCTTGCGGCCGGTCACTATGTAGAACTGACTGCTGCTGCTCCGGCGCTCGGGATTCACATTGTCGCCGGTACGCGCCGCGGCAATGGCTCCGTATTTATGATAATGCTTGGGATAGACTATCTCGGCCGGCAACGTGTAGCCGGGGTCGCTGGCGCCGAGACGATCGCCAGGCTTGGCGTTCTTGGAGTTGGGATCACCGGTCTGTACCATGAATCCGTCGATGACGCGGTGGAACAGCACCCCGTCGTAGAATCCCTCCTTGACCAGTTTCACGAAATTGTCGCGATGCTGCGGAGTATCGTCGTACAATTTTATCCTGATCGGACCTGCTGTAGTCTCGAGGTCCACTATTGTCTCCTTGACTTCCGGTCGCGTTTTCTGATCTGTCTTCATCTTCACGTTCTGTGCACATGCGCCTAACAGTACAAATACCGCCAGCGCTATCATGATTTTACATCGCATCGTCCTCGGGGTGTATGCGTCGGTAGATCCGACGGAAATTATTGTCTGTCTGCTTCAGTTCCTCGAACCGGTCCTCGTAGTCCGCCCCCCAGATGGCCTCGAGAAGCGATCCGATATAGCGGCGCTCACGGTCGCGCTCGATCGCACCCTCGATCAGGGGTGTCAGCCATTTCTGGTACCGTTCCCTGTCCACTGCCGCCAGAAAACGCGCAGTGCTTGCCAGGAACTGTCCTGAACTGTCCACATCCCGGAGTTTCATCACTATCTCGTCTGGACTCTCGGGCAACGTTTCGACATTGTCCACTATGTACTCGTAAAGTTCCATCCCCTTGTTCTCGGGGGATTCGTTCTTATCTTGTGCCATATTGTTTTAATGTTGTCTGTTCGGAATAAAATACGTCCGAAACTGCACTTTCCAATTGCAAAAATACCTAAATATTTATAATTTTGGGTGATTTTTTCAATTATTTTTCAAAACCCGACATGGATTCCGGGCCGTTATCAGCCTTTATTCCATTTATATACTGACAGTTATGAC
Organism: Bacteroidales bacterium; assembly: GCA_019416425.1. Lineage (GTDB taxonomy): Bacteria > Bacteroidota > Bacteroidia > Bacteroidales > Muribaculaceae > Lepagella. The sequence goes on from DXXK01000070.1 coordinate 21,887, forward strand.
TACCGACAAGAATAATGATAAAACTCAGTCCGAACAGTCTTTCATAGTGGCTATCGGACGTCAATTCGGATGTGGAGGCCGGGAAATCGGCAAAATGATAGCCCGGAGTCTCGGAGCTGATTATTACGACAAGACCTTGCTGAGCAAAGCCGCCGAGGCGTTAGGATTCAGCAAGAACCTGTTCGACCGTGCCGACGAGAAGCGGCCGTCGTGGCTACGCAGCCTTCTTCAATATAACTACGGTGTTGAGAATGCCGTTTCAGAATTCTCGGACATCGACAACGAGGGGCTGTACCGGGCACAGTCGCGGGTCATCAGGCAGTTGGCCGACAAGGGGTCGTGCGTGATCGTGGGTCGTACCGCAGACTATATCCTGCGTGACCATCCGGGGCTTGTAAGCATTTTTCTGCATGCTCCGCTTGAGTTCCGCGCCAGGAGAATCTACGACCGTAAGGACGCCGCCGACATGGATGCCGCGCGCAACATGGCCCGCAAGATGGACAACGCGCGCGAATCCTTCTATTCCTACTATGCCAACCGCCCCTGGGGCCACGCCTCCACCTACCATCTCAGCATCGACACCTCCCGCTTCACCCCAGAGGAAATCATCGCCCTGATCCGCCATCACCTGAACCGGTGACAAAACGTCATCAGCCATCGGTCAAACAGCATAAACATCTATTTTTGTGAAATTCGCAAATAAGTTGTAACTTTGCATGGGCAGAGGCACGGTCTGTCGCTCCGGCCAGAGAGGCCGTAGAGGAAAGTCCGGGCAACATAGGGCACCGCATTTTTTAACGGAAAGCTGGCAGCGATGTCAGGGATAAGTGACAGAAAACAACCGCCTTGCGTCTACGGACACAAGGTAAGGGTGAAAAGGCGCGTGTAAGAGACCACCGGGCCGCATGGCGACATGCGGCGCCGCACATCCTGCGGGTTGCAAGGCCAAATATACCGGCAGCTAAGGACGGCCCGTCCATTGTCGGGGGGTAGGCTGCTATAGCGTGCGGGCAACCGTAAGCAAAGATAAATGACAGACGCGTTCCTCCGGAACGTACATAACCCGGCTTACAGGGCCTCTGCCTTCCATCAAGGCCTTCGGCGTTAACCCGAAGGCCTGTTTTGTTGTTATCTATTAAGTATACATTGATTATGACTGATACTGAAGATAAAAAACCGGGGTTGCTGCAACGGCTCATCGCCAAGATTACAGCATTGGTCACATATTGCGTGTCGGGTGTCTGGTACGACAACCGACGCACCTTCCGGGTGCGTCTGGTCAAGATCACAAACCTGTCGGTCAAGTCGTTCCTGAACCGAGGCCTACAGATCAAGTCCATGGCCCTGACCTACTCCACCGTGCTGGCAATCGTGCCCGCACTGGCCTTGATCGTGGCCATAGGACGCGGATTCGGCCTGCAGGATTCGGTGATGAACGAGCTATACATCATGTTTCCCTCGCAGCATAAGGTCATTACGACGTTCCTGAACTTCGTGGACTCCTATCTGACCAACGCCACACAGGGAGTATTTGTCGGCGTGGGCATCATCGTGTTGCTGTGGACGGTCATCATGCTTCTGTCCGGCATCGAAGATGCCGTCAACAACATCTGGGACGTGAAGAGGCAACGGACCATATTCCGCAAATTCACCGACTACCTCACCATCTGTCTGATGGTACCGATCCTGCTGATCTGCTCGTCGGGAATATCGCTGTTCATGTCGGATACCTTTCAGGATGTGCTGTATTTCGCGTTTCTGACGCCGGTAGTGAATTTCCTGCTGGACCTGGCACCTCTGTTTTTCGCCTGGGCTGCGTTCAGTATCGCCTACTGGCTCATACCCAACACAAAAGTAAACTTCAAGTTCGCAGCCATATCCGGGGCCTTCTGCTCCATCGCCTTCTACGTGATCCAGTGGCTGTTCATCAACGGACAGATATATGTGTCGAAATACAACGCCATCTACGGATCGTTCGCATTCCTGCCGCTGTTCCTGATATGGCTCCAGCTGTCGTGGCTGATCATGCTGATAGGCTGCGTGCTGACATACTCGCTCCAGAACGTCTTCACGTTCAACTTTCTGGGCAATGACCAGCAGCTGACCGTCGAGACGCGCATGCGCATGGCCATAATAGTAATGGCCGTGGTGGCGCAACGGTTCCTGAAGCGTCAGGAACCGTTGACGCAGACCCAGTTCGCGGCCGAGTACAACCTCCCCGTCCATATACTGAGTCAGACACTTCAGAAACTCAAGGACTGCGGCATGATCTACGCTGTGCTCGATAAAAAAGGAGATACAGCCATCGGGCCGGCACGAGACGTGAGCGACCTGACGGTGGAACAGGTATTGAAGGATTATTGCTCAACAGGCGTCAATGAGATAGCACCTGAATTCGACCGCATCTACGCTCCACTGTTCAATGAACTTAAACCGCCCACCCAGGAGGCATACGCGCTGTACGGCAAGTACCTATTGGCTGAACTGCCGATTCCGCAACCCGACGAGATTCAGGAGATGATGAACCAGGCAAGCGCAAAGGACTGATGATTCCTGGCGCTTATTCAGGTTTCAAATCCACCCAGGTGAAGTCATGGCCGGTGGCGGGGATGATCCTGTCCAGCAGGTCGGTGAACGTCAATACCAGACTGGAGGTATTGACGCATGGATGGCAGGCATATCTCTCGCCACCCTGCAGGTCGCGGTCTATGATCAGGCGGACATGACGCTCCTTGTCATAAATCAGACCCATGGGCGATACCGCTCCGGGATGGATATGGAGATATCGGTCCATATGGTCGGCCGAGGCAAACGACAACCGCGCGCATCCCAACTGCGACGAGAGGTATTTGGTCTTGAACGGCTTGTCGGCCGGCATCATCAGCAGATAGAAATCCGTCTGCTGCTTATTGGTCAGGAACAGGTTCTTGAACACCGGGGCTCCGGCTTCCTGCCGCACGGCCTCGCATTCCTCCATAGTAAACGCCGCCGGATGGCACAGCGTGATGTAATCAACCCCGAGGCCGTCCAGAAAATCATATACACCGCATTCGGCCTCGCCGCGCTCCGCGCCGTCCTGAGGCCTCCCCTCCCATTTAGTTACTTCAAATTCCATTGTCCATATCGTTATCACAAAATTACAATATATTTGCTTAACTTACAACCTTGTTAGTTACAAAGTTGTTAGCAACAAATTTGTTACATTCATATTCTACTAATACACAGACATATGCAAGCATAAATCGTACATATTATGCAGAAAAAAAACAGGCCAAACATACATCAACAATGAAGCACACGATTGTCAACTGCGATATTTTAATTAAATTTGTAGTTGCGATTAAAATCAAAAGAATAATCTAATGGCACGCATTTTTTGCGTCATCAACACAAATTTAACCTCATGAACGGAAAACTCAAGATCCTAATCCTGTCGGGAATAGCCGTAGCGGCTTCCGCCACTGTACAGGCACAGAGCTTCAGCTGGAACGAAAGCACCGAAGGAAACGAATGGAAGACCTCGAAAGTCACGCTGAAGAAACAGCAGTCAGCCACCCCCGATGTCAAGGTGAACACAAACGAACCCATCGTTACGTTCTCTGGATGGGGAATCACATTCAACGAACTCGACTGGGACGCATTGTCGATGCTGACCCGCGACGAGCAGCACGAAATCCTTTATAAGGTGTTCAGTCCTCAGGGTGAACTCCGCGCCACACGGGGTCGCGTATCGATGGGTGCGAACGACTACGCCCGTTCCTGGTACAGCTGCGACGAGGTGCCGGGCGACCTGGAACTGCGCTACTTCAATATCGACCGCGACAAGACCAGCATCATCCCCTTTATCCACGCAGCGCAGAAGTACAATCCCGACATCGTGTGTTGGGTTTCCCCATGGTCTCCCCCGTCGTGGATGAAGATCAACAATGATTATCCCGTATTGAGCAGCGAGTTCAACAACATGCCGAAGAAACTGGATTATCTGCTGTACGCGGGTGCCGAGGGCAAGACGGACCCCGACGAGATGAAGCTGACCGGAAAACGCGACAATGTGTTCCCACGCCAGATCGCCGAGAACGACTACTTCATCCAGGATCCCCGCTATCTGCAGGCCTACGCCAACATGTTCTGCAAGTTCATCGACGCATACGCCGAGCAGGGAATTCCAATCGACCGCGTCATCTACCAGAACGAGGCCTACAGCTATACCCCCTACCCCGGCTGCGCCTGGACCGCCGAAGGCACCAACCGTTTCAACCGCGATTATCTGGGCCCGACCCTGCGCAGGAACCATCCGGAGGTAGAGCTTTACATGGGAACATTCAACTCCAACCGTCGCGACCATATCGAGAAAGTCCTGTCCGATCCTGGTCAGCAGGAATACACCAAGGGTGTCGGCTTCCAGTGGGAGGGACGCGAGGTACTGCCCTTCGTCCGCAAGGAGCATCCTGAATGGAAGTACATCTGTTCGGAGAGCGAATGCGGCTGGGGTTCGTTCAACTGGGACGCCGCAGAGCATACCTTCGAGCTGATCAACCACTATCTCGGCAACGGGTGCCATGAGTATACGTTCTGGAACTTCATTCTTGCCGACAATGGCGAAAGCCCCTGGGGCTGGAAACAGAACGCTCTGATCCGCGTAAACTCCAAGGACCGCACGTTCACATACACTCCGGAATACCAGGCCGTAAGACACTACACCAACTTCATCACGCCGGGTTCGAAAGTTGTGGGCTTCAAGGACCAAGGCACCGACAAGAAGCCGATACTGGTGACCGTCAGTCCTCAGGGCAAATATGTGGTTGTGGCCGGCAACTTCAACGACACCGCCGCCCCTATAGATGTCCAGATCGGCTCCAAGTCACTTACAGCTACTCTCAAACCCCATTCGTTCAACACATTCGTAGAGAAACAAGGGGTCCACGACATAACCCACTGATACATATCCATCAAAAAATACCGGCTGAACCCTGGGGTTCAGCCGGTATCCGTATAGTTAGGGATTAGGCGGATTTACTCAGCCTTCTTGGTGGTCTTCTTTGCAGTCTTCTTTACGGGCTTGGCGTCATCCTTCTTGGCGGCTGGCTTGCGGCCACGCTTCTTGGGAGCCACGGCTTCGGCCGGAGCCTCGACATTGGCGGCCTCGACGGGAACCACCTCGGTGACGGGCATGTTCTCCTCGCCGGTCATGGCACGCAGGGACTTAACCTCCTTGTTGAGCGACGTGATCTCCGAAGCCTGGTTGCGGATGGTGAGCAGAAGCGAATTCAGCTCCTCGTTGTCGATGCTCTCAGGATACTGTTCCTCAACACGAACCAGGAAGTCGGCCAGGACGTTCATGTAGTTCGTGAATGCCGAGAAGGGCGAATCATACGGACTGAACGCCGCATGGCTTGCGCCGTCAGCCAGGTTCTTGGTGCTCATGTAGTAGAAGTGGTCGGAGCTCTGCAGGTACTCCCAGTCCTGTTTCAGCATGCGGTCGGAGCAGAGACTTACGCGCTCGGCCACTGCGTATAGTTTGTTAAGGGCCTCGTTCTGAAGGTCGTTACCCTTCCAAGCCGACACATCGCGGGCCTCGTCGATGTCACTGATAGGATACGGAACGCTCAGCATACCCACGGGCTTCAGCGTAGCGACAGCCTCGCTCGGAGTCGAGAAACGGATATTACGCTCGGCTGCGAACTGCGGGAGCGCCTTCAGGAACATGAAGATACCGGTGTTGGCAGGCAGGAACGAACCGAAGGTATCCATGGAGAAGTGAAGGTTCACCACCTGCTCCTGCTCGGGCAGCGCGGCGATCCAGTCCATGTACTTGTCCGCCGTCAGAGGATATGCGGGCCACTCGGGGTTCGCGAAATTGCGTGCGACATCGTCCGACAGCTTGTCGTTGGTAAGCAGCAGCTTCAGGTCCGGAGCGGTCTCGGCCTGGTATACATAGTTGGGCGACTTCCAGCCCAGCACATGCTTGGCACCCACGGTGACGCATGTCTCGAAGCCCATGGCACCGACCTCCATGGCGATGTCGTCGTCGTAGATCAGCTCCGTGTTCACGAAGGTCACAGGCCTCTTGCCGAACAGGTCGTTGATCATGGCGTCGTGCTTGCGCACGTCACGCATGAACTCCTCGGCATCCTCCAGGCTGGCCAGCGAATGCGAGTATGTGCCCGACATGAACTCCACGCAGCCGGTGTCGGCCAGCTCCTTGAGCTTGTCGATCAGCTCGGGCACGTAGAGCTGAATCTGCTCGATGGCGGTGCCGCTGATGCTCAGCGAGCACTTGAACGCGCCGTTGGTGTTCTTGATCATCTCCAGCAGAGTCTCGCACATCGGCATGTAGGAGTTCTCGGCAAGACGCGACATGATGTCGTCGTCCGAGAAATCATCGAAGTAGTAGTGGTCGTTACCGATGTCGAAGAACCGATAACGTTTCAGCCGGAAGGGCTGATGTATATGGAAATAAAAACAAACTGATTTCATAATCATCCTTATTGCCGGCAGGGCAGTGTATTCACGCCCATGCCATGTTCCGTTACCTTATTATCTGTTGTTGAGTACCTGATTATAGATGTCGATTACTTTCTGGCCAGCCTTCTCCCAGGTGATTCCGTGAATCTCCTCGATTCCCTTGACGCGCAGATAGTCGTGGAATGCGGGATAGGAAACCAGCGCGTGCATGGCGTCGGCCATTGCGTCAACGTCCCAGTAGTCTGTCTTGATGACGTTGGTCAGGATCTCGGCGCAGCCCGACTGCTTGGAGATGATGGAGGGAACGCCCATTTCCATGGCCTCCAGAGGCGAGATACCGAAAGGCTCCGATACCGAAGGCATTACGTAGACATCGGAATCGGCCAGCATCTCGTATACCTGCTTGCCGCGGAGGAAGCCGGTGAAGTGGAAGCGGTCGGCGATGTTGCGCTGGGCAGCCAGCTTGATCATGGCGTCCATCATGTCACCGCTGCCGGCCATCACGAAGCGTACGTTCTTGGTCTTCTGCAGCACCTTGGCGGCTGCCTCGACGTAGTACTCCGGACCCTTCTGCATGGTGATGCGACCCAGGAAGGTAATCACCTTGTCCTTCTTGTCGCGGCGCGGGATGTTCAGCAGCTCGTCGCTCAAGGGAATCACGGCGTTGTGCACCGTGGTCACCTTGTCGGGGCTGATGCCGTACTTGTCGATTACCGTGCGGCGAGTCAGCTCGGACACCGTGATGATATGGTCCGCATTGTTCATACCGTCCTTCTCGATTCCGAATACCGTCGGGTTGACATTGCCACGGCTGCGGTCAAAGTCGGTGGCGTGGACATGAATCACCAGTGGCTTGCCCGTGACGTTCTTGGCATGGATACCGGCCGGATAGGTCAGCCAGTCATGCGAATGGATGATGTCACAGGGAACGGTACGGGCTATGACGCCTGCAACCACGGAGTAATTGTTGATTTCCTCCAGAAGGTTGTCCGGATAGCGTCCCGAGAATTCAATACAGCCCAGGTCGTTGAGCCGCATATAGTTGAAGTCCGCGTAGATATGGTCGCGGAGGTTGAAGTATAGTTCCGGGTCCATGACCTTGCCAATGCGGTTGGCGACATAGTCGCGGTCGACGTCGCGCCAAGCCACCGGTGTGCAGTTAGCTCCGATGATGTTGGCGAAGCCTTTCTCCTCGTCGCCGTACGGCTTCGGAATCACGAACGTGATGTCCATATTGCCGCAGTTGTGCATACCCTTGGTCAAGCCATAACTCGCCGTACCCAGACCACCGAGAATGTGGGGAGGAAACTCCCAGCCGAACATTAATGCTCTCATTTCTCTAAGTATTTGGGATTGTTATTGTTGGAGTTTATTCATTTGATTCACGGTGCGGATCACCTGCAGGATGCCGCCCACGTTCTTAGCCGTCGAGACGGCACCGCGGCCGGTATACGGCGGGTTGGCATCGTACATCTCGCTCAGCGAGCCGATACATCCGGTGGACATCTCGTCCTCGTAACCAATCAGCATGCGCTCGATGAACGACAGTCCCGACAATCCGAATACCTTGAAATAGGCGTCGGCATAGAAACCGAACAACCAGGGACGGGCCGGACCCTGATGCACGGTGTACTCACGCTCGGTCGGATTGCCGACGTATATGGGACGGTAATTCTGGCTCTTAGGGCTCAGCGAACGCAATCCCTTGGGCGTTAGCAACTCGCGAGTGCAGAAGTCCAGGACAGTCTTGCGCTGGCGACGTGTCAGCGGGCTGTATTCCAATCCGATTGCGATGGCCATGTTGGGACGTACTTCCAGGTCGGTGTAGCTTCCGTTCACATAGTCGTACAGGTATCCGTAACCGTTCAGGAACGTCGAGACGAAACTTTCACCGGTGTTCTGCGCTATGGCGTCAAGTTCCTTAACGTATTCCTCCATGCCGGCCTCACCCTCGTAGAGCGACTGCAGGAAACGGAGCGCGTTGTACCACAGCGCGTTGAATTCCAGAATATAACCCGTGCGGGGGATGATGGGGCGCCCGTTGATGGATGCGGACAGCCAGGTGACAGGGGTATCGCGGCCCTCGCTCGATACCAGTCCGTTATCGTTGAGACGCAGGTTGGGCACCCGGCCGTTGCGGATGTCCTCCACCAGACGACGAACCTCCTCGCCATACTTGGCGCGGCAGGTAGCGGTGTCCGTAGCCTTGCGGTAGGCCTGGATGGCCCATATGGTCCATAATGGGATGTCGGGGAGATCGATCTCATGGATCACGCGATCCTTCTCGCCGGTCTTCAGATAATGGTTCTGAGCCTGGATGAAAGTATCCATGATCTTATGGAAATCCTCAATGTTGTTAACAGCCAGAGTACAGCCGGGCAGCGCGATCAGCTCGTCACGGCCACGCACATTGTACCAGGGATAACCTGCCATGATATAGTCGCCGTACTCGTTCTTCAGATAGAACTGCTGGGCGGCGTTCTTAAGACAGTTGTAGAAGCTGGTGCGACAGGTGCGCCCCTTGGTCTCGTTCTCGTATACTTCCTCGAACTTGGCCGGATCTGTCTCAGCGGTCGATGCAGAGAAGATGATGCTCTCGCCCTTCTTGATGGGAACCTCGAAGTAGCCCGGCACCCAGAGGTCCTCCTTGTAAGGAATGCCGCGGTCGCGGTCCTTGTAATACTCCATTCCTTTGTACCAATGGCCGTCGTCCACCCACTTCACCTCCTTGTTGAACTGCATGTACAGCTCTGGATAACCCTTGTACAGGCATGTCGAGATGCCGTCGGGCACGTGGTTGATGGTCTTGTTGATGGCCTGGTTCTCCATTACCAATGCGTTAGCGTTGCGGAACGCCAGGAACGGACGGAACTTCAGTGTGGTGTCGGAATGCGCGTCAATCAGGGTGTAACGGATCAGAATGCGGTTCTGATGAGATATGAACACTTTCTCCTTGGAAAGTATGACACCGCCGACACGGTACAAGATGCTGGGCACTACCTCGCAGCTGAATTCCCGGATGTACTTGTGACCGTTCGGGCTGAACGTGTTGTCTCCGTACTGGTGCAGACCCAGGTTGAACTCCGCCCCATGCTGAATTACCGTCTCGTCGAGCGATGACAGCAATACATGGGCCTGGTCGTCCATCTCGGGAATCGGTATAACCAGAAGTCCGTGCTGCTTGCGTGTGTTGCATCCTACAATCGTCGTACAATGATAGGCTCCCGAACGATTGGTCCTAAGCATCTCCTTCGGCAGGCTTTGCTCAAGGTTAATCATCAGGTTCTTGTCAAATTTCAAATAACTCATGCGGAATTAAATATAGATAAGTTTCTTGGTATTCGGTTATAAGCGGTTGGTGAAGCGTGTGTTTTCATCAGCCGTTGTAAATTTTGGGTCCTCGAGATTCTCTCATCTCTGTTTACCTCACAAATTTACATATTTTTTGTGAATTATGCCAACAAATATGTTGCAAAACAATTTTTTAAACCGTCGCTTAAATATTTTGCAACATCATTCATGGCATCACGGGTGTAATGATACGAAAACGGGGCGGATTTTACTCCGTCCCGTTTTTGAATCCAATTATCTTGTTCCTGCTCAGAGAGCCGGAATCAAAGACGAGTTGTAGCAGAACTGGTAGACACAGGGAACCAGACCGAACAGAACGATTCCGGCCACGCAGATCCACAGAGCGGCTTTCTCGCCGGCGTTGCTCTTGAACGCCTCGATCCTGGCCTCGCCGGGATTGATCCAGATTGCCTTTACAACCAGGAGATAGTAGTACAGCGAGATGATGGTATTGATCAACGCAATCAGCACCAGCATATACAAAGCCATCGAACCTGTGGAAGTAAGCGACGTAAAGATCAGGAACTTCGAGAAGAAGCCTGCGAAGGGCGGAATACCTGCCAGAGAGAACATGGCCAGCGTCATTGCGAACGACAGCCAGGGATTGGTCTTGTGCAGACCGTTGTAGTCGTCCATGCCGACCTTGCCCGTCTTGTTCTCGATTGCGGTAATCACGGCAAAGGCTCCGAGATTGCTGACGATGTATACGAATATGTAGTACATCATCGAGGCCAGACCCAAGGCGGATACCGACATCACGCCCAGCATTATGTAACCGGCCTGCGAAATCGAGGAGAAGGCCATGAATCGCTTCAGGTTCTTCTGACGTATTGCAAAGAGATTACCTACGGTGATTGTTGCGATGATCACCGCATACATCATCCATTCCCAGGCGTCGGCGTAGACCTGGCCGAACACCTGTACGAAAATCACGAAGAACGCAAACGCAGCGGAGCCCTTGGAGATAACCGACAGATATGAAGTGATTGCCGTGGGGGCACCTTGGTAAACGTCGGCGGTCCAAAGGTGGAAGGGAACCAGGCTGAGCTTGAAACCGATTCCGGCGATCATGAACGCCAGCGCCACCACCAGCAGACCCGACATCTCGCCGGAGACCACGTTGCGGTAGATGTCGTTGTAGTAGAGCGAGCCGCCGGAGAACGCATACACGAAGCTGAGTCCCATCAGCAGAATCGCCGACGAGAAAACGGCTGTCAATATGTACTTGGCGGCAGCTTCATGACTCTCGCTGCGCTTCTTGTTGAACGCCACCAGTGCTGCCAGAGGCAGCGAGGCGGCTTCCAGTCCGATGATGAACAGCAGGAAGTGACGTGCGGAGACCATCAGATACATACCGAACAGAGTCACGAGCAGCAATTCGTAGAACTCCCCCTTGCGGACCACTACCTCGTCGCTCTCGGTCCAGCTGGCCGACTGCAGAAGCACGATGAATACTCCCACATTCAGTATAGCCTTAATGGCGTTGGTCGACGCATCATTGACATACATGCCGCCGAAAACGGACTCGCCGCACGCCGGTATCAGCCAGATGGCGATTGTGCCCAGTCCGAACAACACCGTCGTCAAGGGGGTAAGCCATTTCTTGTTCGACCCGTCGCGCGTGAACACATCGGCGACGAACACCACAAGGAATATGCCCAATATTATTAACTCGGGAATCATCGCCCCAAATTGTGAATAGCCCATTGTTTAAATACTTGTCTTAATGTTGTTCATTATTAAATGGCCATTGCCAACGCATCGACAATAGGTTTGAAACTGTTCGATATCGTTTCGGCCAGCCAGTTGGGGAAGAAGCCTATTCCGGCCAGGCAGACGATCAGCGTAGCCGTGGCCAGACGCTCCCACCACTCGGCATCGGTCAGCGACAGATGGTGCTCGTCCTGAACGGGACCCAGGACCAGCTTGCCGACCACCCGCAGGATATAGACCGCGGTGATCACGATCGACGTTGTGGCAGCAATCACGAAGATGCGGTGGAACAGGTCGGCGTGCTCGAACGATCCGAAGAAGATTGTCATCTCGGCAACGAATCCCGACATACCGGGCAGACCCAGCGATGCGAAACCGGCGATCATGTAGCAAACACCTAAGTAAGGCATGATCTTCATCAGGCCGCCCATCTGACGGATGTCGCGGGTGTGAGTACGTCCGTAGATCATGCCGATCAAGGCAAAGAACAGAGCCGTCATCAGACCGTGGCTGAGCATCTGGAGGATGGCACCGGTCATTGCTGTGGTGTTAAGCATCAGCAGGGCGAACAGCACCATTCCGCAGTGCGACACTGAGGAGTAGGCGTTGATGTACTTCAGGTCGGTCTGGACGCAAGCGGAGAACGCACCGTATACAATGCTGATACCGGTCAGGATGATGAAGATCCAGGCCAGCTCGTTGGCAGCCTGAGGCAGCAGGAAGATGGCGATGCGGAAGCATCCGTAACCACCTAACTTCATCAGAACGCCGGCGTGAAGCATCGACACGGCCGTCGGGGCGCAGGCGTGACCGTCGGGGCTCCATGTATGGAAGGGGAACATGGCGCCAAGTACGCCGAATCCGACAAAGGTGAAGCAGAACAGCAGATTCTGCCAGCCGTGGTCGATACAGTTGTAACGGGCAATCTCAAGTATGTTCCAGGTCGGAGCCACTCCCTCGGGAGTGCCGTGCCAGTAGATACCCATCAGGCCGAGCATCAGGAAGGCCGAGCCACCCATCAGCATCAGGGTCAGTTTCATTGCCGAATATTCCTTGCGGCCCGTGCCCCACACGCCGATCAGCAGGTACATCGGAATCAGAGCCACCTCGTAGAACATGAACATGGTGAACATGTCGATGGAGATGAAGAAGCCGTATACACCGGTCGACAGAAGTGAGAACCACAGGAAGAAGTTCTTGGGAAGCGGATTGATCTTCCACGAAGCGAATGTTCCGCAGAACACGATGACCGAAGTCAGGAGCAGCATCAGAACGGAGATGCCGTCCACACCTACGGCCAGGTGGATATTGAGCGGTTCATACCACATCCAGCTGTCCATCCAGAGCATCTCGGCGTCATTGCCGGCAGCCCGCTGGCCCAGGAAGGCCACGACAAGCCAGATGGACATGGCAAGCAGTACGCTGGAGCATGTCACCATAACCCCACGGATAGCTTTCATGTTGTTCTGTCCACAGCATGCAAGCCCGGCCATCATGATGATGGGCACGACTACAAACCAGATTAAGAAATTTCCGAAAAGCATAATCTATTATTGTTGTTATTGGGGTTATAATAAGCAAATCCAAGTGATAGCGGCCAGGACGACAGCTCCGAGGAAGTACCACAGAACATAAGCCTGGATGTAGCCCGACTGCATACCCTTGATCTTCACGCTGAAGAAATTGGTCATAGCTGCCAGAGCGTTCATGAAACCATCGATAATGTGACGGTCGAACCATGCGATGCTGCGGCAGATGATGTTGAATATTATCTTATGCGTGACAAACTGATAGATCTCATCCCAGTAGAAGCGGTGGTGCGCAGCCTTCCAGAGGCCGGGCATCGCGTTCTTGAACTTGGTGGGCAGAGGATTCTTCTTGCGGTACATCACACTTGCGAGACCGATTGCCAACAGGGCGATCACAATCGAGGTAACCGCTACCGGAGTCTCCAGATGGATGTGGTAAGGCTCGCCGTTGTAGGTCACGAACTCTCCGAAGGGGATTAAACCGGCGACACAGCTGATGACTGCCAGAATAATCAGAGGAACAGACATCTGCCAAGGTGCGTCGTGGGGCTTGTGGCCCTCCTTCTTATATTCAGGATTCTCCTCCCACCAGAAAATCAGGTAGTAGAGACGGAACATATAGAAGGCGGTCAGACCTGCGACCATCGACATCCATGCACCCCAGAACCAATGGTTGTTGTACATGGCGGCCAGCATCTCGTCCTTTGAGAAGAATCCCGAGAAGGGAGGTATACCGGCGATGGCCAGACAGCCGATCAGGAACGTCCAGTGAGTGATGGGCATGTACTTGCGCAGGCCGCCCATCTTGGTGTAGTCGTTGCTGTGGACCGCATGGATCAAGGCACCGGCACCAAGGAACAGAAGGGCCTTGAACATAGCATGCGTGAACAGATGGAACATGGAGGCCATGTAACCAAGACCCGAGTAATGAACGCCCTCGATGGGCTGATTGTAGGCCACGCCAAGCGACACCATCATGAAGGCGATCTGCGATATGGTCGAGAAGGCCAGCACGCGCTTTATGTCGATCTGCGTACATGCCACGACCGCGGCGTAGAATGCCGTGATTGCACCGACAATCGTGATGAACGTCAGCGAATTCGGAACGATGCAGTACAGCGGGAAGAAACGTGCCACCAGATATACTCCTGCGACGACCATAGTAGCCGCATGGATCAGGGCCGACACAGGAGTCGGGCCTTCCATGGCGTCGGGCAGCCAGATGTGCAGAGGCAGCATGGCCGACTTACCCATACCGCCGACAAAGATCAGCACCATGGCCCATGTCAGGACGGAGCCGCTCATGAACGTGGCGCCAAGCACGGTATTGGCGATTGTGCCCGCGTTACTGTTAAGCATAATGAAGTTGAACGCCGAGGCGGATCCAAGAGGACCGTCGGCAGGAGCGTTCGACACGTACCAGCTCAGAACCAGAATACCGATCAGCATGAACAGGTCGGCAAAACGAGTAACTATAAACGCCTTCTTGGAGGCTGAGACAGCCGACGGCAGCTTATAGAAGAAGCCGATCAGCAGGTACGAGCTGACACCTACCAGCTCCCAGAATATGTACATCTGGAAGATGTTGGTGGCAACCACCAGACCCAGCATGGAGAACGTGAAGAGCGACAGGAACGCATAGTAGCGCTGGAATCCCGGCTCATGCTCCATGTAACCCCAGCTGTACAGATGCACCATGAACGATATGGTGGTGATGACTATCAGCATCATCGCGCTGATGGGATCCAGCAGGAAACCGATCTTCACCACCAGGCGGTCGGTGAAAGCCAGCCACGTGGTGTCGAACATCTGGAACTGCTGGCGGACACCGTCAACGATGAATCGGGGGTCGCCGCTGAAGAAATAATTGAATGCGACATAGTAGCTGATCACAGCCACCGTGCCCAATGCCGTGATGCCGAGGATACCGGCAAGCTTGCGCGACATCTTCACACCGCCCAGTCCCAGAATCAGGAACATGGCGAACGGTATGGCAAGAATCAATATCGGAAGTGTTACGCCCATGGTCAATCTTTCAATTTATCAACCGAGTCGACTTCAGTGCTGCCGATCGAACGGTATATGTTTACAATAATAGCAATCGCTATTGCTGTCTCGGCAGCTGCGATGGCGATGGCGAACAGGGTGAACACCATACCCTCCATGGAGCCGGGATACAGGAAGCGGTTGAAAATTATAAAATTCAAATCGGCTGAATTGAGCATCAACTCCAATGAAATCAGCAGGGCGATCATATTTTTGCGCGTCACGAAACCGTACACGCCGGCCACGAACATAACCACGCTCGGAACCAGATACCATAACATATTCAAATCCATGGTGATTAACGTTTACGGGCAACTGTAACGCCGCCGATTATACATGCCAACAACAGTACTGATATCGCCTCGAAAGGCAACAGGTACTGGAATTTCTCGGTTCCCGTGAATGCTTTGCCGATTTCCGCCATCGTGACCGGATTGGAGCCGTCGATGCAACTGATCAGGTTCGCGTCATGCGGCAGGGGCATGTAGAACAGTGCGAGAAGCATCAACACACCGCCTGCGACGGCCGCTACGGTTCCGATGGTCCGACGGTGCGTGCGCAGATACGACACGGACTCGTCGGGCTTGTGCGTCAGCAGAATCGCGAACACAAACAGCACCATGATGCCGCCCGCATATACCGCGATCTGCACCGCACCCAGGAACTGATACCCCAACTGGAAGTAGAATATCGCGGTTCCGACCAGCACGAAAAGCAGATAGGTGGCCGAACGCAATATCTTGCGCGACGTTACTGCCATGACCGAGAAAATCACGACTATCAGGGCCACCACGAAATATAAGATTATATTCGCTACTGAATCCATTATGTTGTTATTGTTTCAAATTGATATTAGGCCTTTTCATCAGCCTTGGGTGCGACCTGAGGCGCCGGTTTGGGGACTGGAGCGGCTTCCGGTGCCGGAGTCGCGGCCTCCGGCTTCGGAGCGGGGACCGGATCCGGAACCTCCGGACGGTAGTTAAGCTGCTTCACAAGCTTGTCACGCTCGAATACCGCCTGCTCGAAATCGTTGCTGAACTCCAGGGCATGCTGCGGACAGGTAGTGACGCACAGCATGCAGAACGTGCAGCTTCCCAGGTCGTAGAGGTACTTGTCCAACTTGCGTTTCTTCTTGCCGTCCGGCAGCTCGACCATCTTGGTCTGCAGCGTGATTGTGCCATTCGGACAATTCATCTGGCAGATTCCGCAACCTATGCATTTGTGCCGTCCTTCGGAATCATAAATCAGCGTCAGTTCCGCACGGAACCGGTCGCTGATCTTCAGGTCCGCGCGGTTCTCGGGATACTGCTCCGTAATCTTGGGAGTCACGAATTCCTTGCCCGTCACGGCCATGCCGGTCACAAGGCTCTTGATCCCTGAGCCGACTTCCTTGAAATATTCTTTTATACTGGCCATTAATGTTAAATTATTTCGCTATTATCTTTCCACCTGACCGCCCAACAGGTCAAGAAGCTCGGCGGTGATGCCTTGCTGGCGCAACTTGTTGTATTCCAGCTGCAGCTCGTCTCGCAGCTTCTTGGCGTTGTCGTTGGCGCTCTGCATCGCTATGACTCGGGCGGCCTGCTCGCTGGCCCGGTTCTCGATCGTGATCTCCTGCATTGTGGACAGCACGAACATCGGAAGCACCTCGTTGAAGATACTGTTGGGATCCGGCTCGAAAATGTACAGCTGATTTTCGTCCTGTACTTCGGCATCTCCCGTCAGCGCCTCCTGGCTTACCGGAAACAGCTGGTCCATCGTCAACGTCTGACGGCTCATCGACTTGAAGCTCATGTACACTACATACACCACGTCGACATCACCGTTCACGAACTGCTCGCGGATGCCCTGCGTGAAGGCGTTGACCTTCTCGCCCCCCATCTTTGAGTTGACACCGTCGGCAACCTCCACCTCGACACCGTCAAGCTTACGGCATGCCTTGGCCATCTTGTCACCTATCGGATATACCTTGATGCCTGCTTCAGGATGCTCACGGTGAATCTCATCGATCTTTTCCATCAGACCCTTGAAGATATTGATGTTGTACGCTCCGCATAATCCATCGTCCGAACCGTAGACAATAATCGCTGCATTGTTCACCTCGCGACTCTCGATCAACGGCGAACTGAAATCCTCCTCGGCTCCCAGGATGTGACCCATGATTTCCGTCAGCTTCGCACGGAAAGGCTGCAGTTTCTTCAACTGCAGCTCATTCTGGTGCACCTTGGCCGACGATATCATCTTCATCGCGCCGGTAATCTTCTCGGTGGAGGCTACCGACCCGATGCGGTTTTTAAGTTCCCTTAACGTTGACATGTAATTCCTGTTTTATTACTTTACACTCGCGATTCGGTCGGCCACCTCCTTGGCGGTCGACGCCAGGACCTGCTGAGCCTCGTCGGTGAGCTTGCCGCTTTTCAGTACATCAAGTACATCCTCCTGATGCTTCATCTTGAGCTGCTGTATGAACTCGGTCTCGAACTCAGGCACCTGACTCTCGGTTACATTCTCCAGCAGTCCGTTGACTCCGGCGTAGATCACAGCCACCTGGTTCTCCACAGGCCATGGATGGTACTGCGGCTGACACAGGATGCGCTGGTTCTTGCGGCCACGGTCAATGACACGTGCGGTCACAGGATCGATGTCGCCGCCGAACTTGGTGAACGACTCCAGCTCGCGGTACTGAGCCTGGTCGGTCTTCAGCGTACCGGCCACCTTCTTCATACACTTTATCTGCGCATTACCGCCCACACGGGATACCGATATACCCACATTGATGGCCGGACGGATACCCTGGTTGAACAATGCGGTCTCCAGAAAAATCTGTCCGTCGGTAATGGAGATGACGTTTGTAGGAATATATGCCGATACGTCACCTGCCTGCGTCTCGATGATCGGAAGCGCGGTCAGCGAGCCTCCACCCTTCACCATCGGTTTCAGCGCCTCGGGAAGGTCGTTCATCTTCTCGGCCATCTCCTGGTTGGAGATGATTCGCGCCGCACGCTCCAGCAGACGCGAATGCAGGAAGAAGATATCGCCAGGATATGCTTCACGCCCTGAGGGACGCTTCAGAATCAGCGAGACCTCACGGTAAGCAACGGCTTGCTTGGACAGGTCATCGTAAACAATCAGGGCATCGCGGCCGGTGTCGCGGAAATATTCGCCGATGGCCACACCCGAGAAGGGTGCAAGATAACGCATCGAAGCGGACTCCGAGGCATTTGCGGCCACCACCACGGTGTAGGGCATCGCGCCGAACTTCTCAAGGGTCGCTACGATCGAGGCTACACTTGAGGCCTTCTGGCCTATTGCCACATATATACAGTACACCGGCTTGCCGGCGTCGTAATTGGCTTTCTGATTTATGATCGTGTCGATGGCTATGGCGGTCTTGCCCACCTGACGGTCGCCGATAATCAGCTCGCGCTGTCCACGACCGATAGGAATCATCGAGTCGACGGCCTTCAGGCCTGTCTGCAGCGGGGTGTTGACCGGCTGACGGAAAATCACACCGGGAGCCTTGCGTTCCAGCGGCAGGCGGATGCGGTCGCCAGCAATCGGGCCTTTACCGTCGATAGGCTCGCCCAGCATGTTGACGACGCGGCCCAGAAGCCCCTCGCCTACCGGTATGGACGCAACCTCGCCCGTACGCTTCACCGACATGTTCTCGGTGATGCTGTTAACCTTGTCGAGCAATACCACGCCGACATTGCTCTCCTCGAGGTTGAGTGCAACTCCCTTGGCGCCATTCTCGAACTCCACGAGCTCATTGCTTCGTACGTTCTCCAGACCGTACACATGCGCCACGCCGTCGCCGGCGGTCAGCACCGTGCCGACCTCCTCGAACTTTACCTTCGAGTTGATGTTCTCAAGCTCTTGCTTCAGCACATCCGATATTTCACTTGGATTAAGCATTGTTAGTTACCTGTTAAGAGGTTTTGTCGTAATTGTTGCAGTTCGCCGAAAATCGAGGCGTCCAGACGTGTGGAATCGACATCGATGACGAAACCGCCGATCAGGTCGGGGTCCACAACGTGCTCGTACTCGAACTTGGATTCCGGGAAGGATTTCTCCACCACTTGGTGCAGACGTTTCATCTCGGCATCCTCGTAGTTCACCGCCGTGACTATGCGTACCTGCGATATGTTGTTCTCCTGACGGTAGATGTCCCTGTAGGCCAGAGCCATCAGCCTGAAGAATTCTTCGCGCTTATGGTCCAGTACGAGCTTCACGAAACGGTCGTACTGGTCATCGGGCTTACTGCCCGCCAAGGTCAGCAGCACGCGGCGCTTGTCCTCCGGTTTGACGAAGGGATTAGCCATCGTCTTCTGCAGTTCGGGATCAGCCTCGTAGGCTTTCAGCACGACATTCATCTCGTCGTACACTTCCTCGGCTTTCCCTGTCTCAAGTGCGTACTTGTACAGCGCCTTGGCATATCGGTGGGGAATCAATCCGGAAATCATGGCCTTAGTTCTTCTTATCGATTTCGTCCAACAACTTATTGGCCAGGTCGGTCTGAGCCTTGTCGCTCTTCAGCTGCTGACGCAGCATCTTCTCGGCAATCTCGATCGAGAACTTGCTGACCTCGTCACGGATCTGCGACTCGGCCTGCTTGCGCGCCTGGTCAATCGAGCTCTTGGCTGCATCCATCTCATGCTGGGCCGCAACGGCCGCCTCCTGACGCGCTTGCTCGATGATGTCGGACTTCATCTTCTGCGCATCGCGTATCATCTCCTGCTGCTGCGCCTGCGCCTGCCGCATGAAATCCGCGGCCTGCTCGCGCGCATGGTCCAGCTGTTCCTTGGCCTGCCGGGCATTCTCCACTCCCTCGTCGATTGTGGCGGCCCGCTTGTCCATCATCTTGATAATCACCGGCCAACCCCATTTCGCCAACACCAGGAACAGCAGGATGAACGCTACGAACATCCAGAATACCAGGCCAAAATCAGGCGTGAATAATTCCATTTCTCTTGTTTTTAGGGTTGTTTATTGCCGCCCTGCGACCGGGGCATTGTCTACCCTGGCCGCGGGCGGTGTTGTTTTCTCCGATAATTTACTTGATGAAGATTGCCAGTGCGGATACGATGACTGCGAACAGTGCGACACCCTCGATCAGGGCCGCGATTACAATCATGTTGCTTCGGATGTCGCCGGCTGCCTCAGGCTGGCGGGCGATGGCCTCCATTGCCGAGCCACCGATCTTGCCGATACCCAGACCGGCGCCGATCGCTGCGATACCTGCACCAATTGCTGCTCCTACTCCTGCCAGAGGCTGAAGTGACATTACCTCTGCGATGATGATTGTCAAAATCGTTGATAACATAGCTGTACTTATTTATTTGTTATTAATTTTTCTTTTCCATTTCGCAATCCGCAATTTCATTACCGATTGCCGATTCCTGATTATTGAACTGTGTCGACCGCTTCCGCCTCCTTGTGCAGCAGTTGCTGCTCCTCATGCTTCTCGGATCCATGCTCGCCCTTCTCCTGCGCCATCGCTATGAACAGCGTGGAGAGCAGCGTGAACACATACGCCTGGATGAAGCTGACCAGAACGTCCAGTGCCAGCATGAAGATGGAGAACAGCACCGATACCACCGTAGCAGCTCCGGCCACCGCGGCGCCGAAGGCCGCGAAGATGAATATCAGCAGCGTCAGCGTTATCACAATCATGTGACCACCCATCATGTTGGCGAACAGACGGACGCACAGCGCCGCGGGCTTGGTGAAGATTCCGAAGATCTCGATGAACTGCATGATTGGAATCGGGAACTTAAGCCACAGCGGAACATCTGGCCAGAGGATTTCCTTCCAGTAATGCTTGGTGCCCAGAATGTTCACCAGGAGGAAAGTGCAGGCCGCCAGCACCAGCGTCACGGCTATGTTGCCGGTCAGGTTGGCTCCTCCAGGGAAAATCACTATCAATCCCAGCAGGTTCATGGTCAGTATGAAGAAGAACACAGTCAGCAGATAGGGTGCGAACTTGTCAGTCCTGTCGCCAAGCGTGACCTTGATGTTGTCGTAATATACGAAGCTGACCAGCATCTCCAGGAAACCCATTCCTTTACGCGGAGCCTTCATGCCGCGGCGCTTATAGTATCCGACCAAGCTGAACACCATTGCCATTACCAGAGCGACGGCTATGAACAGGGCCATCACGTTCTTGGTTATGGATATATCCATGGGACGGTACTCCTTAAGGTATTGCCCGGTGTGCGAGATCTGACCGTTCTGCTCGGTATAGTTCTCAACGTAGCAGTACCCATCGATCACGGGCTCGCCGTTATCGACCGCTCCTGGCTCGTTATGCTTGGCCAGTTCCTTGTCCACGACCATCACATCCTCGGGGGTAAGGTCGAACAGCTCGACCACCTTGTCCTTGTTCCTGCTGACGTGGGCCAGTACGAAACGATAGGTCTTGCCGCCACGCTCGCAGGTCTTTACCACAGGCACCATCACGTGGACGGACTGCCCGGTCGCGCTGTCGGTGTACTCCAGCTGCTTGGTCAATGCCGCGCTGCTGAACATGAACCACTGGTGGTCCTGGGCGCGAACTATGACAGGCAACGGCATGCGATGCGTATGCGAGAAGGGAACCTCCCAGCCATACCCGTCGCCAAGATGCTCGAAGATTATCTCCTTGACATCCATACTTTCCTCCTCCCGCTCGGCGGGATTCTCACCCGATGCATCCTGATTGCCGGAGCAGCCTGTCACAGCCACCCCAAGGACCGCGGTCAGAAATATGAGGTATAAGCGTTTTAACATCTTAATCGGTTCGTTGCCCGGCTTAGTAAGCTAAGACCGAGATTTTATTATCATTCACGTCGGCCAAGCCGCCGTTTACTATCACATCGTGGCTCTCCCCGTCGGGAGTGACATAACGCACAGGACCCTTTACGAGCACTGAGATCAGCGGTGCGTGGTTCTTCAGGACAGTGAACTGCCCCAGCTTTCCGGGGAGCGTCACCATCGTTACCGTTCCGGTGAATGTCACCTCATGAGCCGAAATAATCTCGAGGGTCATGGCCGTAATTATTTAACCTCAGCCAGAAGTTTCTTACCCTTGGCGATAGCCTCGTCGATGGTACCCACGTTCAGGAACGCCTGCTCGGGCAGATTGTCGAGGTCGCCGCTCAGAATCATCTTGAAACCACGGATGGTCTCGGCCAGCGGAACCATCACGCCGGGAAGTCCGGTGAACTGCTCAGCCACGAAGAAAGGCTGCGACAGGTAACGCTGCGCGCGACGTGCGCGGGCCACGACCTGCTTGTCCTCGTCGCTCAGCTCGTCCACGCCGAGGATGGCGATGATATCCTGAAGCTCGTTGTACTTCTGCAGCAGCTGCTTCACTGCCTGTGCCGTGTTGTAGTGGTCCTCGCCCACGATATTGGGGTCCAGGATTCGCGAAGTAGAATCCAGCGGATCAACGGCCGGGTAGATACCCAGCTCGGAGATTTTACGGTTCAACACCGTCGTAGCGTCAAGGAACGAGAACGTCGTAGCGGGAGCCGGGTCGGTCAAGTCGTCGGCAGGCACGTAGATAGCCTGCACGGAGGTGATTGAACCCTGCTTGGTCGAGGTGATACGCTCCTGCAGGGCACCCATCTCCGACGAAAGCGTAGGCTGGTAACCCACGGCCGAGGGCATGCGGCCCAGAAGCGCCGAAACCTCAGAACCGGCCTGTGTAAAACGGAAGATGTTGTCGATGAACAACAACACATCCTTGGTGCCACCTTCTGAGTCGCGGAACTGCTCGGCAACGGTCAGACCTGACAGGGCCACGCGCAGACGTGCGCCAGGCGGCTCGTTCATCTGACCGAACACAAGCGTGGTCTGGGAATTCGCCAGTGACTTATAGTCCACGTCGTCGAGGTTCCACTCCCCTTTCTCCATTCCTTCCTTGAACTTGTCGCCATACTTGATGACTCCGCTCTCGATCATCTCTCGCAGCAGGTCGTTACCCTCGCGGGTACGCTCACCCACACCGGTGAATACCGAGAATCCATTGTGCCCCTTGGCGATATTGTTGATGAGCTCCTGGATCAGCACGGTCTTACCCACGCCGGCACCACCGAACAGACCGATCTTACCGCCCTTGCTGTAAGGCTCAAGCAGGTCGATCACCTTTATACCGGTGAACAACACCTCCTGGCTGATCGCCAGGTCGTCGAACTCCGGAGCGGGCTGATGGATTCCGCGAAGCTTATCACGATCCAGGGGTTCCAGCAGGTCGATGGCCTCGCCGATCACGTTAAGCAATCGTCCCTTCACCTGGTTTCCGGTAGGAACAGCTATGGGACGCTCCAGGTTCTGGACCTTCACGCCGCGGCGTACGCCGTCGGTGCTTTCCATAGCAACACAACGCGCTATGTCCTCGCCGATGTGCTGCTCCACTTCCAGAATCAGCTCCTCGCCGTTGTCGCGCAATACCTTCAGGGCCGTGTAGATCGGCGGCATCTGTTCCTTGCCTCCCTCGAATGATACATCTATCACCGGGCCGATCACCTGGACCACCGTGCCTAAATTCTCGCTCATATCTTGTTTTTCTTTATTTCAGTTTTTCTGTATCAGATGACTCTATATGCAACTGTTTTAGAAGTGCCACCCTAAAGCTACAAACACCGTCATCAGCAATAAGTTCGCCAGTGCGAACGGCATTAAGTACTTCCATTCGAAAGCCAGCAGCTGGTCGATACGCACCCGGGGGAACGTCCACTTGAACCAGATGATGACGAACGAGATGAAGAATGCCTTACCCAGGAACCATATAACGCTCGGGATATAATCCATAACCATATTGAACCCATCCCAGCCCGGAATGTGCAGCGGCATCCATCCACCCAGGAACATCAGGCTGGCGATACCCGAAACGATGAACAGGTTCAGGTATTCTGCCAGATAGAAGAAACCGAAGTGGATACCGGAATACTCCGTATGGTAACCGGCGGTCAGCTCATGCTCTGCCTCGGGAAGGTCGAACGGCCCGCGGTTGGTCTCGGCCGTTGCGGCGATGACGTAGATTATGAAGGCAATGATCGCAGGAATGTGTCCCTTGAACAGGAACCAGGCATCCTCCTGCGCCCATACCAGCTCGCTGATGTTCATTGTACCGGCCAATACGATAATCGTCATCAGGGCCAGGCCCAACGACAACTCGTAGCTGACCATCTGCGCGCCGCTTCGCATGGCGCCGATCAGAGTATACTTGTTGTTCGACGCCCAGCCGGCCAACAGGATACCCAGCACACCGACCGAGCTTACGGCCAGAATGAAGAATATACCTATGTTCCAATCGATGATCTGCAGGCCGTTACCCCACGGCAGACACGCCAGCATAGTGACAGACGACGTAATCACCACATAGGGGGCAAGTTTGAACAGGAAGCGGTCCGTGCCCTTCAGGCATATCAGCTCCTTGATCAGGATCTTGAACATATCGGCGAACACCTGGAGCAATCCCCATGGACCCACACGCATAGGGCCGAGACGGCACTGGAACCAGGCGCAGAGCTTACGCTCGTACAATATATAGAAAAGAGCCAGGACTGTGTACGTGAGCAGTATCAATACTCCGACAATGACGCATTCAATCAGTACGGCCAGCCAGTCGGCCATGCCGGTGCCCAGCAACAGGTCGTTGAATCCTGACGTCCATTTCCCAAAATCAAACATATCTCGTAGTTGTTGTTTGTGTTTTAATCTTCTTGATTCTTATTATGCCTTAACGGTCGATATCGGGGATTACAAAGTCCAAAGCGGCACCGATGGTGATCAGGTCGGCAATCATGTAGCCCGTACAAGTCAGGTCCATGACGCCCACCAGATTGAAGCAGGGGCTCTGGAAGTGGATACGGTAGGGATTCTTCTGACCGTCACTCTCGATATAGACGCCGAAAGCGCCGCGCGACGCCTCGACCTGCTGATACCAGCGGCCTGCGGGCAGTTTGATGATTTTCGGAACCTGGGCGCGGATGTCGCCCTCGGGGATATTGTCCACCAGCTGTTCCAGGATGCGGCAACTCTGTTCGATTTCCATCATACGGACCATGTAGCGGCTGTACGAGTCGCAGCCGTCCAGCAGGACCTCGTCGAAGTCAAGCTCACTGTATATGCTGTAGGGATGCTTCTTGCGTGTATCATTGCTCCAGTTGGAGCCTCGTCCGCTGGGACCCGTAATGTCGTAGTTGATGGCGTCTTCCTTGCTCAGCTTGCCTACGCCTACCATACGGTTCTTGGCGATGACATTGCCTGAGAACACTTTGTGATACTCCTTCAGACGCTCGGGCATGATGCGTATCAGCTCCTTGACATCCTTCTGGAAGTCCGGGTGCAGGTCAGCTATGACACCTCCGATCACGTTGTAATTCATCGACATACGTGCTCCGCAGGTCTTCTCGAAAATGTCGAGGACCATCTCACGCTCGCGGAAACCATAGAAGAACGCGGTCGTGGCACCGAGGTCCATGGCCGTACACCCGAACGACAGCAAGTGCGACGAGATACGCATCAGCTCATCCATCATGACACGGATCACCTCGGCGCGTCGCGGAACCTCGATGCCCAGAGCCTTCTCGATGCACATGCACAGGCAATGGCGGTTCTGATGCGCCGACATATAGTCCATGCGGTCGGTGAAATGCAGCGTCTGCGGGTAAGACAGGCTCTCGGTAAGTTTCTCGATACCGCGGTGGATATAGCCCGAGACAACGTCCACATGCTTGATTACCTCACCGTCCAGACTGGCGCGAAAGCGCATCACACCGTGGGTCGAGGGATGCTGGGGGCCGATGTTGATGACATACTCATCCTCATCGAACACCTTGCCAGGAACTTCCTTGACCTTCCCGTCCTCCAGCTTGTAGGTACGGGTGTCGTCCTCGTTCTTCTCGTCCTCAAGACGGATGGGATTCAGCTCCGGGTTGGCGTCGTAATCCTTGCGCAGGGGGTAGCCCACCCAGTCGTTGCGCAGGAAGAAGCGACGCATGTCGGGATGGTCGATGAACTTGATGCCGAACATGTCGAACACCTCGCGTTCCTGGAAGTTAGCCACCTTCCACAGGTCGCTGACCGTGTGTATGTAGCAGTTGTCGCGGTCGCCAGCGGCCTCCACCTTGACCGAAATCACCTCCCAGTCGTGCTTGGTGCTGGTCAGATAATAAATTACACCGAGCTTCTCCTTCCAGTCCATTCCGACTACTGCGGATAGGACATCGAAGGCGAGGTCCGGTGATTCCTTGAGCTTCTTGGCCACATCATGCCAATCCTGCTCGGCAACATTCACCAGCAGGCAATCCCCCTCCTCGAAGGTCGCCGCCGGATATATCTTCTGGATTTTCTCTTGTATCTGGCTCATAATGGCTTATCCTATCTGACCCTTTTCTTCGGGATGTTCGGCGAAAAACTCATCGATTTTCTCCTTGCGGTTAGCGCCGCCGAAGAATTTCTCGACTTTGATCTTACGTTGCAGCTGCATCAGGCCATAGAACATGGCCTCGGGGCGCGGAGGGCAACCGGGTATGAAGACGTCCACAGGGAGGATCTTGTCGACACCCGGCAGCACGCAGTACGACTTCTTGAACGGGCCGCCGGAAACGGCACAGCCGCCGCATGCGATGACGTACTTGGGCTCAGCCAGCTGCTCATACAGACGGCGCAGCGCCGGTGCCATGCGGTGCACGATGGTTCCCTGAACCATGATATAGTCGGCCTGACGGGGCGAGTTACGCGCCACCTCGAAACCGAAACGGGCCATATCGTAACGGGCCGCTCCCAGACACATGAACTCGATTGCACAGCACGACGTGCCGAAGCACAAAGGCCACAGCGAATTGGCGCGGCCCCAGTTCATCAGCTCGTCAAGCTTGCCTACTACTACATTTGCTCCGGTGGCGTTCAGCTCCTCGACCAACTTATCGATGTAATCGTTGTTCTTGAAGTCCTCGCGCTTCATGCTCTTGATATGGTCTATTCCCATTTCAACGCTCCTTTACGCCAGGCGTAAGCCAGGCCCATTACTAATACGAACATAAAGATGCCGATGCACAGGATACCCTGGGGACCCATGCCCTTCATCACTACCGACCACGGATACAGGAATACGATCTCGACGTCGAACAGCAGGAACAGGATGGCGAAAATGTAGTAGCCGGCCTTGAACTGCAGCATCGAGGCACCACGGGTCGGAATACCGCACTCATACGCCTCGGACTTCCGAACCGTATACGAACGCGGCGAAATCAATTTGGCTATCAGCAACGCCGCGAACACCAACGCCAGGCCCGTGATGACCGCCGTCAGGCTCAACGCTCCGTTGCCAATCTGGCACAATAATTCCATATTGTGTTTACTGTTAGTTAGTTAACTTGTTTTACCGCACCTTTTCCCCGGACACGGCATTAGTTCTTGTGCAAAGTTACCCAATTTTTCCCACTCACACAAATAAATTTCCACCTTATCCTTAAAAATCATTAAATAAAATCCCGGACCGCGAGCGCGGAATCCGATTCCGCCGCTCCCGATCCGGGATGATATTACTGATGATTCTGACACAAGGCCGGATTTAGTCCCGTGCCCTGATGTTTTTATTTATTCAAGTCGGAGATGTTGTAACCATATACGCCCTGTCCGTCGAATGTAACGGAGGTCTTGTCGGGCAGCATGAATCGGCACATGATGCCGGTCATGTTCTTAGTGCTGTTCAACAGCAGCCCCGAAATTGTGTATTCAGGCATCTCCTTCTTGTCCTTAAGCGATACAGGCACCAGATTGTTGCCCTTGATCGTGAAACCGTTCCTGTCGAAGGTCACAGGGATGTCCTCCAGCTTGAAGTCATCGGTCTTAACCTCGGCCTGCTCGGCCTCGCCACCCTCGGAAACCGTCTTCTTGAAGTTGTAGAAATAAACGGTGGCCTTGTAATCCGATGCCTTCTCCAGGTTCAGGTAAACGCGGATCACCCCGTCTTTATCATCCTCGGGAGCCATGGAGGTGGGATGCATCTTGACGGTGGTGCCTGTGTACAGCATGTCGCACCAGAATGTCATGACATTGTAATCCTCCAGATTGTACTGGGTCTCGGTGTAGATGCTGTTTCCGGCGCTGCCTCCGGGATAGAGGATGGGGTTGACGCTCAGTTCATCGCGAAGCTGGTTCAGCAGGTAGGGATTCAGAGTGTTGGCAGCAGACGTGATGTCACCCATGAAACTGGTTATGGTACGTCCACCGGTAGCCGTGGCGTTCTGAGCCTCGATCAGGTAGCAAGCGGCGCTCCATTTGTTGCTGTTGCTATCGCTGCCGTTACTGTCGGTTCCGCCAAGTACCAGATTCGCTCCCACAAAGGGCAGCACGCCTGTGGAGGCGGACGCGGTGACGCCGTCAAGAATCAGGTTATTGATGCCTACGGTGCAGGTTCCGTCTACCATGTCCATGACGAACGAGTATGTCGTGGGCGATACTGTGGTGTTACCCTTGGAGTCGGTCACCAAGGAGTACGTGCGCACATTGTAGGTGGTCTGCATCTTGGTGTCATCGCCGTGGTTGCATGATGTGGCACCCAGCATCAACGCAGCAGCGGCAATCAGTGCGAATTTCTTCATCTTAAATTATTTTGTGTTTTTGGTTTCTCAGTTCAGCTTAAAAAGAAACGTCCGGGACACCCTATTATTATACATGGCATGCCGGACACATATTCTTTAACACTTTCGGGAATAGATATCCTATATCTTGACCAGATAATCGTATAGGTTCGCCGTCCGGTCCGGTCCCAGTTTCTTGCGCAGGCGGTAGCGCGTCATCTCAACGGAGCGATAGGAGATATTGAACAACGGAGCGATATCCTTGCTGGAGAGGCCCGCGCACCGATGATGCGCGGATGTTCTTATTTCATCTACGGACCATCAGCGGATGTCGAGGGTCAGGCCTTCGTGGTTGACGAGGGAGGCGGGGAAGATCTCCTGAGCCTCCTTGGCGAAAAGGGCATCATCGTTGTATCGGCTGGAATAGTGGCCGGTCAGCAGACGCTTCGCTCCGGCATCACGTGCCACCATCGCCGCCTGCCTGGCGGTGCTGTGGAAACGGTCGTGCGCGTCGGCCGCATTATTCTCCAGATACGTCGTCTCGTGGAACAGCAGGTCCACCGGACCGATCTTCGGTGCCAGGTCCGGCATGTACAATGTGTCGCTGATATGCGCGTAGCTCCGTGCCGGGTCGGCGTCCGTGGTCAGCATCACATTCGGTATCACCGTGCCGTCAGCCTTCACGAAATCCGCCCCCTCCTTGATGTCACGCAGCTGAAATACCGGCACACCGTGAAAATCACACATCTCGCGGTTGATATGGCGCAACGGTTCCTTCTCCTCGAAGATATACCCGACGTCCGGAATACGGTGTTCCAACGGCACCGTCCGTACCGTCAGCGCCCCGGTGTCGAGTATCACCCGCACCTCCGGCTCGATGACGTCGAACTCCAGCTCGAACGAGAGATGCGGAGAGAAGAAGCCTATCATCCGCTCCAATATCTCCTTGCCCTCCTTGAAGGTGTGGATGGTCAGTATCCCCTCCTTGCCGCCCAGACCCATCGTGGCCACCAGACCGGGCAGACCCATGACATGGTCGGCATGAAGGTGCGTCAGGAAGATGTGGCGCAGGCGCGAGAACTTGAGCCGCTGCCGCTGGAACTGCAGCTGCGCCCCCTCGCCGCAGTCCACCATGTAGAGCGTGCCGCGATGGTCCACCACCGTCGACGACGGCTGGTGATGCAGGGTCGGCTTGGCCGACCCGCATCCCAGCGTATGTATCTTGAAATCACTCATAGTATTCAGTTACTGCACTGTCAGCTTGACACCGGCGGAATGAGCCGAGATGACGGGGGCATACTGCGACTGCGCCTGTGCGATGCCGAGCGTGTACTCACCCGCACGGTCCACGAAGCACTCGTAGGTGATTACCGACGTACCCTTGCGCAGGAACGGAATGAACAGGTTGGTCTGCGTGTCGCGCACCTCGCGGTACATCCAGACGCCATCCGAAGCAGCATATCCCGACAGCTGGTCCACCGGCTCCAGACATGCGCTACGGTTGTCGATCACGGCCACGTAATCCATGTCTCGGTCCGTGGTGACAGTAAGAGTGACGCGCACTCGGTCACCGACCTTAAGACTGCCCGCAACTGCCTTGCCGTCCTCTATGGAGTAAACGTTTTTCTCAACCTTTAATTGCGGCACGCCCTCGCTCTTCACATCCAAGATCGGAGCGACATACTGGCTCATCACGCCGCCCCATGCCGGACCGGCGGAATTCTTCTGAATCCGTATGTCGCCATTGCGCACCTGGGCGGGCGTCAGCGTTACGGTAAAGCTGTCTGTTAGCTTAGCGCGGGCCGGAATCTCCATCTCCTTGCCTGCCACGGTCACCTTGGCCACATCGCTCGCCACGGTCCAGTCGGAACCGGTTGACAGGATGGCCTGCACCACCTCGGAAGTGCCGTTCATGTCACCCCAGTCCTGGGTCTGCTTGGACATCAGCAGCCACTGGCGCAGCTGGTCCACCGCGGGATCCTGCGGAGCGGCCTCGCCGTATGCCTCCAGCACCTGGGCCGTTGTGATCAACGGATTCCAGCCGCTGAACACACCCTTCAGGTTCTCGAAGCACATACCCTTGCCGGGCGTCACCTTGGCGTACTGGCGCAGTGACTCAAGTATCGACGCCGCCAGGGCACGCTTGCCCAGACGGTATTCCAGCGTCACGGCCGTGGCCTTGTCGTAGATGCCGAAGTCCTTCCACTGCTCCTCGATGGCCTTGAGGGCCACCTTGCGCAGCGGCTCGAACGACTTATCGTCCTTGGCATCGGCGAAGAAACTCTTGACATACAGATAATTCAGCATACCTGTCAAGCTGAAGTACTTGCGACGGCTCTTCTCCCATGCCTCCGCAAACTCACGGTCGGTGTAGCCGAACGACTTCAGCACCATCTCCTCGGCGCCCTGCGGCAGATAGCCCATGCCCTGAAGCATGGCCATGTGCAGCTGAACGCGTCCGGTGATGTACGATGATGTCGGCATGTCGGGACACCAGCTCCAGCCGCCGTCGTTGTTCTGACGCTCCCTGAGCACCTTCATGATCTTGTCGATTGCAGCCTGAGACTTGGCCGTATCGAGATATTCCACCAGACTCTGCATGCGTCGTGTCTCGCTCTCGGCACTGTTGACCCAGGGTGTATTGTTCAGAGTAACGGCCTTGAGCTGCTGGTCCTTCTGCAGGTTGGACACCAAGGTGGAGTCGCCTGCGTTTTCGGGAGCGGCAAAGGTCTTCAACGCCTGGGCCAACTGCGGATAGTTCCTGATCAGACCCTGCGCGATGGCGTTTCCGTAGAGGGCATTGACCTGCGACAGGATGCTTACGGATTCCGGCGCCAGGATTGAGGGTAAAGCCGTCACGCACTCCCATACCGGATTGCCGCAGTACTGCAGCGTCACCGTGGCGTCCTTGGCATTCTTAGGCAAATCGACCTTGATGGTCTGCGCGCCCGGCTCGGCATAGAATGTCTTGCTGTCGATCACCGGAGTGCTGCTGGGCAGCACGGCAACCGTCACACCCTCGCCGTCCTTATGCTTTCCGCCTACTGCATAGGCGCGTATCTGCACCTCCGATACATCGGCAGGAACATCATAATCGATGGCTACCGTACGCTGACCGGAGGGCTTCAGCTCCTCGGCCGTGAATTCATGAGCCTTAAGCACACGGCCGTCGGAAGTCAGGATCTCGATGCGGCCGGATACCGGCAATTGAGCCTCGCTGTTGTTATAGAGCGTAGCGCTGACCTGGGCCTTGTCGCCAGTACGCAGGAAACGCGGAGCGTTCATCTGAACCATCACCTGCTTGGCCGCGACCACATCCAGCGTCTGCACCGCGCCCTTCAGGTCGGAAGTATATCCCGCTATCTGGAACTGCCAAGTGCCGTTGAAGTTCGGCACCATGAAGTTGACCGTCGCCACTCCGTCACCGTCGGTCAGAAGGTCCGGCATAAAGAATGCCAGCGGCATCTCCACCGGACGGAGTTCCTCGCGCTCCTGGGGTCCGGCATCACCGGCAGCGTCGGCAGCGATATCCTCGGCCTCTACCTCCTCGAAGTCCATGCCATTGGCCTCAGTCCCCAGGGACTTGGCCTCGTTCTTGGCCATCATCTTGTAGCCAGCCGCACGCGAGCGTCTCTGCGGCGCGCTTTCCTCGACTGCCGCATCCATGGCCATAGGACGGGCGCAGTATAACAAATCGTACATCACATGCTCCATGTACAGAGGATAGCCGTAGGTGTAGATGCCAGGTATAGCAAACATCGCACGGTCGTTATGTCCTCCCCTGACGTATTGAGTGAAGTCGTTGTAGCATAATCCCCGGCGCGGATGATTGATGTCCACGATGGAGCGCCATGACAGGGCGCCATAAATGTCGAGACACCATTGGAATGGACTCAGGGCATTCAGAGCCTGGTTGCTCATCACGGCCATCACGGGACGCTGCACCATGGGACGGTCTCCGATGGTGAAGCGGAATTTCCACGTCTCCATGTCTCCGGGAGTCATACGGTCGCGGAAGGATTCGGTCGTGATCTCCACCTTCTCGATCTGGACCTCAGGCACGATGGTGGCCATTTCCTCCATAGTCTCGAAATCGTGTGTGCCGACGACATGCAGGAACATACGTCCCGTCGAGTCGGGCGCCTGCACATCGACATTGACAATGCCGTCCGACACCTTGATCCACTCGCCGCTCAACAGCTTGTCGCCGTCATCGATGCGGCAGTACAGATAGCTGCCGTCATAGCCGGAGCCGACGGGTACCTTAACGGTCTTCTGGCCCGCTTTCGCGGTAAATTCCCTAACGGGCATCCATACCGGCATCCTGACGGCCGGCTTGCGGTCGGTGGTGCGCCATACGACAGTCTCGGCATTGACCGTGGGACTTTCCATACCGGACTTCATCTCCGGGTTCAACGCCAGCAACAGTGAGTAATGCCCGGATGCAAGTTTATCTACATCCAGAGGGAACTTGCCGGGACTGCACTCCCCGCGCTGCACAATGTCTCCCTTGTCATTCCTGACGGTATAGTAGATGGTCCTGTCCACCGGATAACCGGTGATGTCCGAGACCTTGACGCTGCCGGTACGGGCATCGCCGTCGGCACATATCATGTTCGGTATATTCGCATCGATGGCATAGGCCGAGGCGAACGAGAAACGTACGGGGTCAGCTTCGCGCGACTCGCCGGCCTCGTTGGTAACGGTGACGGTCAGCGTGAACACGCCCTTCTCGTAGGATGTGCCGCGGATGGTCTCCGTGGGCAGCAGGATATTGAACTTGCCTTCGGCATCGGTCTGCGTCTCGCCGGTAAACTCGGCCGAACGCGAGGAGTCAAACCACCACCAGAAACGCCACGGGCTGTAGGTGACCTTATAGGCCACCTTGCCACCGGCCACCGGCATGCCGGCATAGGTCAGAGCCTTGCCCACCACATCCAGCGTATCGCCCAGTGCGAAATGCGAGCCTATCTTCTCGGTCTCCACACGGAATGTAGGCGACTTGTAGTCGGCCACGTTGATCCATACCGCATCCATATCCTGGTCGGCACCATGAGTTCCTTTGGCCTGCATAGCGATTCGATAACTGCCTAACAGACCGTCCGTGGGAAGGGTGAAATGTCCGGACGCACGGCCACGGTCATCGGTAAAGGCATCCAGCGTATCGACTTTCTTATTGTTGGCGTCGTAGAGTGTGAACTGCACCTTCTGACGTTTCACCTCCTCCAATTGGTGTCCGCCCTTTAGTCCCAGGATGCCGACAAATCCCACTTCCTGACCCGGTTTGTAGATCGACAAGTCCGTCAGGATGCGTCCGATATATGAGAAACGCTCATTCTGGCGGCTGTTGGCCCAGTTGTATACGTCGTTGGAGACATAGCTTTCGCCACGTACGGCCCGGAAGGTCACGTTATTGGCAGGGATCTCCACACGGCCGTCGCCATCGGTAACCTTGTCCCATGTATTGGTCTTGCCCCTGTAGGTCTTTTCCTCCATGTGCACCTTGACGCCAGCCAGCGGCTGCTGGGTGGCGGCATCGACTATGAACAGCGACGCGCCGTTCTGGTCATTGGACCTGAAGTAGGTCACGTCGGTGATCTGGAACAGGTTCTTGCCCTCGTAGCGGTCGTTCCTGTCACGTATCATACCGGCGTAGGTGCCGTCGGTGGAGGGCAGTATGGCGTAGTTGCCCGGCTTCAGGCCCTGCAGCGTTATGGTGTCGTGGAGCTCGTCGGGCGCCGATCCCTTGACGGATACCGGCATGGTACGTACCAGCTTACCCTCGGATGCCAGCTCCGACAGTTTGACGTAATTCTGGATTCTGTCCGGAAGCCTGTATATCAACAGCTTGAAGTCGTATACATTCGCCACCGTCAACGTACATTCGATGTCGGTACCTGGCAGCGCCTTATCCTTAACTGCAATCCTGACGTCATGCTTCCTCAATTCCGACAGAATCTCAGGTATGGACTGACCGCCGGGAGCCTCGGGGAATTTCTTGTTGTACTCTTCCAGAAGCTGCAGCGCCTTGCGGCGGTCGGCGTTCTGCTCGTCGTCATTCTTGAGCTGACCATCGCTGTTCCTGTCGGCCATTACTGACTGCGCATAGGCCGCGACAAAGCGCGCACCCCATTCCGAGCCGCTGTACTTGCCGTAGCACGTGTCCAGGAATTTATTCTTGAGCGGAACATATGCGATGGTCTGATACTTCTCGTATGCGAACATCGAAGCCATCGCGAGGTTCCCCGCGGCGTCGGCCTGCCGCATACCGTTGTCGTATATCTCGTTACGGAACGCCGTACACTGCTCCTGAGGACTCACGGTCTGCTGCCCGTCGCCGAAACGGAGAGGCTGGTCGGAGGAACTACTGCAGTAGGCCGACAACAGCTCGGCGCCATATAGGCGGACGAAGTCACCGACGGTCATTCCAGCCTGCTCGGCTCCATCGACATTCTCCAGAAGTCCGGTCACCTCACGGACGGACATGGGCCCGACACCCTCCAGACCATCGATGGCGTTATGCACATCCACCAGCGTCTTCAAGGCGAACATGTCGGCGCTCCATTCCTGGACGTTCTCCGGGAACTTGTCCAGAGGCAGCTTGCGCTGGATGAACTTCCAGCTGTCGTTCTGGTATATGTCGGTGTACAGTTTCGCCGACAACAGCCATGCCATCGAGTTCCAGGGGGCCGCGAGGCTCTGCCCCAGCTCATTGTATCTCCGGATGGAGGCACCCGCATCGCCCTCGGCATCGACCGATGTCTCGGCGATGTTCATCTGAATGGCGGCACGCAGGGCATTCAGACCGTCCTGTGCCTTCAGGGCCTTGTCATACTCCGCACCGGCGTTCCTGACCACATCCTGCGGATAGGCGAAGTCCGGCGTCTGGAAACTGTTCTTCATGTTCTTTTTTCTTATTTCCTTAGCTTTTCCGGGACTCTGGACCTGGCGGCGCACCGCCGCGTCAACCGGAACTGCCAGTAAAAAACAAAGGGCGACCACAAAGATCGCCTTTAATACATTACAATATGTCTTCATAGGCTCAACGGCATAGTGATATGTTTATAACAGATAATGAGCTTAGAATGTCAACGGCTCATTGACTTGGACATTCTTTCCGGCTGGACCTGACGTTTCTGCAACCGTTCGTGACGCATCTTACGCATACGCTTATCGAACTCTTGCTCAGCCTCCTTCAGCTTGAACATCTGCTTGGCGCTGAGGAATTTCGAGAACTGAGCATCGTAGCTCTTCATCAGGTCGGCATCCTTCTCTCGCGCGTCGGTCATGGCCTTGGCCGCCGCCTGGTAGTCGGCCTCGGTGGCCTCTTTGTTCCTTTTGACCTTACGCTCAAGCTGCCGCGCGTTCTGGTACAGTTTCCAACGCTCCGTACACATCCGGTCGTAAAGGGGGGTGAACTGCTCACGCTGTGCGTCGGTCAGCTCCATCTCCTGGGACAGATACTTGATCTTGAACTCCTGTATCTCCTTACGCATCTCCTCGCGGCTCTTGCCTTCCTGCTTCTGGCCATAAGCCGGCACCATAGCCACCACCAGCATGACCAGTATCATATATATAGTCTTCATATCTGGAATGTTATATCTCGTCCATGTACTCCTCCTCGGCGCTGACCGCCGCGTCCGCGGCCCGGAAGGACTCTTGGAATTCATTCATGTCGGTGAACTCGCCGGCCACATCCTCCACAACCTGCATTTCGCTGACCAGTTCCTCGGGGATGTAGTATGCCTCATGGCTCAATTTCGAGCCTATGGCCATCGCTATGGCTTCCGGAGGATTCTCCAGGCTAACGGACTCGCTCTTGATCACACGGCCGAAGATGTTCATCATCAGCCAGATTCCCGCAAACATCGCCGCCAGGTATACGTAGGGTTTCAGTTTCTGCCAGCGAGTCATCTCGACGTACCGCGGTTCCTGCTCATGCTCCGGGAGCTTGGCCATCACCTCTGTGACCAGTGCGTCAAAGTAACCCTCCGGCACCCGCCGGGGATCCTTGCGGCCGAAGCGCCGCTCAAGTATCTCCTCCTCCTTATATCTTTTATCAGCCATCGTCTTTCTGTTCCTGTGCCATTTCAAATCAGTACGCCCGGTCACATATTTCATATATGAATCGGGTTCAGTCTACAATCTTTATGACTGACTTACCTCCGCTTGGTTTAATTCCATGCGGAATTTTTACGCGGAGGTCACCATTCGAAGCTGACACCGGCGCCAAGGCCGTTAAGCACGATGCTGGACTGGTAGCCGCTCCAGTAGTCGGAGGTGATGAGACGGTAATGGATACCGATGTTGAAGGCCTGCCTGGCATTCCGGGGACTTGTCGGTATCCTTAAGCCTAAGGCCGGCTGCAGATAGAAGTAGGAAGTGTTGGTCAGATATCCGTTGCGGATCTTGACATGGTTGTTGTTGGCCAGGAAGGCGACACCGACCTTCAGGTCGATGAAGAACGATGTCGAGGTCCTGGACCCGATGTTGAAACGGAAGTCAGTGAACACCGGAATCATCACTGCTTTGGAGTAGTAGTCTCCATCGTATCGGTCCGGATTGGAAGGCCCCCAGTCCGCGCCCCAGTTGTCGTTGGTCTGCGACCACAGCATGTCCACGCCGATACCGGCGCCCATGAACAGCCAGTCGGTCATCTGATACCCCTGCGAGGTTGAGATGGTGGCGAAATTGGTGCGGTAGCGACCCACACCCTGTGTGTAGTCTGCCTCGACGAACCCTTTGTAGGAGTTTGCACCCGACAGAGCCGGCATCAGCACGTTGGTGATGCCGTTGGCTATATTGGAATATTGGGCGCGGGCGGTCAATGAGACGAGCGCCATGGCGCAGACAAGCAGTGTTTTCTTCATAGTGTTAAATATTTATAACTACAACACCTGAAGAGCGTCAAAGGTTACAGCTGCAGATTGCCGGTGGCGATCAAAATCACAGAGATTACAGCCAGGACAACCAGCACGCCGAAGGCGATGGTCTCGTTGCGCGTCATGGTCCGGTTCTTGCGGAAGTAAATGCCGGTGCCGGCCAGGTAGAAGAGCGACGTGGCTATCAGCAGCGGGCCGGCGGCGTAGAGCATGTAGAGGCACGACACGACGCAGAGGATGGACCAGGGCAGCGTGCGGCGCATGTTGTTGCGCCTGCGCAGGCCGAGCTTGCACAGGTACATGGCGCTGAACAGGTAGCACGGCAGAATCATCATGCCTGTTATGTCCAGGGCCGCCATATAGACGTCGTCGGCCAGTGACACGATCAGCAGGAACACCGTCATCGCCACGCTGGAGAACTTCAGGCCGTAGGCCGGCATGTCGTGACGGTTAAGCTTCGCGAAACGCTGCGGAAATATGTTGACATGCGCGGCTTCCAGCGGAACCTGCGCGCAGACTATGGTCCAAGACACCCAGGCTCCCAGCACCGAGATGATTACCGAAATAATCACGAACCAGTAGGCGAACCGTCCCGTGGAGTCCAGCAGCAGATAGGCCACCGACGGATTCTCCAGTCCGGCCAGCTGCATGCGCGACATCAGGCCGAAACTCAGCACCGATACCACGGCATACAGAATCCACGCCACCATGAAACCTAAGATTCCCGCCATACCGACGTTGCTGGGTTTCTTGGCACGCGCCGACATCATAACCGCACCCTCGATGCCGATGAAGCACCACAGCGTCACCATCATCGTATCGCGCACCTGGTTCCACACGTCCGAGGAACTCTCCACGCCGGGCCATTCCTGCTCCAGCCGGTCCACCTTGAAGTAGAGCACCAGAAGCACTATGATCAGCAGCATCGGGATGATCTTGACTATGGTCATGATCATGTTGAGCGTCTTGGCCGTCTTCATGCCGTTGCTGACCAGCAGGCACATGGACCATATCAGCGCGGAGCCGAACAGAATCATCTGCCATCCGTGGTCCAGCAGACATGGGAAAAAGGCGCCGAAACTGTCGTTCAGCATCACGGCGTAGGCCACGTTGGCGAAACATACGCACAGCCAGTAGCCCCAGGCCATGTTGAAACCGGCGTACCGGCCGAAACCCTTCTGGGCATACTGGTAGATGCCTGCGTTCAGTTCGGGACGGCACAGCGACAGCTTGCGGAAAGTGTAAAGCAACGACAGCATGGCCACGGCGGTGACGCACCAGGCTGCGACGCTGGCCGCCAGACCGGAGCCGGCGGCTATGTTCTGAGGGATGTTGAATATGCCGGAGCCGACCATCATGCTGAAAACCAGGGCGGATAGTCCGGCGAGACCTAATCTGCGGTCAGATTTCTTCTGCTTCAATTGCTGCGGTTATTTTTTTCAGGGCGTGGTGATATGAGGCTTTCAACGCTCCGACTGACGTTCCCACGATTTCGGAGATCTCCTCGTACTTCATTTCATCGTAGTAGCGCATGTTGAACACCAGCCGTTGCTTTTCGGGCAAGGCAAGGATGGCCTTCTGCAGTTTCATCTGCAGCTCGTCGCCGTCGAAGTATGGGTCGCTTTCCAGCGTGGACATCAGGTAGGAGTCTTCCCCCTCGCCGACTACGTTGTTGCGCTGTTTCTCTTTATTAAGGAAGTTTATGGCTTCGTTCACGGCAATCTTGTAGATCCATGTTGTGAGTTTGGCATCGCCGCGGAAATGCTTGATGTTGGTCCATACCTTCATGAAGCTGGACTGCACCAGGTCGTTGGCGTCATCGTGGTTCTGCACCATCTTGCGGACCAGCCAATACACCTTCTCCCCGTACGTCTCCATCAACGTGCGGAAAGCTCCCTCGGCCGTCTTGGGGTCCTGAAGGTCCTGTATCAGCTGTTTTTCATTCAATGGCGCTTTGTACTCCATATTCTATTGATTCCCGTTTTAGACTGCAAAATTAAGTAAAATATCTTTTTGAACGGAATCCTTGTATTTTTTTTAACAATTTTGTGACAAAATCTGCACGATTTGCAACTTTTTCGGAAAAATATTCCTCCGTCATAAAACATTTTCGCATTCCTTGTGTTTATTAGGTATAAGAAATCGTTTCATGATGTTAGGTTAGTTCGAAAAAGTATTATGAAAAGCACTGAAGGCGGTTGGTTGTGAAACCAGCCCCCTCTTTTTTTACACCTACGCCAGCCTATGTCAGCCCCTACCCTTAAGGCCCGGGGCTAATTCCAGAGATGTCACCGTGGATATATGAGGTTCTCCGGGCGCGGGTCGCGCAGGATCTCCAGGTAACGTGCGGCAGCGTCCTTGGCGGCGGTCAGATCCATAAAGGAATAGTTGCCGCAGTCACGCGGTTTGGCCCCGGGGATATCGCCTTCGAATCCGGCCACGAACTCCATCGCCTCGCGCATCAGCGGGATGATGTCGTTGCTGTCAAGCTTACCCTGCAGTATCAGGTAGTTGCCGGTACAGCAGCCCATCGGCCCCCAGTACACCACTCGCTCTTTCCATTCAGGATGGTTGCGCAGGAACGTGGCCGCCAGGTGCTCCATGGCGTGCAGGGCCCGTGGCGTCAACGCCTCCTCGCGGTTGGGCCGCGTCATGCGGATGTCGAACGTAGTCAGCACGTCGCCCGACGGCGTCACGTCACGCCGCGACACGAAAACTCCCGGCTCCAGCCGCTCATGGTCAATCCTGAAACTCGCTATCTTCTCCATATCCTTCATTATTGTCTATTCATTATTTCCCCACAAAATTACACATTTTCCCCAACATTCCCCCTATAACTGCCCCTTAATAGAATACATAATTATAAAAAACCGTACGGATTATGAGTCCGCACGGAGTTTGATGGATTGTATCATCGCTGAATTTGACGGATCGATGGGAATCAGTGTATACCGAAACAGTAGAACAACAGGATCTTTTCGTCCCGGTCGTTGGGGTTGAGTATACGGACTCCGTATTCACCGGGCTCTGAGGGCATCTTCAGTATGTAGGAAGATTTTCCATACATGTCAGCCTCGAAAGGCATAAGGGTCATCGTACCCTCGGAAACATTCCCAAGCCAGTTAACATTGGCCAGCTCGGCTCTACGCTCCTTCTTTTTCTCCTCGAACTTTACAATCTGGATGAATGTGGAAGGATCGGACTCGTTATCCTTGCACTTGATTATCAACACCACATCCTTACCCGTGGGAAATTGAGTAGTGCTCTGACCACCCTTGATGGAGATTTTTCTGCGGGTGTTTCCGATGCCAACCAACAGACGTCCGGCGGAATTTGATGTCTTGATCTGAACGTTAGCTTTCTCGGTCGCAACTGAGGTGGTGTCGTTTCCTGCGATATCAAGCAGGACAACCTCACCTGCCCACTTAGGCTCAAATGATTGAGCGATGCATGTGCTGAAACAAGCCAACACTGCCATAACTACAGCTAAATGTTTCATAATGCCACTAATTTAGAATTGAGAATTTTGATTAGTATTAGTTTCTAAGGTTGCCAGGCAACCGGTTTGAAAAGAGGTGGATATTATTAACGTTACGTTTTCGCAAAATTAAACAAATTAAAACAAATGTGCAAATATCAGTTAAAAATTCCCATATAAAAAAACCGCCACCCGGTTAGGGGTGACGGTCTGTTTCGTTTTCGGTCGCACAGAATGTTCGGCTATATATGTGCGGATGGGTTATTCTCCTTCCTTCTCGCGCGTGAAGATGTGGCGCAGACGGCTGAAGATGCGGTCCGAAGTCGACTTGTTCGGAACAATGTTGGGGGAGCCCTGCAGGCTGGTAATCGCCGACTTCTCGGCATCCGTCAGATTCTCAGGGACATAAACCATCACGTTGACCAGCAGGTCGCCGACATGGCTGGAGTTCATCTTGGGCAGACCCTTGCCGCGAAGACGCAGCACCTTGCCGGGCTGTGTGCCCGGAGCAATCTGCAGACGCGCACGGCCATCGATGGTCGGCACCTCGGCCGAGCCTCCTAACGCAGCCGTCGGGAAGTCCAGCATCAGATTGTAGATCAGGTCGCTCTCGTCGCGAATCAGCTCGGCATCCTTCTCCTCCTGGATCTTGATCAGCAGGTCGCCGTTCACGCCTCCTCCACGCGGAGCGTTGCCCTTGCCGCGCAACGTCAGCACCATGCCGTCCTCCACGCCCGCGGGAATGTGGAAGCTGACGATCTCCTCGCGCTTCTCAACGCCCGTACCGTTGCAGTACGAGCAAGGCTCGCTGATGATCTTGCCCTCGCCGTTACACTCAGGACATACCGACTGGCTCTGCATGGCGCCCATGAAGGTCTGCTGGACGGTCGTGATGTAGCCCGACCCGTTGCAACGCGGACAGGTATGGTACGCCGTACCGTCCTTGGCGCCAGTGCCCTTGCAGTGGGGACAGGCCACCAGCATGGGAATCTTCAGCTTCTTGTCCACGCCGTCCTTGATGTCCTTGAGCGACACCTTGACGGTGATGCGCAGGTCCGTGCCCTTGTTGACATGCTTGCGCGGACGCGCTCCGGCCGCACCGCCGAAACCGCCGTAATCCTCGGCGCCGCCGAAATGGCCGCCGAAGATATCGCCGAAATGGGCGAAGATGTCCTCCATGGACATGCCGCCACCGAAGCCGCTGAAGCCTCCATAGCCGCCACCGCCGCCGAAGCCCTGGGGACCCATGGAATGGCCGAACTTATCGTACTTGGCGCGCTTCTCCGCGTCGCTCAGCACATCGTAGGCCTCCGCTGCCTCCTTGAACTTCTCCTCAGCCTCCTTGTCTCCCGGATTGCGGTCCGGATGGTACTTGACCGCCATCTTGCGGTAGGCCTTCTTTATTTCCTCGGGTGTCGCGCCTTTGTCGACGCCAAGCACCTCGTAATAGTCTCTCTTCGTATCTGCCATAGTTCAGGCGTTTTACTGGGCGACGACCACCTTGGCGTGGCGCAGCACCTTGTCGTTTATCGTATAACCCTTCTCGACAGTATCCAGAACCTTACCCTTCTGGTCCTCGGCCGGTGCCGGAACCATCGCGATGGCTTCCTCCCTGTCGGCATCGAACGGCGAGCCGGTGGTCTCCATTTCTTTCACGCCATTCTGCTCCATGTACTTCTTAAGCTTCTTGTAGATCAGCTCCATGCCCTCCCGCAGGGTCTTGGCATCGGCATTTTCGTCGGAATGGGCCAACGCACGCTCCATGTCGTCCACTACCGGAAGCAACCCCTTGAACGCTCCTTCGGCGGCATTCTTTATCAGCTCCGACTTTTCCTTGAGCGTACGCTTGCGGTAGTTGTCCATCTCGGCCATCAGGAACATGTATTCCTTCTTCTCCTTCTCCACCTGGGCCTTCAGTTCCTCAACCTCCTTGCGGAGCTTATCCTCCTCAGTCAGCGACTCCTGGGCGGCTGCCTCGACAGTAGCCTCGGCCTTCTGGTCCTGTGCCGGAGTGTCGTTCACCTCGTCGACTATCACGTCATCTGTCGGAACTTCCTCCACTTGCTCTTTATTCTGCTTATTCTCTTCCATATTCTTGTGTCCTTTCCAGTATCCGTAAGACTTTCCGAACCTGTTGTTCCGCTTATTCTTACCTCCCATAGTGTTACAAATTATATGCCAATAAATGTTAAATTCAAAAGATCGCACCGTTTCGGATACGACCTTACATTTTTAACAAAAATGAACCCTCTATGGTTGGATTATACTGAAATTCCGCACGCGCAGATGCCCCCTCCTCCTCACTGCCGAAGATTCCGTAGATGGCCGAGCCGCTTCCGGACATGGAGGCATACTGTGCTCCAAGCGAATAAAGCCTCTCTTTGATTGTCCGTAATTCAGGATGCCGGGGGAACACACTCTCCTCGAAATCGTTGACTGCCACGTCACGCCATTCCTGCACAGGCAGCATGGGCAGCTGACGCAGGTCGAAGTCCGACGGACGCGGCGTCACTCCGGCGAACGCCTCGCGGGTAGAGATATAGACCCGGGGCTTGACCAGCACCAGCCAGCGGCCGCGCAGGTCCAGCCACTGCATCGACTCT
Source organism: Bacteroidales bacterium (assembly GCA_019416425.1). GTDB lineage: Bacteria > Bacteroidota > Bacteroidia > Bacteroidales > Muribaculaceae > Lepagella. The sequence continues at coordinate 65,528 of DXXK01000070.1, forward strand.
AATTTCTCCCCCACCCCCTCGGCGTACATGGGCCGGTTGTAGATGAAGAAGGGACAGTCGGCTCCGAGCCGCAGCGCCAGCTCCGCCAGCCTCGGGTCCGGGGCCTTGGAGTCAAGGTCCGACAGAGCCTTAAGGACAAACGAGGCATCGGCGCTACCGCCGCCGCAACCTGCCCCGTCTGGAAGACGCTTCTCCAATATAATCTCCGCCCCGAATCCGGGACTCGCCAGTTCATCGAAGTAGAGCCGCGCTGCACGGTAAGCTAAGTTCTTCTCCAACGGACAGTCGACGGGCCTACCCGTCAGCACCACCTCGAAACCTTGCTCCGGACGGAGCGTGACCTCCAGTATGTCCCCGAACGCCTCGGGGTTCTCGGCCGTACCGGCATACAGGCCGACAGGATAAAACAGGGTCTCCAGATCGTGGTACCCGTCCGGTCGACGGGCCACAATCCGGAGGCCTATGTTGATCTTGGCGTTTACAAACCTTATCATTCCGTTACAAGCTCAAAACCGAACTCCTGTCCCTTGCGGACCATCGGCACGCCCTCCTTCATCCATCTGGGCATCGGCTCGTCCTTCAGGTAATGGTCGAAGAACTGCTGCAGGCGGCGCGTTATGTCCTTGCGGTTCTTGCGTGCGCGGATGTTGTGTGACTCGCCGTTGTACTGCATCATCCATACCGGCTTCTGCAGACGGCGCAACGCCATGAACATCTCGATACCCTGATACCATGGCACGGCACCGTCGTTGTCGTTATGCATTATCAGCAACGGTGTATGCACGCGGTCGGCATAGAACACCGGCGAGTTGGCAATGTACTGCTGGGTCTTGTCCCAGAGGGTACCTCCGATTCGGCTCTGGCCCTGCTCGTACTGACCTTGGCGAGAGTCGCCGGACTCCCAGCGGATGCCGCCGTAGGCCGACGTCATGTTGGCCACCGGGGCACCCGAACCCGCGCAGGCGAACATGTCGGTGCGCGTCACCAGGAAGGCGGTCTGGTATCCTCCCCAGCTCTGGCCGTCGATGCCGACCTTATCCTTGTTGATCCAGGGGTAGCGGCGGCACATCTCCTCGACACCGCTGCATACATAGTTATATGCGTCCTCGCCGGGACGGCCTGAGGTGTAGTGGATGTCCGGGACAAACACCACATAACCGCGGCTGACGTAGAAAGGATAGTTGACCCAGCTCCAGGAGGGCTGCATCACATAGTGGCTGTAAAGGTCCTCGCTGCCGGTCTCGTAGAATACACACAACATGGGGTACCGCCTGGAGGTATCCAGGTCATCCGGCACATACAGGACTCCCTGCGTCTCCTTGCCGTCGTAGGCATGCCACCTGACCAGCTGCGCCTTGCCCCAGCGGATATCCTTGAGCTGGCTGTTGACGTCGGTCAGTTTCGTGGCGCGGGCAAAGTCCGTGTTGCGGCACAGCCATATCTCGGGAATCTCCTCGAAATTGCCGCGCTGCCAGGTGAACACCGGGGCATCTTTGGCCTGACGCACACGGGAATAGGAGTGGCCGTCCATCACCGCCAGGTGCGGGGCCTTCTCCTTCCCGTAACGCATCCAGCCCAGGCCGGTGTATTTGTCGTCGTAGTCGAACAGGTCCAGCATCATCAGGTCGCCGTCAGTCAGGAATCGGCGGTCAGGGTCCAGATTATGGTAGCGGATACGGATACCGCGCTCGGCACCGACACCGGCCGTCAGGTTCACAGGCCTGGACTCACCCTTGGGGTCAAGGCTCCAGATGTCGTTCTTGTCGTAGACCAGGAAGCGGCCGTCGCCCTTGCTCCAGCCTGCCGAGCCCCATGCCGTGGAGGGCGAGGGATGCTCGTCAAGGGTATCCCACAGCTCCACCGGAACGTCGGCGCCGACATCGGCGGTCTTGCCGGTAGCGATGTCGTAGACATGCCATGTGCGGTCCATGAACCAAGCCACATATTTGCCGTCAGGCGATACCTGGGGCTTCTCCTCGCGCATGAACTTGCCGATCTCCTTGCGCTCGCCGGTGTTGACATTCACCAGAACCATCTTGGTCGGAGCGAAGTAGCTCCACTGGCTCTCCACCATATTGTCAGTGGGGTCCTCCACCAGCGCCCAGTCACTGTCCCAGCGGTCGGCGGGACGAACGTCCTCCAGCACGTTGTCGCTGACCAGCACCTGTTTCCAGCTGTCCAGGTTCACCACCACCGGGAGGCTCTGCTTCCGGATCTGGTCCAGATAATGCTTCTCCTGCGGCGGTGTCAGGGGAGCGTCCCAGCGCCAGATGTCGAGCTTGCCTGTCTCGAAATCATAGATAGTGGTGTCGTCCGGCGCGATTATCGGTGCCACGCCGGCTATGAGACGTTTGCCGTTGTGCGAGAACTCCAGCTTGGTATACTGATTGGGGCGCAGTGGATTTCCCTTCCTGTCCTTGAAGGACAACACCACCTCGTGCGGACTTTTCATCTCCTGGCGCATGTCCGTCACGAACACGCGCGCGCTTTTGGTACCGCTCTTCAGCGTATCGTCCGAGCAGGTATAGGCCAGACGGGTGCAGCCGTAGTCCAACACCGGGGCACTGTAGAACTTCTTGTCTCGGTCCACGACGATGTAGCTGGTGTCGGGCAGCGAGATGAAGCCGATGCTGTTGGTGGCCGTCGAGTCCTTGTCGTCCTTGATGACCGTCAGCGCCAGCTTGCTGCCGTCGCGTGCAAAGTCGTAATGCTTGACATACTTCAGCACCTTGCGGTTGCCGGTAGCCATGTCCTGAAGCACCAGCGGACGGTTCATGTCTTTATCCTTCAATTGTTTGGGCTTGATGTAAGCGGTATCGCACGACTGCCACGCCACCCAGTCGCCGCCATCCTTGCCCAGCTTGTAGCCACTTACGGACGGTATCTTCTGAGTCTTCAGCGTCTTCAGGTCCACGATTATCATGGAATCCATAGGCATCTCGTGGTCCTTCTTCTTGTCGATCTTGCCCTGGCGGGTGTCGGCATGGTAGGGTTTGATCAGGGCCACGGCATACTTTCCGTCGGCCGTGAAGCTCGGCTTGTAGCCACGCGGCACCATCAGGTTTCGGCCCGTGGTGGTGTTGCGGAAATAGAGCTCGCCGTCACCCTCCTGCGGATCCACGGCATAGGCCGCCCACGCGCCGTCGCGCGTCAGACCGTAGTTCACCACTCCCTTCCAGGCATCGAAGTCATCGTGTGTCAGCGCACGTTTCTCCGCAGCACCGGATGTCGCCGCCGACAGCATCAGGCCGACAGCTGCTATTGCTATATATCTCATATCATGGTCGTTATTGTCGTGAATACTGGGCTGGAGCCGGCCGTAGGCCTACACCTTGTGCAGATTGTGGCCCATACGCTCCTTCTTGGTCTTCATGTAGAAGCGGTTATACTGGTTGGGCTCAATCTCGATGGGTATGATCTCCGTGATTTCCAATCCATAGCCGTTCAGACCCACACGCTTCATGGGATTGTTGGTCATGAGCCGCATCTTCTTGATGCCCAGCGAATGGAGGATGTTGGCGCCTATGCCGTAATCGCGCTCGTCGGCCTTATGGCCCAGGTGCAGATTGGCGTCCACGGTATCCATGCCGTTTTCCTGCAGCTTGTAGGCGCGGATCTTTTCCATCAAGCCGATGCCGCGGCCCTCCTGGTTCAGGTAGATGATGGCTCCGCGGCCTTCCTTCTCCACTGCCTGCATGGAGCGGTGCAGCTGCTCGCCGCACTCGCAGCGCATCGAGCCGAAGATATCGCCCGTCGCGCAACTGGAATGCACACGCACCAGCACTGGCTCGTCGCCCGATACGTCGCCCTTGATCAACGCTATGTGTTCCAGTCCGGTGTCCTTCTGGCGGAACGGTATCAGGTGAAAGTGGCCGTAAGCCGTGGGCAGGTCCACCTCCTCGCCCCGTTCCACCAGCGAGTCGTTCTTCAGCCGGTAGGATATCAGGTCGGCGATGCTGATGAGCTTCAAGCCCCATTCATCGGCACGCCTGCGCAGCTCAGGCAGACGGGCCATAGTGCCGTCGTCGCTCATAACCTCCATCAGCACTCCGGCGGGTTCCAGACCGGCCAGACGGCACAGGTCCACAGCCGCCTCAGTGTGTCCGGCACGCTGCAGGACACCGCGATCCTGGGCGTAGAGGGGATTGATGTGTCCCGGACGACCGAAGGTCTCGGGTTTCGACGCCCGGTCGGCCAGCGCGCGCAACGTGGCGGCGCGGTCAGCGGCGCTCACGCCGGTGGTACAGCCTTCCAGCTTGTCGACGGTGACAGTGAAAGGTGTTCCAAGCATCGAGGTGTTGTCCTCCACCTGATGCTCCAGCTCCAGTTCACGGCATCGCTTGTTGGTGATCGGGGCGCACAGGACACCGCGAGCGTTCTTCAACATGAAATTCACATCCGCAGGCGTGATCTTCTCGGCAGCCATGATCAGGTCGCCCTCGTTCTCGCGGTCCTCGTCATCGACTACTATGACCATCTTGCCGTTCTTGAAGTCCTCGATAGCCTCCGAAATGCTATCTAACTTTATATTCTTGTCCATTTCTATCGTTATTTCATCATTATTGTTCGGGATTAATCTTGATTTATCTTGATTTATCGGGGTTAATCAGGATTATTCCGGATTGGTGGCGTCCGACACCTTGAAGAAGCTGAAATTCACGCCTCCGTACTGCCGGTGCTCCGTGAATTCCGGCATCGCGCTGAAATCGTGGCTGTCGTTATGCTCCACAATCACCAGCGTGCCAGGCTTGACGGCCTTGGATTTTAGGATAAGATCCGGTATCTCGGCAAAACGTGGATGAGTGTACGGAGGGTCGGCGAAGACAATGCCGTAGGCCTGACGGGGACGCTCCAGAAAGCGGAACACATCGCCGCGAACCAGCTGAAGCACCGTGTCGCCGAGCTTCTCCTTGACCGACAGAATGAACCGCGCCTGCACCGGGGCCTCCTCGACTGCCGTCACGCTCCGCGCTCCGCGCGAGGCGAATTCCCATGAGATGGCACCTGTGCCGGCAAACAGGTCCAGAACCGTCCGGCCCTTGATCTCGTCCCGGTTCTCAAGCACGTTGAACAGATTCTCGCGCGCGAAGTCCGTGGTGGGACGCGCCGTTATGTTCTTGGGCACATCGAACCTGCGCCTGCCATATTTTCCTCTGATTATCCTCACCTTATATATATCAATTTACAATTAGCAATAGGAAATCAGCAATTCCTCATTACTAATTCCTCATTAACAGGGCAGCTGTCAGCGACATTCCTGCCTTGGTGGCTATGCCCGGCACCATGGTCATCATCACGTATGCCACATCCTGGCGAAGCGACTTCAGCAACTCGGACTTCTCGTCGCGCAGTCCCGACAGGCTCACATGGACTTCCTTGGGGTCCAGACCATAGCTCTCCAATAGATTAAACAAATGATAACGGATATCTTCCTTCTCGCGCCATTCATGAGTGACCGACATCAATAGTTTCCTGCCCTCGAAGGCCACGAAATCAGCCCATCCCTTGCGGATGTCGATGTAGACACGTGGCATGTCCACTACCCGGTCCTCCAGGCGTGTCACCATCACGGTCTGATGGCACCGGATGCGTGCGCCTGGAAAAGTTCGTTGCAGAAAACCCTGCAGACCCGGCGTCAACGTGTAGAGGCATACCTTGTCCTCAAGATAGTCACGCATTATATCCTCGTCGCGGGCGGCGTAGACCGTGGTGAATATCCTGTCGCCGGGATCGTCGTCACCGTCAATCACGGTTTCCGGAGCCCATAACGCATATGGTGTCTCCACCGATATGTCGGCGGCAAAGTCGTCGAGCAGCTGCGGATGGTCGTAGACCGCACCTTCGATACGCTCCAGCAGCCCGCTGTCTTCCGAAGGCCACTCCTCCACGAACAGGGTCTCCACCTCGTCCATCGGATTCTCCACATTCCGCAGGTAGGCCTCGACTCCAGTAGAGCCTATCACCATAACCAGTCTCCAGTCCGACGGGTCTCCTATACGCACCGCGCGGTATCCGTTGTTTTCTTCCATGATCCTTTACTTCTTGGTCCGCCCATTGCGGCACCTATCTGCAAAATTACGAAATTTCTTGCAAATTTCGTTGATTTATGACATAATTCAACGCCAGCGACACGCCACGCACCACCAGATAGGCCTCGAACGCCAGCCACAGCATCGAGTTGCTGCTTGCTCCACAAGCGAGATTAATGATGAAAAACAGCGATGCCCCCGCGATCGTGGCCCACATCATCACTGCAGTCCGCGCCAGGCCTATGTAGACGCCGTCGAATACGAACGCCAGGACAGTCAGCGGAGGCAGCAGCACCACCCACACATGCATGGCTGCGACTTCCGAAACAACCTCGGCACGGTCGGTCAGCAGTCCGGCGATCCAGGTGCCGCACCAGGAATATATTATCAGGAACAGTACGGCCAGACCACCGCCCCAGCGCATCAGAGTCCCCACGCTTCGGCGCACCAGCAATGGCTCATGCGCTCCGCGGTACTTGCCAACCATGGCCTCGCCGGCAAAGGCAAAGCCATCCATGAAATAGCTGAAAGATATGAAGAACTGCATCATCACGGCATTGGCGGCAAGTGTCGCCTCACCCATCCGCGCCCCCAGCGCCGTCATGGTCAGCGTCACCGACATGATGCATGCCGACCGCACGAACAGCTGGCTGTTGACATTGAACAGACGGCCCCACCGCACGCGGCTGCCCAGGCCCGGTTTCCATTCAACAGTACGGAAGTCGGCAATCTGCCTCGGAGCTTTCCTGACACGGGGTCGGTCGGTAATCCAATGCATGCATACCCAAGCGGAGGCCGCCGCGCCGAGCCAGTTGGAAACAGTCGTGCCCATCGCCACGCCTGCGATACCGTAACCCCACACCAATCCCAGCAATACATTCAATCCGATGTTGATGACATTCACGCCGATGGCTATCACCATCGGCACGCGGGTGTTCTGCATACCTAAGAACCAGCCGGTCATCGCCATGATGCCGAGCTGTGCCGGAACGCCCCAGACACATATCTCGTAATACTGCGCGGCAAGCGAGGCCACACCCTCGCCAGGGTCTGTAAGCCACAGCAGCATGGACAGCAACGGCCGTTGCAATATGAGTATGACAACTGATGCAATCAGCCCGATGGTCAGAGATTTCTCCAGGATATCCACGCAACGCACGCGGTCGCGCATGCCGAATGCCTCGGAGCCGAGCCCCGTGGTGCCCATACGCAGAAAACCGAACAGCCAGAACACCACGTTCATCATCATCGACCCGACAGCGATGGCTCCTATGGCCGCTGAGGTGCCTAAGTGGCCTGCCACGGCCGTGTCGCACAGGCCCAGCAGCGGCACCGTCAGGTTACTCAGTATGGCCGGCGTCGCCAGCCCTAACAATTCATGATTAAGCGATTTCTCGGCCACAGGCGGTTATGCGTGCATCTCCCCCACCAACGATGTCTCCATCAACCGCTTCACCTCCTCGGTGGGATATCCCTGGCCGAACAGCGACATCAGTTTGGTGATTGCCGCCTCGCTGGTCAGGTCACGGCCGCTGATCACTCCGGCGCGACGCAGTCCCTCGCCTGTCTCGTATCTGAGCGGATCGACCATGCCGTTGTTGCACTGGGTCACGTTCACGATCACGATGCCACGGTCCACAGCCTCCTTAAGCGTGCGGACAAACCACTCGTCGGTCGGCGCGTTTCCGGCGCCGAACGTCTTCAGGACTATGCCGCGAAGGTTAGGCGCGCCAAGCATGTAGCGCAACAGATCCTCGGTCAGACCGGGGAACAGGCTCAGGTACATCACGTTGGAATCCATACCGTAATGTACCGTAAGCGGAGCGGCCGTGCGCGGCCGCCACAGCACCTCGCGACGGAAGCTGATGCCCATGCCTATCTTGGCCAGACGCGGGAAATTATTGCTCTTGAAGGCATCGAAATTATCGGCGGAATATTTGGTGGAGCGGTTGCCGCGCCACAGATAGTTCTCAAAGAGTATGCATACCTCCTGAATCATTGGACTGCCGTCGGTATCGAGTGCTGCGGCCACCTGCAGGGCCGTGATCATGTTTTCCTCACCGTCGGTACGCACCTCGCTGATTGGGAGCTGGCTGCCGGTGATCACAACCGGCTTGCGCAGATTCTCCAGCATGAAGCTCAATGCCGAAGCGGTGTATGCCATGGTGTCGGTGCCATGCAGCACCACAAAACCGTCGTAATGCTCGTAATTCTCCTCGATCACTCGCGCTATGATGTCCCAATGGCCTGGATTTATGGCCGATGAGTCGATCGGCTTCTCGAACTGGAAATAATCCAGGTCGTAGTTCAGATGCTTCAGCTTGGGTACATTCTTGATGAGGTAGTAGAAGTTATAGGGCTCCAGCAGATTTGTCTCCGGATTAACGGCCATGCCGATTGTGCCTCCTGTATATATAATCAGGATGCAGGGATGAAAGCCACTGTCACGACCATCAGGCATTCGGGTCAGAGTACCGATGGCTCCGCATATGTTCGTGTCATGTATGTCGGCCTCCGGTCTTGCCGGATGGGCATTGACGTTTGATTCCCTTGTTTGTGTTTCGTTCATGGACCGCCCTCTTTAATACGGTTATAGATTCAGCATCACCTAAGAAGCCACCGCCTCTTAGGACTACAAAGTTAATAAAAAACTTTTAATTAATAAGTATTTTACAGGTGTTTTATAACACATGGTCCACAATGTCACCATTAAATAAAAATGCGTATCCCCGCCGGGACACGCATTCTATGATTTTCAGACGGTTATCGGTCAGAAGGCTACCTTCTGGCTCTTGCCTCCCTTAACCACGATGTACATACCGCTTGTAGGGTTGTCGACACGTACACCCTGCAGGTTGTAATAAACGGCGGGAGCGTTCTCGTCAACAACGATGTCGGCGACACCGCTCTCCGTGGACTTGACGTAAAGCATCGGAAGGGTCTGATTGTCACGGTCAGTAGGACACATCTCATAGTCATTGTTGTACGTCTTGCCTGCGAGATATACTTCCTTGCCATCGCTCGACTTAGTCTTATTGACGATCTTGACTGTTCCGTCTACCATAGTCACCTCCCAGTATGAGTTGCCGTCTTCGGGCGTTGTATAGGGATTGAACGACCAGTGCTGACCGTCCCAGCCCATATAGCGGCCGTACATATCCTTAACGGTATAGCCCTTGTCGGTTGACTCTACAGTAAAGATAGCCTTGTCGGTAACCTTTATCTCATCGGCTATAGTCGTTGATACGGCCATCCAGTAACCGAACTTTGCAGTCTCGGCAAACGTCTCGACAAATCCCTCATTGAAAACGAACGAAACCTCACCGGGAGTGAATGTGGTGGCTTTCTTAACGGTTATGTCGCCGGTTACAGGGGGATTTACCGTACCTTCGGCATCACTGATTACCAGCTTGTCGAATTTTACGGAACCTGTAGCATTGTAGGTATATGTACTGACTTTATCGCCGTTGTAAACCACAGTCTCGGAGTTACCATTATATACCTTGATTGACTTAAACTCCTTGCCGGCAGGAGCCGTGATCGTCATCTTGTTGCTTACATACAGACGAATTGTTATAGTCCCATTAGGATTCGTAGACATAGCGTAATAATATGCAGGCTCTGTCTTTCCGCCATCATTGCCGAACGTGAATTCGAAATCATCGATTTTCAGAGATTCCAGCGGCTGGATATGACGAGCCTGTCCGTTGCTTGTCCCTTCTGCAGGTTTCTCGGGGACATCCGTTCCCTGGATGTCGGTTGCATCCTTTACGTTGAGTGTCCACTCCTCGGCACCGGCTGTGGCACATACGGCTGCCATAGCCATTGCGCATAGTAAAAATTTTTTCATAAGCATTATGTTTATTTGGTTGTTGGTATCAATGTGTTTTCATGGTTTGCGTATTTCATAGCAGATGAAACTTCTTTAACTGAGTACAAAGTTAAGACATCCCTCTGAAAAAACAAAATATTTTTACAAATTTAATACTAATTACACATTCTCCGCAATATTGTTGACACTGGTTAGACGGGCCGCACTATACAATAAAGAGAGTGTACTGATTTCTCAATACACTCTCCGTTGAAGGTGGCGATTACCTGATCTTCCGCTTTCGCCCGACCTTCGGCACGGACATCGGCGCGATAAGGCATAGCTTCTCGGTTATCCTTCATGACGATAAAAAAAAAGGACTCGTTTCCGAGTCCCTTCGTGAAGGTGGCGATTACCTACTCTTCCGCTTTCGCAGTACCATCGGCGTGATAAGGTTTAACTTCTCTGTTCGGAATGGGAAGAGGTGGAGCCCTTATGCTGTCATCACCTTAGTCTCTTTTCAGTGCCTCCGCACTGTGGTGGGGTCAGAGGGACCCGGCCGGAAGCGAAGACAAGACCCGAAACCAGAGTCTCGAGCTATCCATAGACTTCCATGACCTGCGTCATGGCTTAATTCTTTCCACGGAACTTCGGGCAATTAGTACCGCTCGGCTGAACACGTCGCCGTGCTTGCACCTGCGGCCTATCGACGTCGTCGTCTTCGACGGCCCTCAGCGAGATCTTATCTCGGAGCCGGCTTCGTGCTTAGATGCTTTC
>DXXK01000071.1 GCA_019416425.1 Bacteroidales bacterium
CGGTGCGGCGGGCGTGACGCACGCCGTGGAGTCGGCCGTGACCGACTGCCAGCCCAACGACAACGTGGAGGCGCTGCGCATGGCGCTGGACGCCGCGGGCGTCGAGAGCCGCCCGCTGTGGAAGCCGATGCACCGACAGCCTGTCTACCGCGACAACCCGGCCTACGTCAACGGCGTGAGCGAGGGTCTCTTCAAGGTGGGCATCTGCCTGCCGGCAGGCCCCTGGGTAACGGACCAGAACGTCCGCTACATCGTGGACAAAATCCGCGAGGCAATCGCGTGATCTTGTCATTGGACATTACGCACTATAAAGGCGTCGTGGCATGAGCTTCGGCGCCTTTGTTTTGCTGGTTATGAGGAAATTTACTAACTTTGTAGGCGCATCAACATTGGAACTATGGATTACAAAAAAATAATATCAAGCAAGGACCTGAAGTTCAGAATCCTTAAAGCCCTGAGGTTTGTGCCTGATCCTGCTATGGTTAAACTGCAATATTACCTGAAGTTCGGCAAGAAACTTCACTTGGACAATCCTGTCACCTATCAAGAGAAGCTGCAATGGCTGAAGCTTTATTACCGCAAGCCGGAGTTTACCGACATAGTAGACAAAATCGAAGCAAAAAAATGGGTGGCCGAACGCATCGGCGAAGAATACATAATCCCTACCTATGCCGAATGGGACAAGGCCGAAGACATTGACCTGAGCCGGCTACCGGAATCCTTCGTATTGAAATGCAACCACTTGGGCGGCAGCTACGGCGTCTATCTTGTTCCCGACAAAAATAAATTCGATCTTAAATCGGCCAAAAAACTGTTGGGGAAAGGACTTAAATACTCTCTATATGACTCCTACCGCGAATGGCCTTACAAGAATGTAAGGCGCCGAATATTCGCCGAGCAGCTTTTGGGAGTAGGAATCGAGGATTTCAAGTTCTTCTGTTACAACGGTTTCGTTGAGTCCGTCATGGTGGCGTACGAACGCAGCACAGGCCATCCGAAGTTCTACTTCTTCGACCGCGACTGGAAACTGAAACGTTACAACATTCGCGGCAAGGAGGCACCCGATGATTTCACCATGCCACGTCCCGAGAACATCGACAAGATGTTCGAGATCGCCTCGACACTCTCCAAGGGATTCCCTTTTGTCAGGGTCGACCTGTACAACGTCAACGGCCGTATATATTTCGGAGAAATGACCTTCTTCCCGGCATCGGGTCTTGACGAGAAACTACTGGTCGAGACAGATGATTACTTCGGCACCTTTGTTGAACTTCCAAAACAAACCAATCTATGAGCAACATCACGATAGTCGGCGCCGGCAACTCAGGCTGCGCCCATGCCTGCCAGCTTTCCATGGCGGGACACAACGTGCGTATCCTGAAGACCTCCCACCGCCTTCACGACGAGAATTTCGATAGGATAGCCCGTATGGGAGGCATCAAATGCATCGACAACACCAACAATAACCAACGCTTTGTCAAGATTGCAAAGATAACCAGGAATCCAGCGGAGGCTTTCGAGGATGCCGATTATGTATTGGTTCTGACCCAGACCCTGCAGCACAATAAGATAGCACAGCTAATCGCACCCTATATCCAGGACATCAAGGGGATACTGATAGTGCCGGGCAACATGGGCAGCATGTATTTCCGACCGCTGCTGCCCGCGTCGGTCCTGGTGGCCGAAGGCGAGTCCACAATCATCGACGCACGCATCAACGAGCCGGGATCGGTAGCCATCCTGTTCCGCAACACTCGCAACGCGCTGTCATTCAATCCATACAAGGACACGGCCCGGGGCTTCGAGGAGTTCCGTAACTTGATTCCGAACTATACCGCTACGCGTACCAACATCGTGGAGACGGCCATGCATAATCCGAACCTTGTGGTCCATACCATCGGAACGATCATGTCGGCAAGCCGCATAGAGATGAGCCATGGTGAATTCTGGATGTATCGCGAGAGTTTCTCGCCCAGCATCTGGAACATCATCGAGAAGCTCGATGCGGAGAAGAACGCAGTGATCGAGGCATACGGTGGTGTGCCGCAGTCATATCTGGAGTGCTGCAAGTGGCGTAACGAGGAGAATCTGGACGTCGACGCCATGGAGGTTTTCAGGAACTATGCCTACAATGGCTCGCCCAAAGGCCCTGTGAGCCTGCACAACAGATACGTAGAGGAAGATGTACCGAACGGCCTGTGCCTGCTGCAGTCACTGGCGCGTGCAGCCGGAATCGCCACACCCATCGCCGACGCGCTTATCACTTTGGCCGGTGCGCTTCTCAAAACCGATTTCAGCGCGATTGCCCGCACCACGCAGACCCTGGGCCTTCCCGGCGACGCCGAAAGCATCATGCAGCGCATCTGAACCACATATCATTGGACATCAATAAACGGCCACTGTCCGAATTCGGACAGTGGCTTGATTTTTATCCGGTTGATTGTCAACTACTGTTGCAAAGGGCACAATATTTTTATAAATTTGAGAGTTGATTAAATCCATCGGATTGCAATCAGTTAAAACCGGAACAAATGGCGATAATAACACTGAACGGCATAGAGAAGGTATATCATACCAGGGAAATAGAGACCACGGCGCTTGAGAACGTGAACCTGACGGTCAACGAGGGTGAGTTCGTGAGCGTGATGGGACCCAGCGGCTGCGGCAAGTCGACGCTGCTGAACATCATCGGGCTGCTGGACCTCCCCACGCGCGGCACGGTCCGGCTGATGGACCGCGACTGCGACGGACTGCGCGACCGCGAGCTGTCGCGGTTCCGCAACGCCAACCTGGGCTTCGTGTTCCAGAGCTTCCACCTGATACCCTCCCTTGACGTGGCGGCCAACGTGGAGCTGCCGCTGACTTACCGCAAGGGCCTCAGCGCCGCCCTGCGCAAGGAGCGCGTGGAGCAGGTGCTGGAACGCCTGGAGATGACCCATCGAATCCACCACCTCCCCTCGCAGCTGAGCGGCGGCCAGTGCCAGCGCGTCGCCATAGCCCGCGCCATCGTCGGCCAGCCACGGATAGTCCTGGCCGACGAGCCCACCGGCAACCTGGACAGCATCATGGGCGCCGAGGTTATGGCTCTGCTGCACCGCCTGAACCGCGAGGACGGAACCACCATCGTAATGGTGACGCACAACGAGACGCAGGCGCTTGAGACCGACCGCATAGTCCGATTCTTCGACGGCCGAATCATAGGTTAAAACATTCCCACAAATCCCACTCTTCCCACCACTCCCAATGTCATTACATCAGATAATCTACGATATCCGGCAGCAACCGCTGATCAGCGCGGTGACCCTGGTCACCACGGCATTGGCCGTGTTCCTGATCATGACCATAGTCATAACCCAGCGCGTCAAGACCGTCCCCTTCCCTCCGGAAAGCTGCCGCGACCGGCTGCTCGTGGCCAAACAGATCAGCATAAAGGGACCGAAAGAAGAGGGACTCGCAACGGGACCGCTTGACTATGAGACGGCCCGGCGCCTCTTTGACGGGCTCGACGGAGCGGAGCAGGTATCGTATATGAAGCATAATCTCGACTGGCAGTTCGCGCACGGCACGGAGCCTCAGAGCATGGGAGTCCGTGTCCGCGCGTCCGACGCGGCATTCTTCAGGATTTTCGACCATACGCTGACAGCGGGCCGGTACTACACCGACGACGAGGTCAAGACACAGCAACTCTTAGCGGTGATAACAGAGCAGACGGCGCGCAAGGTGTTCGGGACGACCGACTGCATCGGAGCCGAGCTGATGCTGAACCGTCTGCCACGCACCGTAGTGGGCGTGGTCAGGGACCACTCCTCGCTTGCTTTCACCGGCCGTGGCGATGTATTCGTGCCGTTTCAGCCGATGGGCCTACCGGGAGGCCATGAGCCTATGCTCAAGGTAATGGGAGATGCCCAAGTGGCGCTGCTGGTTAAGGAGGGCGTCGATTTCCAGAGAATCCGCGACCAGGTATACCGACGTATTGACGAACTTGCAGCCGAACTCAAGCCACAAGGATACGAACTGTTTCCCAAATGGGACAAGGTGTTCTCCTACGGTAAGGAAGGCATGCTGCAGGACAAATACAACATTGAATCGAACTCATTCTCGTTCGGCAATGGAGTGCCGGAGCTGACGAATGCCCGTTACCGCTACCTGCTGTACCTGATTCTGTTGGCCGTACCGGCCATCAACCTGAGCAGCATGCTTCACAGCCGTCTGCACAAACGCTTCCGCGAGATCGGGATACGCCGGGCCTTCGGCTGCCCGCGCGGACGCATACTCGCAGACATAGTCGGCGAGAACTTCCTGACCTCGTTGGGCGGAGGGGTGCTGGGAATAGCGGCAGGCGTGGTCTTCGCCCTGACCTACACCGGACTGTACGACATGAACGACATTGCCGGGGGCGTCCTGTTCCCCACTCTCGGCGCGGTGGTGAACTGGGGAACGGTGGGAATAACCCTGGGAGTGTGCGTACTGCTCAACATCCTGAGCGCAATCATACCCGCCTGGCATGCCTCGCGCATGAACCCCGCGGAAGCAATCAGAAACATGCAACTATGAAACGGAAACTGATACAGCAGATGCTGAACGAATGGAGGAGCGACGTGTGGCTCCTCCTGCAGCTGATGACAGTGATGCTGGTCCTGACCTACATCTGCGGCTTCCTGTGCTCGCTGTACGCCGACCATGGCTACCCCACGGGGCGTAAACTCCGGGATATCTATTCCGCCGACATCCATGTGCTGCCGAACGAAAGCGACCGTTACGTACCGTACGACAGCGTGTATACACGTCAGCAGGACCTGGACACTCTACTGTCAAGGCTACGCACCAATCCGTACGTCGAGATGGTGGCCACAGGTGGGGGCAACTCCATGCCGTACTCGTCAAGCTACTATGGCGGCGGCCTCATGTACAGGACTGCCGAGGGCTTCAGCCGGCAATTCGAAGCAAACAACCGCAAGATGTCACCGGAGTTGTTAGAGATTCTGGGCATCCGCGGGGTGAACGGCGAGACACCGCAGCAACTGGCCGAGATACTGCGTCAAGGTAACATCATTCTTGCCAACGCCGAGGTGGACGACGAGATTCCGCAGCATTTGGCCGAGATGCAGAGCCGAGGCTACTCCATTATTGCTAAAGCCGATTTCGGCTGTATGGACGCAAGTGAATTCCTGGGCAAAGGGAAGGTGTACAACCACGACACCGTGCAGATGGACTTTCCGGTCGGAGCGATAGCCTTCGGCATGCGCCGCTACGACTACGAGCCGATGAGGGAGGGAAACATCTATATGCCCCTGACCGACGATGCCTCGAAAATCGTGGTCCGCGTCAAGCCCGGCAAGGGGCGGGCGTTCGTGGAATCGCTCACCAACCTGAACATGGAGGCCGGCAACCTGTACATAAACCGTTACCGGTCCATCGAGTCCATGCGTGACGACATCCAGGGCAGCATCAACCAGAATATCCGCAACTTCATCTTCTGTACTGTTGTGATCCTGCTGATGGTGTTCCTGGCTTTCTTAGGGACCTTCTGGCTGCGCACGCAGCAGCGCATGGAGGAGATAGCCATCCGCAAGGTGAACGGCGCCACGAACGGTGACATCTACCGCCGCTGTTTCGGCGAGGGCCTGATACTGCTTGCCGTGGCAGCGGTCTTGATGCTTCCGGTGGTGGAATGGCTCTTTCCCAGATTACCGATTCTTAACATCGTGGCCATTTCTCCCGTACGGACAGCAGTAGGCTTCCTCATTGCGGTCATCCTGCTGGCCATACCCATCCTGGGCGGCATATATGCTCCGGCGCGACGGGCTACCCTGATCGAGCCGGTCGACGCGCTTAAGGATACGTAGAAGTTGTCTAAACTAATTTACGTTTATTAATGAATCTGAAGAAGTTTAAACTTTATGGCAACCTTTAGCTCGGCGACTATGGAGCCAATCTTTATTAATCTTTTGGGTGTATATCTCCGCTCTCATCGGAACCAACCGAATGGTTGCTCCCTCTTCGATTGTAGAAATCCCCTCCAAAATCTTAATAAATCTTACCATAAAATTTAGTTTAGACAACTTCATAATAATTTTGATTAATTTTGTACTATGATATTGATTGTTGATGACGATAAC
>DXXK01000072.1 GCA_019416425.1 Bacteroidales bacterium
GCCGCTTGATGCGGCTCTAATCTGTAGTTCCTGAAACTCTGATTTTGTCATAATGTTGGAGGTTGCAGTTGGTGCAACCATGCGATGCAAAATTACAACCTATCTGCAACCTCCAAAAGGTGTACTTCAGTTAATGCTTACGATTCTGTCAGTCGTCCAGGAAGTGCTTCAGGACCTGGCGGTAGGAGTTGAAGATCTTCGATTTGGAGACAAAGCCGACATACTTGCCGTTGTCCACCACCGGAAGGTTCCAGGCGTTGGTCTTGTCGAAGGTGTTCATCACCTTGTCCATCGGCTCGTTGACGTCCAGAACAGCTGGCGTGGCCGTCATAAAGCGCGATACATGCATCTTCTTGTACAGGTCCGTGCGGAACATGATGTTGCGGATGTCATCCAGCAGAACCACACCCTTCAGGTTGCCATCGTCATCCACCACAGGGAACAGGTTGCGCTTCGATACCGAGATCACATCCACAACCTCCTTTAGGTTCATCTCAGGCTTTACGCACTTGAAATCCTTCTCAATCAGTTTGTCCATCTTCAGCAAGGTCAGGACAGCCTTGTCCTTCTGATGCGTCAGCAGATCGCCGGCCTTGGCCAGACGCATGGTGTAGATACTGTACGGCAGAAACAGTTGGATCGTGATATAAGCCAGTATGGAGACAATCAGCAGCGGCAGGAACAGGTTGTAGCCACCCGTCATCTCCGCCGTAAGGAAGATCGCCATCAACGGTGCATGCATCACACCGCTCATCACGCCCGCCATGCCCATCAACGTGAAATTCTTCTGCGACAGCGTGAATCCCAGGTCAAGATTGTTCAGTATGTAGGCAAACAGAAAGCCCGTCAAAGCCCCGACAAACAACGACGGTGCGAAAGTTCCTCCCACACCTCCGGCACCGTTGGTGGCCGAGGTAGCGAATGCCTTCATCAGCGTGATCATGGCGATAAACAGAGCGATGAACCAGACATTATCTCTGTCGAAATAAAACGCCGTGCCGTTCAACACGTCTCCGACATTACCCTCCAGCAGCTCATTGATTGCATTGTAACCTTCGCCATACAGCGGAGGGAACACAAACACCAGGCCGGCAATCAGGATCCCTCCCGTGACAATCCGCCACCCCTGAGACTTGATCCGGCGGAAAATGGTCTCCATCCAGAACATCACCTTGGTGAAGTAATAGGACATCAGACCACAGACCACACCCAATGCGATGGTAAAGGGAATACGGCTTGTGGTGAAAGCCTCCGACTGCGCGAAGAAGAATTCGGCATTGTATCCCTCCAGCACATAGGCCACGGTGGCGCCAGCAATGGAAGATATCATCAGCGGCATCACCGTAAGTCCGGTCAGGTCGATCATCAGCACCTCCAGCGTGAACAGCATGCCTGCGATCGGGGCACGGAAAATACCGGCAATTCCAGCCGCCGCGCCACAGCCCACCAGAAGCATCAATGTCTTCGGCGACAGACGGAACGCCTGGCCGATATTGGAGCCGATGGCCGAACCGGTATACACAATCGGGCCCTCGGCTCCGACCGACCCTCCGAACCCGATGGTTATCGACGACGCTATCAGCGACGCATACATGTTCTTACGTTTCAACCGTGACTTGTTGCGCGAGATGGCATACAGCACCTTTGTGACTCCGTGCGAAATGTTATCCTTGACTATGTATTTCACAAACAATACCGTAAGCAAGATACCCACCACAGGATACACCAGATATAGATAATTGGCGTCGGTTGTCGAGAACCTCGAAGTCAACGCATGCGAAATTAGATGAATCAAATATTTCAGCAACTGCGCTGCAAAACCACCGATAATGCCGACAAACAAAGCCAGCATCACCACGAAAGTCCTCTCCTTGATGTGATGCTCCCGCCATATCACAACGTGCATCCACCATTCGGTAAATCTGTTATGTGTCTCCTTATATGCCATTAACCTTAATGCCTAAAATTCAAGTTTATATCTCGCACTCACTCCTAATTACTTATTCCTTGTCATTTCCCCTTGCCGGTAACAACGGTCCGAACGGTATACGCCAGGATCTTCAAGTCTGTAAGTATCGACATGTTGTTCAGATAAATCAGATCATACTGCGAGCGTTCCACCATCTGCGCCACATTCGACGCATAGCCGAACTTAACCATTCCCCACGACGTTATGCCAGGACGAACCTGGAATACCAGACCATAATATGGAGCACGTTCCATGATCTGCCCGATAAAGAATTCCCGTTCCGGTCGAGGACCTACCAGCGACATGTCGCCCTTGAGCACATTCCAGAACTGCGGAAGCTCGTCAAGACGGTATTTGCGCATCATCTCACCGACGCGAGTGATGCGACGGTCATTGTCGCTCGACAGTTGCGGACCATCGGCCTCCGCATCCCGATACATTGAACGGAATTTATATATATGGAAAGGCTTGTGATGCTTTCCGATTCGTTCCTGGCGATATATGACCGGACCCGGGGACGACCGCTTCACGGCAACAGCCAGCGCCAGGTATGCCGGACTCAAAAGAATCAGCGCCAGCAATGACGCCAGCACGTCGCCGCATCGCTTCAGGTTCTGGCCGAAATCACTCATCCTGGGCACCGACAGGTCCACCAACGGAGTACCCATGATGTCACCCATCTGGATATTGGCGGTGACAAACGACAGGGTGTTGGGTGCGATCTTGATTGGTATATCCAGCGTAATCAGCCTGTCTACAATCCTCATCACCTTACGGTCATCCTTCGATTCTGTGGCTATCACCAATTGGTCGGGACACATACGCCCGCATATTTCCTTAATTTCCTCGAAGTTCCAGACAGTGGCATTGCGGACAGCGCTTCGCTCACCGGGCAAATGTACAAAACCTTCAACCCGGGTTGTAGCGATGTCGTTGTTTCCTTCAATCTGCACAGCCATTCTTACAGCCGCATCCGAGTCACCGAGTATAATGGCAGTGTAGACAACCTTGCGCTCAACCAATTTCCTCAGGAAGCGACTATTGATGACACTCCGGCCGATATACAGACATACGAACAGCAGAAATGTCAACGCCAGCACCAATATATAGTATATATGCTTGGCCGACGCATCGTTCAGAAGCACCAGAAGCAGAACCAATGAACTGCCGACAACCGATACGGCAAATGTATTGGATACAATTCCGAGACGCGACTTCTGGAACGGCCGATTATAGAAACCCGATATGCAATATATCAGCGACATCAGCGGAGGGAACAGACATTCCTCCCAGACCATTTTCGTTTCAAGCAGAAACGAAAACACCGACTCGGTCTTGATGAACTGTCCCGACAGTACGTGGCAGCGGTAGACATTGAACAGCAGGAAAGCCATCGCTGTACACACCAAATCCGAGATGATGTACTTGGCTCGCTGGGTGCGAAGATTACAGATATCGCCTGTCATGATCTATTGCTTTTCAATACACCAATCATCCCGGCCCCAATCCTGAAAAAGGACTGCCTGAAATCATTGGGGCGCACCACATCGCCGTTCCACACTACGATATCGATATCCACAGGCACATCACCACGGCTCCGTGCCGCGTCGTCACGCCCGGCTTCCACCTCTATCTTTTTGGCGACGTCCTTAAGTCCGTAGCGATCCAAATCGGTCCTGCCATAGATCACGGCATTCATATACGGACGGCCTATGCCGTGAATCTCAGGCGTCTCGTATATTCCAGAAGCCACACTGTCGGTCAACAGTCCCTGCATCACGGCCAACGCTTCCGCAACGCGCGCTCGCCGCGGAGTGACATTGCTGCCTATGCTCAGTATGACCTCGTTCATTATGTTGTTATTGTAGTGTTACGGTTATTTTCGCTTCAACGTCAAAACGGTTACCTCCGGCTTCGCGCCTATTCGCATTGGAAGCGCCACCTCGCCATCCCCGATATTGACATACAATCTCATAGGATTGCCATCCTTTGATTTATCCTCATACATGCCGCCCCACAATCTGTAACGGAACACAGCCGGCGAGAATCGCTTGCCGAACAGATCCACCTCCATCTGCATGGCATGAGTGTGTCCCGACAGCGTCAGATCGATATTGCTCTCCTTCCTCACAACCTCTGCCCAATGCATGGGGTTATGTGTCATCAATATCTTAAAATTAATGTCGTAAGGGCCCTTGCCGCTACTGTCGGCCGGATATGCCTTGCTTAAATCACCATACTGGCCGAATGGCGGCTCACCCCAGTTCTCCACGCCAATCAGTACTATGGAGTCATTGTCTCGGCGTAAGTATGCATATTCATTGTTCAGGAGCCTCCACCCCATCTGCTTCTGCCAGGCCGCCAGCAAGGCGTTGTTGGTGTCTCGATGTCGCGGATCATCCCAGTCCATATAGTCGCCGTAGTCATGGTTACCCAATACTGAATACACCCCGTCCTTGGCCTTCAACCTGCTCAGGACAGTCAGGAACGGCTGAAGTTCCGATGTCTGACGGTTCACTAAATCACCAGTAAACAGTATTGCGTCAGGTTTAAGGTTATTGACACAGTCAACAAGTTCAGAGACGAAAGCCGTATCCTCGCCCCACGTGCCCGTGTGTATGTCGCTGATCTGAACCACACGATAGTTGTCGAAATGCTCCGGAAGGCGTGCCGAAACCACCTCTACCTCCTTCACCTCGATCTCGTGCCGGGTTACAAACACACCCCACCACATCACGATGAATACCAGCACTGCCAGCGGGACGCCTACCATGGCGCCGTAATTCTCCAGACGCCGTGAACGGATGTTGATCAGCCTGCCGACCAACGAACACAATATATAGACGACCTTCGAAACCACAATGGACATAAAGGTAAACAGCAGCCACATCACAGGCAGTATACTGCGGTCGGCCTCCCGTATGGGAAGGCATACGGCCGTTATCAGCAATGCCCAGCACGGCACGCACGTCGCGATATATATCCATGAGTTACGACACCGGTGAGGGCGACGGCTGGCTCTCCTGACATCCGACAGGATATACCAGTCGACAAGCGATGTCAATACAAAAGCCACGATTATGGTCACTAAGGGAAGTCTCATCGTCTATGCTGTTTACCGGAAGGCACGGTCACTCCATGCCGCCGAAGATGGTTTTCAATTTATTCTTCAATGGATTGGCGTACATGGTAAGCATCATCTGGAGCATGAATTCACGCTCCTCGTCAGTGACGTCCTCCAGATCCACCTTGGCTAGCTGTCGGTCGAAGTAGTTCATCACCTCCAGCCATTCGGATTCAGAATACTTTGAACTGAACCTGTCGGTCCGGTTCAGCATATCGTAGGCCACATAGTTGATGGGGAAAATCTCATAGCTGCGGTGAATTGCCTGGTCAATGATGCAGCCTACGTACCTGGCCGCCGTATTGATGTCGGGGAACTCGCCAATCTGGTCCAGCTTATTGTTGATGCGCGGAGTCAGCTGGAGATGGACACGGCCCTTGAACTGAAGCAGTCCCGTCTCCATGCTGAAGAGGTCGTCGCGTTGCGACTTCTTGAAATCCGGATTGCGGCGACGCATCAGGAATTCCTTGGCCTTCAGATAATCGTTGGGATCGAACTCGTAGCTGATGGAAACCGGCATCAGGTTGATCTCGCGCAGATGGTCCAGGAAAGAACCTTCGCCTGCGATTCCCAGCATTTTCACCAGCGACTCCTGGGTCTTGTCGGAACTGTCCTTGGCGCGCCCCTCGCGTTGCGCGATCCAGATACTTTCATGTTTCTCCAGAATGGCGTAATGAATATAGGCCGACAACTTACGGGCAGCCATCAGCCCCTCGCGCAACCCGGTGTTACGCTTGACAATGAACGACTTGTTCAGACGCACCAGATCCGTGATCCAGTCAAAAACCAGCAGGTTGTTGCCGATAGCCACCTCCGACGTGGGAAGTCCATGCCTCAGGAACGCCAGGTTCAGGAACGACGCGTCAAGCACGATGTCGCGATGGTTGGTGATGAACGCATAGTTCGTTCCGGGATTATAATACTTAACGCCGCCCAACGATATGCCGGCCGTCGTTGTCTTGGCCAGCATCTCAAGAAACGGATACATCACTTGATGCTGAAAATCATGCTTATTGGTGATTTTCAACAGCTCATCCATCAATGCCGGAACTTCTTCCTCCGGCATTACGTACTTCACGGCATGCAGGAACCCGGGGTCTTGCACCAGCGATTCCATCTTCTCATGAAACAGTGAATCGTCGTACGGCGATATGTCACTGAAATCAGATTCCGGTAAATTATTCATTTCTCTGGGTATCTAATTCCTATTCGTAGCAGGATGTCGGGACACTCCCGGCATTCTGTAAAGCCCCCGCTGTCTCCGTCGTGATCTAACCGGATGGCTTTATAATATAACGCCTGAAACCCGTTCAGGCCATTATTCCTACAAAAATAGCAAAAAATCAGAGACTATCCAAATCTAAATCGGTTTTGACATGTTGCTTTTTGAGCCATTCCACCAGTTCTCGGAAATAACGGTCGCGATTATCTCCCAAAGTACCACGGGATTTGATTGCCTTACGTAGCCAGATATACAGATTGGCGTTACGCTTGTTGTGAGGAAGCGCTCCGGTTACAGTCACAACATGGCGGACATTCTCGCACTTCATCAGGAACAGATGCTCCTGACCGTTCTGAGGCAGGTCCGCTACAGATTCCAGATATTCATCAAGCTGAGCCATCTGCTCAAGAGGCACCTCGATCTTGCCGGTCTTAACATTCTTGCGCCAGCGGTCCAGCGAGCTCTCGTTCATATCACGGTTTGTATACGGCAACCTGCCGTTAGACTTCACGAAATCCTTGAAATCCTCGAACCGCTCCTGGAACGTTCCTCGTCTCAGCATCTTCCGCTCCGGAAGCAAGAAACCCTTGTACTCCTTGCCTCGAAGTCCGACCATGTTGTTCTCAAACAGGATATACTTGTCCTCACCCTCGGCATAAAGCAATGTCGCCACGCTCTTCTCGTTTGTGTCGGGGAATCGTTCCTGGGCCCGGCGCGTCAGCTCGGTCAGGGTTATAGGATTTCCGACCGATTCCAGAATCTCCGGAATGAACTCCTTGAGGCATCCATGATAGATGCCCGGCCATTCCCTCAGGGCATACATACCGCGCTTGCCAAGACTCACGATCCGGGGATTGCGCAACAGATAGGAATGCAGCGACTTGGCCGAGACCAACGGATCATTGGGATATTTACGGTTGTATGATACGAAGATCTCGTCCATGCTCATGGGATCGCCGGCATATTCCAGTATCTGCTCGATAGCCACTCGCTTGTCTATTGAGTTTCCCGAGAACACCAGGGTATGTCCCCCCCCTTCCTTGACATCGACCCGCTGGGTGAAGTACTGAGACAGGACATCGCACATCTGACGCATTTGCGTCTCGTCAAGGCTCTTGCCCAGATGCTTCCGTATGAAATCACTCAGATCCAGACCCTGCTCGGCGTAACGCCGCAGCGAGTACACCTGCTCCAGTTTCTTGAGGAATCCGCGGAATTTCACCAGACCGATCTTATTGCGGTCTATCAGGAAAGAGACTTCATTGGCCGCGTCGAGCAGGGTATAGTCCTTGTTCGCCACCGCATACAGGGCCATCATCTGCCTCGGAGTCAAGCCAATGTTCTCACGTTCGTTGATTTCGGTCCAACGCGAGTCCCAGCTAGACACAACACACTCGGTAACGAGCCGGATCACATCCGCGCGCACTATGTATATCATCGGATCCTCGGGTGCTCCGGCGGCACATATCTGACGGATTCGCTCACGCGTCAGTCCGAATTTCTCAATCAGTTCATGGATTCCCAGAATCCTCCCCTCCGCGTTGATGCCCAACGAATCGCAGATTATCCTGACAGGCGTTGACGTGTTCCAGTCCACATATTTACGCCAGATGTTCATTACGGGAACCTTTTGCTTCAGAATCTCGGCTACGGCCAGATTGGCCTGCTCGGCATAGGTCAGGAATGGATACAGGTACAGATACTTGCGGCAATAGGACTCCAGATAATATTCCGGCTTCTTATTGGCTACCATGTCGATAAGCACGGAGTTGAAGTCATCCTTGATTCCATTCAGGAATTCCTTGAAAATCTCATATGACTTGTCGCCGCACTTCGGGAAATCCTCCTGTTTCAGTTCCCTCGCACCTGAGATATACGGAAGACACGGCTTCATTTTGTTCAGGCTGCGGAACACATTCTTGGTTCGCGTGGACAACGCCATGAACTTAATCTCATAATCAATCTCAAGATTACGGATCACAACCGTAGGGTACGTGAGCAGCAGAAACTCACCCAGACGGGAGGACGCCTCGGAAACGATGTCGGTGGCAGTCCGGTCGGGATTAGTGTTCTGGTCCATGTAGCCGTACCGCACCAGCTGCGCAATCGCGATTCTCAATACCTTGGTCAGGAATGGCTGCATCTTCAGGTATTCAGCCCAACTGAACCGACGTACAGGGTCTCCGTCGACGTTTCCATGCAGGATGTTTCCCACAAACTGCTCCACATCGCCGATATATCTATTCAGAAGCGGCACCACATCGTCGGGCACAACTTCCTGGTAATCGCTGATCTGCAATGAGATCTGCGAGATACATTCAGACTTGACCTGACCATGATCCAGCGTGGACTGTTCGGACGATTCCTGAGTCTTCAACGGCAGGTACCGCATCTTGATACTCTGCAGCTCCTCCACGGTACGGCGTCCACAGTTCTTCTTACGCAACAGATCCGCCTCAGTGGTGACCAACAGGTCGCCAATTGAAAATATGTCACCGCTCTGGCACACATTTTTCGCCCATCCGCTCAATTCCGAATATTCCGGCAAATTCTCAAGCGGGGTATTAACCGTTACTTTCATGACCGTTACGTTTTAAAGTGTTGACCTGAATGCTCGCCATTTCTCAAACAGTTCCGACATATCCCTGGGCACGGGAGCTTCGAAATCCATCTCCTGCCGGGTATGCGGATGCCTGAAACCCAATGTCCGCGCATGCAGTGCCTGCCGCGGACACAGGCTGAAACAGTTCTCCACAAATTGTTTATACTTGGCTGTAGGCGTGCCCTTCAGCACGCGGTCACCTCCATAACGTTCATCATTGAACAACGGATGGCCCTGATGTTGGAAGTGGACTCTGATCTGATGTGTGCGGCCTGTCTCCAGAACACACTTCACAATGCTGACATAGCCGAAATCCTCAAGCACGCTGTAATGTGTCACGGCATGCTTGCCCTTGGAGGGATCCTGCATGACGGACATCTGCAGCGCGTTCTTCGGATTGCGACCGATGTTGCCGGTTATGGTTCCAGCCGGTTCCGGCATCGACCCCCATACCATGGCCACATACTCGCGTCGCGTCGTCTTGTTGAAGAACTGCCTTCCCAGATCAGTCTTGGCCTCCGGGGTCTTGGCCACTACAAGCAGCCCGGAGGTATCCTTGTCAATACGGTGCACCAACCCCAGCCGGGGGTCGTTCACATCGTAGTTGTCATTGTCGCGGAAATGCCATGCCAGGGCATTGACCAATGTTCCCGTCCAGTTCCCATGGCCCGGATGCACCACCAGTCCCGCCGGTTTGTTTACAACCAGCACATAGTCATCCTCGTACACTATGTCCAGAGGTATGTCCTCCGCGACAATTTCATAGTCATAGCGCGGTCTGTCCATCACCACCGACACCGTATCGCCGGGCTTAACCTTGTAGCTCGACTTCACCGGCTTGCCGTTCACGATGACACACCCAGCGTCGGCGGCCTGCTGGACACGGTTGCGCGATGTGCGTTCCAACCGGTCCGTCAGGAACTTGTCGACCCGCAGTAACTGCTGGCCTGGATCCGCGACAAACCGGAAGTGCTCGTACAACTCGCGGCCATTGTCGTCGACAAAGTCCGCCTGTCGTTCCTGTGAGTCTTCCGTCCCTGCATCAGGGACCATCATATCCAATGTCTCGTCGTCCATATCATGAACGTGTTCGTGCTTGCGTAGTCTTAAATTAAGTTCAGGGCAATGAGACTCTGCACATCCCCTTCGGATCAGAAGTACTGCGTGTTGCCCTCCTCTGTTTCCGTCTCCGGTTCCTTCGGAGTCTCGTATACAGGGCTTGCCGATACCTCTTCACCGTTATCTCTGTCTATATCCGCTTCGGGATACTGTACTGTATTTCCTTCATCATATATGTCCATCAGTTCCGCATTGCGCAATGAATCCTGAAGGTCATTTAGGCGTCCATCGGAAATCTCCATAGTTATCTGCACATTCACGGCTACCTTCTGCATTTTCCTGATGGGCTTGCCATTGGCCAGAATCTTGACGACACGGTCCGAGGCTCCCAGCACCTTTACCATACGGATGTTCTTGAAGCCAAGTTCCTCCAGCTTCGCCTTGGCCGAACGGTAGGACATACCCTTAAGCGCGTATTCAGCCGGGTGGTTGTCGTCATCTATGATCACCTCACGCGGATGCACGGCATTTATATACAGGAATATCTTACGTCCAGGCTTTACAACCGAATTAGCCTTGGGAAACTGCTCGATCACAAAGCCAGGACGGACATCCTCACGGTACAGGGAATCACGAATATCCACCTTAAGTCCGTTGTTGTGAAGTTTGTTCACCGCCTCGGTATACGACATATTCTCCACACGGGGCACCGTCAAGGTGCGGCCATGTTTGGTGAACAAGGCAATCGTCAAATAGGCAGCGTAAATGCCAAGCATGCTTATAACAATGATTATTAGCAAATTGGCAATCACAGGATGCCGGTCTACGAACCCGCTTCCCCAACTGTATGAATGGTCGTTTTCGTTACGTCTCAATTTCGGTTTCTTTTTTAATCTTTCAAAGTTAACAATTTTTGTTGACATTTGCCACATTTTACCACATTATTTGCAAAATTATCAACTTTTACCTACACAAACCGGGAGAACATGCCATCAGGCACATTCTCCCGGATATCACAACTTTCCGACAAATCCTAATGCAGAACCTCTGCAGCCTTTCCCTTCCTGTCAAGATAGAAAATGGGAGTCATAGCTTCCGGATCCGTCAGATAGAAATGCACGGCACTGTCATTATTATATGGATACGTGTCATTCAGCAGTTTTACCATTTCAGCACCAGCCCACAGCACAGGGCCATATCCATGAGCGGCCGCCGACGTAACCGGACGGTAATAGTAGAATGCCGGATCGAATCCCATACCGGTTCCCACACACACATTCTCCACCGCTCCTTCGTAAGTGATTTCCGTAGTGAGTGCGTTCCATGCCAGCGTGACAGCAGGACCGTAAGTCACTGCATCAATCCATCCCTGGTTGATGGCATGAGCCAGACAATAGGTGAAGATCGCGGTGGCCGAAGTCTCATAGTATGAGTCTGGACGGTCCAGAAGCTGATGCCAGAAGCCATCCTTGCTCTGACGTTCCACGAGTCCCTTCACGTGGTTCCGGAATGTTGCCATGATCTTAGGGCGATAAGGCGAGCTTTCCGGCAACACGTCCAGCAACTGACTCATAGTCAGGATCGCCCATCCGTTTGCACGTCCCCAATGGAATGTAGGCTGTTCCTTAAGTCCCTCGACATATCCGTGACGGAACAGTTTCTTCTCCGGGACCCACATGCGGTCGATGAACTGAGATGTTATCCTGGCCGCCTCCTCCATATACTTTGGATCATTCATATACCGACTGCGCGTGGCCATTGCCGGAATCGCCATATACATATCGTCCAGCCATACTGCGTCTACATGGGGACGCGTACGGGCTATGGTGCCGTCATCAAGCCGGTGGGTTTTGTTCTCCAATATATCGTAGTAACGGTTGGCGCATTCCTTAAGGTCGATGTCGGGAAACTCCAGGTCTGCACGCATCATGGCCGAACCCATAGCTCCTGCATCGTCAAGATTCGCCGGACGAGCCACCTGACGCATCTGGTTCTCCTTGTACCCGGCGTCAAGCAGTTTGCCGAACTCCGGCGCCACATCGCTCAGAAAACACAATCTGTCCTTGACATAATCTGCATACCGTCTGTCGCCGGTCAATCTTGCAGCGTCCAGCAACGCCTGATAAGTCACTCCCCACTCATAGCTGGTGAGTCGGAACTTACCCTGGTATATATGGGACCCCGGCTTCAGTTTGGCTTTACGTTTCAGTTCCTTGCCTTCCTTGTCTAAGACCTTGGCGGGAGTCAACGAGTCGATGTAATGGAACACCCTGTCCATCACAGCCTTGACATCTGCGGCCTTCAACGCGCCGTAAGGCACCTTATAGTCGGGTTGCAACAGGTGCAACGGTGTTGTGTTGTCGTTGATCTCCTTATTGACATTGACCTCGGCGGTTGCCGCATTAGCTCCCGTACCGGTCATAAGGAACGCGACAAGCGCTGTCTTTACAATCTTGTTTGTCATCTGCATCTGTTTTTATTTCACCACTGTTCCACGGAATTTACGGCCCTTAAGATCGGGACCGAAATAGAATCCCGGTTCGGAGGGCTGGTTGTAGCCGACATTCTGGTTCGCGACGCTCGTACGGTACGCCGGCTCCTGTAGGAACGTATGGAAACGGAAATCCGTAGGTATGTCGGTGTGGTACAGACGCAGCTCGCCGCTGTCCTCGGTCCGCATCAGTACCTCCTCGCGCCAGTCGCCCAATATGTCGCATGCTATACAGGGATTGGCCTTGGTGCCGTTGTTCCACAGCGTGCCTTCCATTGTCAGCAGCGGCTTGCAGGTTCCATCGTTCCAGTCATACTTGCTTACGACATTCCTGTCCAGCAGCTCACGCAACAGGTCACCGTCCCACCATACAGCCATATTGACCGGTGTCACGGCCTTCACTTCGCTGATGAATTCCTGCCTGGGCGAAATCAGCTCGCCGGTGAACGAACGTATCCCATCGGTGTTGGGACTCCACACCTCCACTCCGGGATGGGTGGGATCAATGTCGGCGGCCATGCAACGGCCTATATCCTTGTCGCTCTTGAACTGGAAGATAACCTCGCCGGTACGGGCGTCACGCAATGACGTCCCGTCCTTCCTGTTCTCGTGACATCCCCATACATAATATTTCTGATCATTGATATCCGACAACAGATGTATCGAGTCTCCATGGTACATGCCGGTGCTGTACAGACCTTTGCCGTCATGGTCCACCGTCATCTGACCGTAGATTATCTCGTCGCACCCATCGCCATCCACATCGGCCACACGCAGGTTATGGTTGCCCTGTCCGGCATAGGCTTCGTTGCCTGGAGTGTTGGAGTCGAACACCCACTTCGACTTCAGTTCCTTACCGTCCCAGTCAAATGCGGCCAATACGCTTCGGGTATAATATCCACGGCACATCACCACGCTGGGATGAGCGCCGTCCAGATAGGCGATGCAGGCCAGGAAACGGTCGCTGCGATTGGCGTATCCATCACCCCAGTCCTTCAGATTGCCGCGCTCAGGGATATAGTCTACGGTCGCCATCTCCGCTCCGGTTTCTCCGTTGAACACAGTCAGGTACTCCGGCCCTGCGACTATTCGGCCCTTCATGTTGCGCCAGTCGGCCCGGCGGTCACCGATCACCTTGCCCTGGCCATCCTGTGTGCCGTCGGCTGTCTTTAGAACCACCTCGGCTTTACCGTCGCCATCGAGGTCATATACCATCGGATGGATATAATGTGCTCCGGAACGGATATTCTCTCCAAGGTCTATACGCCACAGTTTCGTGCCGTCGAGTCTATAGCAGTCAATCAGAGTGGGACCGGTGAAACCGTCATGGGCGTTGTCGTGCGAGTCAGTGGGATCCCATTTCAGGATGATCTCGTACTCGCCGTCACCGTCCACATCCCCTACGCTCGCATCATTGGCGGTATAGAAGTACTCCTTGCCGAAAGGCTCCACACCCAGAGCCGGTTTATCCAGCGGTATGCTGAGATATTCCCGGGGGGCGTCCGCATTCAGCGTGAAGGATCCCTCCTTGCCGCCCTTCAGAGGCTTGACCGTATACACGCAGTCCTTGCCGCCTTTGTTCTTATGGGTCAGGAAGGTAGATTCCGTCAATGGTTTGGAGTTGATCTTCTTGCCGTCGCAGTAGACATCGAATGCCTGGTTCTCGGGATCGCTGGTCAGATAACGCCAGCTCACCGCCACGGAACCGTCCTTGGTAGGCATCGCCACCACTCCGCGTCCCAACGGCTCCATCTTTAGTTTTGAATAGTCGTAGGCGCTCTGCGAATTCGCGGCCAACGCCGCAATGCATAGCAGTCCTGCTGTCATTATTGTTCTCATATCCGTATCTCATCGGCGACCATGATCCACTGTCGGACCACTACACCGGTTTTTAGGTTAGTTTACTTTAATAACGGGAGACATCCGCTGAGAGATGTCTCCCGTCCTCATTTATTTAGATTTTCCAGAGAATGGACTCCTGAAACCCGGGCAGTCATCAATATCCGGGATTCTGCATATTGCTTTTCTCCTCGTCGGTCAGGCCTGCGCCACTCTCGTTGGTGATGTTGTCCAGGAACGTCTGGGGAATGGGACGGAGGATATGTTTGTCGGCCTTGAAGGTAACGGGATAGTGAGTGTATGAGTAGTTGAACTTTTGCCAGCGCTGCGTCAGGGTCTTGGTACGCGACAGGTCGGTCCAGCGTATCATCTCGCCGCAGAGCTCGCGTGTACGCTCGTTCAGGATGAAGGCGATGAGTTTCTCCTTTTCGGACGACAGACCGAGCTGGTCGATGATGGCCTTGTCGACAGGGTTGTTGTAGCAGTCGGCGATCGAACCGAATACCATCTGGCTTTCCGTCGAGGTCTGCACGTTCGGATCGATGTCGTTGGACTCGTAATATGTGTTGGTGTCGCTGTAGGATGCCGTAGGCACGCCGCCGTTGCCGGCGGGATTGTTACGGTAAGCCACGCCGCCGTCGATATGGAACGCACGGTCCTCGCCGTTCTGATATGCGGCGCGCTTGCGCAGTGCGTTGATATAGGGAAGCGCCGCAGCGGCGTTGTCCAGACGGATATAGGCCTCGGCCGCCATCAGATAGTCCTCGGCGGAACGGGCGATGATGCCGTTCATGCCGCCGAACTGGCTGGCGATATTGTCGCGCGAGCCGTCACGGTACTTGGCCGTGGTCAGGCCTCGGTTGGGCTGGCTGGTCAGATTGGTTCCGTTGGTGGAGTTGAAGTTGTTCCATTCGCGACGGTCACCGTCGAAGTAGAGTACGAACGTGATGGGACGCTCCAGCTTGCCGTTCTTCAGCGCGCCCTGAGGATCCTTGGCGCCTTCCATCATGTGGGCGGTGTAACGCTTGTCGCCGACCTGGTTGATGATGTACTTCACACCGACCTCACCCTCGCTGTAACGGGGCTCGCCTACCGACGCGCCATCAGGAATGACACCGGCTGCAGCGTCATCAGATGTCCATGTCGGAATGGTAGCGCCATTGTTGGAATTGTGCACGGTAACGAACGACTTCCAGAAACGCGAGTCATTCACACGGTCGAAGGCCTCGATGGTGTAGATGGTGGGTCGTGCGGAGTTGAACTCGCGACCTCCGGAAAGGTCACGCTTCATACCGGGCAGGTTCTGGTATACGCAGGAGAAGTAGAGGTGCTGCTGGTTCATGAAACGGTCGCGGGCGGTGGCAATCTGGTTGAACTGCGCCGAGAACACAATCTCAGGCAGATTGTCGACGTCGCTGTTCACCTTGTCGTTGGCCCAGAGGTCCTGGAAATTGCCAGCCAACGGGTGGTTCTTGATGACGATGTCAGCGTATTTAATGACGTTCTCCAGGTCGCTCTTCTTCGTGTCGCCGTTGAAAGCGTCGCAACGCTCCGACGCGCGGAACAGATATGCCTTGGCCAGGAAGTGGGCGGCGGCGTCCTTGTATGCCCGGCCCATAGCCTCGGGCGACGCCGGCAGAAGCTTATAGGCCTCCTCCAGGTCACTGATCACCTGAGTCCAGCACTCGGACTCGCTGTTGCGGGTGAAGCAGGTCTGTACGCCGCTGGCTGGCTCCAGCTTGATCGGGACGCCACCCATCTGCGATGTCAGCATGTAGTAGGCCCAGCCACGGAAGAAGTGGCCCTCGCCCAGACGGACATCGTAGTTGGCGCTTGTCTTGTCGTAGTACTGCTGAACGTTGGCGATCAGCAGGTCGGCCTGCTCGATCATGGCGTACATGTCGTTCCACAGGGTATTGATCTCAACACGGGATGAGTTCAACGATTCGTTGTACGAGTCCCAGATGGTGCAGTTGGCGTTGCCGCTGCCGTGGGTGTACTCGTCGGTGCCGTTCTCGTTCAGGAATGCGCCCCAGTCGTACTGGTAGTTGAAACGGAACGTCAGGTAGGCGGCGGCAGCCAGGTCGTCTATACCCTTCGGTGTCTTGAAGTACTCCGTGGTGGGCTGACGTACATTCTCCTCGTCCAGGAAGGAATCGCTGCAGGAGGTCGTTACGCCTGTGAGCGTCACAGCACTGAGCAGTAGCGCTATCGATTTATTTAGTTTCATTGTTTTCTGAGTTTTATTGGTTATTGAAGCGTGGATTTAGAACGTAACGTTGAGGCCGATTACATAGCTGCGGATCGATACGTCGGAACCGAAGGCCTTGGTGTTGTTGTTGTAGTTCATCAGGTCGGTGTCAAGCCACTTGCAGCTCTTGTAGATGAAGAAGGGGTTGTTGACCTGTGCATAGATACGTACATTGGACAGACCTACCTTCAGGCCCTTGAGCCAGTTCTCGGGGATGCTCCATCCCAGCGATATGTTACGCACCTTGATGAAGGAGCCGTTCTGGTAGTTCATACTCCACGAATAGGCGTCGTCCATATTGTAGACTGGCTTGTAGTACTCGGCATTCTCGTTCACGCCCTCGACCCAGTAGTCCAGGTCACGCTTCATGTAGCGGCCATCCAGGGTCTCGCGTCCTGCGGGAACTGTGAAACCCCAGCGCGAGTAGATGAAGAAGCTGAAGTCCAGAGTCTTCCAACGGAAGGAGTTGGTCATACCGCCGCTCCAGTCGGGACGTACGTTGCCTACTATCTTGCGGTCGAAGTTCGGGTCGATCGTACCGTCGCCGTCCAGGTCCTTGACGCGGATTTGACCGGGTGTGCGTCCGTACTTGGCGGCCTCCTCGGCCTGGTCGGTACGCCAGATGCCGTCGTATACATAATCGTAGTACACACCGAGCTGCTCGCCTACAAACCAATTGTTGGTGATGTTCTCCTTGATGCCGTTGTTAAGCTCCACGATGTGGCAGCGGTCCAGCGAGAAGGTCAGGCTCATTGTCCAGGTGAAGTCCCTGTGGTCGATGTTCACGGAATTCAACTGGATATCCCATCCATGACCTGCTGTCTTACCTACATTGGCCATGGTCGAGGTGTAACCGTTGAGCGAGGGAATCGTCATGGTCATCAGCAGGT
This sequence comes from Bacteroidales bacterium, assembly GCA_019416425.1. Lineage (GTDB taxonomy): Bacteria > Bacteroidota > Bacteroidia > Bacteroidales > Muribaculaceae > Lepagella. The sequence continues at coordinate 17,448 of DXXK01000072.1, forward strand.
CCTTGGTCTGGGTGCGGTACCAGTCGATGCTACCATTCAGTCGGCCGTTGATGAAGCTGAAGTCGATACCCACGTTCCACTGCGAGGTCTTCTCCCATGTCAGGTCCTGGTTGGCCAGTGCGTTGGGATAGCGTGAGGTAACGTCGGAGGGTACATAACCAACATAGTTGCTGCCGCCGAAGGGATAGTTTACAGCCTGGATGTTACCTAAAGTCTGGTAGGGGTTTACGGCTGCGTTACCGGTGATACCGAAACCGGCGCGGATCTTCATCTGGCTGATCCAGTCGACGTCGCGGAGGAACTTCTCCTTATTGATGCGCCATGCCAGGGCGACCGAGGGGAACGATGCCCACTTGTGGCCCTTGGCCAGCACGGAGCTACCGTCCCAACGCATGGAGGCTGTGATCATGTAGCGGTCGTCGAAACCGTAGTTGACACGTGCCATGTAGGAGGTCATCTTGTATTCCGACAGGCCGGTGCCGTAGCTCTTCAGATCGTTGCTGGAGCTCATGTTCCACCATTTCTCGTCCGGAGTGGCCACATTGGCGCGCATGTCGCTGTTCTCATAGTGGTAGGAGGATGCCGACTGCAGTAACGTGATGTTCAGACGATGCTTCTCGGCGAACGTACGGTTGTAGTAGATCAGGTTGTCCAGAGTCCATGAGCGACGCTGGTTGTTGCCATAGGTGGCCAGGTTCTTGCCGTCACCGTTGATACCGTCGGCGGCATTGGCCGTACCGTAAGTATAATAGGTGAATTCAGGACCGAACTGCAGACGGTAGCTCAGGCCTTCCAGACCCTCCCATACCTTCTTGAAGTCAAGCTGTCCGTATACCATGCCTGATGCACGGAATGTCTTGCGGTTGTTCTTGCAGTAGTTCAGCTCGTCGATGGGGTTGATGATGTTCACATCGGCGTTGGGGTTGCGGATGAAGTTGCCGTCGGCGTCGTAAGGAACAGTCCAGGGCAGCATGCCGCGCAAAGCGGAATAATAGTCGCCGGAACCGGTCACGGACTTGGTGAAGCTGTAGCCGTAATCCTGATCGGCATACGAAGCGTTGATCGACACGCCGGCGTTGAAGATCCAGTCAGGAGTCAGGTCGAACGATGTCTTCATCGTGAATCGGGTGTAATCCTGTCCGGGGGTGACACCCTTCTGATGCAGGTAGCCGAACGAACCGTATCCACGGAACTTATCCGTACCGCCCGACATGGACAGGGTGTGCTCGTTGGTGACGCCAGTACGACGGCCGGCCTCGGTCCAGTCATAGCTTCCAACCAGGTCAGGATTGTACTGACCGTTCACCCAAGCCTTCTCCACGTTGGCCCAGGATGCCGCAACGGCACCGAAAGCCTGCTGGTCGCCGGCATACGAGGGACCGTCGGTATAGGGGTTCTGAGGATACTGACCGGCGTTGTACAGGGCGTAACGTGAATACTGCAGCCACTGTGCGGCATCCATCTGCTTGGCTACATCGTACTGCTGGTCGAACGATACGGAACCGGAGTAAGTCACGGAGATCTTGCCGCTCTGGCCCTTCTTCGTGGTGACCAGTACGACACCGTTGGCACCGCGCGAACCGTAGATGGCTGTCGCGGAGGCATCCTTCAGCACGTCGATGCTCTCGATATCCTGCGGGTTGATGTTCTCGATACCGCCGTTCTGGATGATCATTCCGTCCACGACGTACAGAGGCGAGTTGGAGGCATTGAGCGAGCGGACACCACGGATGTTGATGTCACCGACCTCACCGGGACGCTGCGAGGAGGAGATATCCACACCGGCAGCCTTACCCTGCATACCTTCCACAGCGTTCTTGACCGGCATCTCGGTCAGCTGCTTGCCGCTCACGTTGGTGGTGGCGCCTGTCAGGTCGGACTTACGCTGAACGCCGTAACCAACCACTACAAGCTCGTCCAGATTGGCGGCGTCTTCCTTCATTACCACGTCGATGACACTCTGACCCTTTACGTCAACGGTCACCGGTGTATATCCTACATAACGGATTTCAAGTTTGGCATTCGGGGCCACGTTCTGCAGCTCGTATTTGCCGTCGATGTCTGTGGCAGTTCCGTTCGAGGTTCCCTTCACCATTACCGTGGCTCCGATTACGGCCTCGCCCGTCTGATCAGTCACTGTGCCAGTTACGGCCTTACCCTGCGCCTGCGCCATTATTGTCACAAGCATGAACAGGGCAACAAGTAGAAATCGCTGGATATTCCCAACGTGTTTCTTCACGCTTGTCAAGTCGCTCATGATTTAATAGATTTTTGTTATTGTTGTTTCTGCTTTTCAAGAAAAGTTTTCGCAAAATTGTTGAATTATTTTCACAAATTATGACAAAAATTAAACCTATTAGGGGTGCTTTTTCTTCAACTCGTGCATCATCGTTCACATTGAAGATATTTTAACCCTTTGGTTGTTTATTTTCGGCACCTTCGGAATCCTGCCCATTCGACACGGCTTGCGCCCGTTCTCCGCGTAGGTATGCACTGGGAGTCACTCCGGTCTCTTTCTTGAAACTTGCGGTGAAATAACGGCGGTCCTCGAACCCTACGCGCTCGGCGACCTCGGCCACCGTATGGTTCTGACTCTCGAGCAGTCTACGGGCATGCTGCATCTTGATCTGGCGTATGAAATCCAACGGAGTGCGGTCGGTGATGGCCTTCAGTTTCCGGGCCAGGGTGGAACGCGACATGTTGACCTCGCTGGCCAGCACGTTAACATCGAACTCCGGATCCGAGAGATGGTTCTCGACAACCTTAGTAGCCTTCTCGAGCAATACCTTGTCCAGTTCCCGGAATTCCTCCTCCGGCAGACTGACAGGACTTGACAGATAGGTACGCATCTTCAGCATCTCCTGGCTGTCGCTCCATATAGCCTCGTTCTTCTTCCGCGCCCGCTCCACAAAATAATAGACCAGTAACGATATGCCTGCGGCCAGGATCGCGACATAAATCAGCCATGCCCACCATGAGTTGTAGAAGTACGGCTTCTGGCGTATATGCAGCTCGGTTATATTATCACTCCAGAGATTGTTCTCGTCACACCCCTTGACCTGAAGCACATAGTTGCCTCTGGGAAGGTCGGTGTATGTCGCCGTATTCTTGCCGACCGATGTATAATGCCATTCGGATTCAAACCCCTTCAACCTGTAGGCGAACCGGACATCGCCGGCAAAACGGGGATTGAGCTCGCTGAACTCTATCTCAAGGTTCCTGTCCTCGGGCCGCAGCACGACGGCTTGCTTGGACGGATCGTAACGGATTGAGTCTTCGAAAAGCAATGACATACCGTTCACCTTTACATTAGTGATATGTACCTTGACATCCGATTTCTTCTTATCGAGGGAACTGCCGGGTTTAAAACGGTACAGACCGCCCAGACCGCCCACAGTAAGGTTGCCCACGGTGTCGACGCTCGGGGTCCGGGACAGGAACGAACCGCGTTCCACAGATCCCGTCGCAGCCGGATATATCTTATATGCATGGTTCACAGGATTATACTCCACTACCTTCTGGTTCGACACAATCCAGATATGACCCAATGGATCTACATGAACCTGCAGCAGCGGAATTCCTCTCAGTTCGAGTATCCCTGTATGGTCTGTCCACTTGTCTTCCTTGGGGTTATACTCCAAAACATCCCCCAGACCGGTTGTAAGCCACACTACGTTATCCTTGGTCACAGCGAGAGCCGAGTATTGACGGGCCTCCCCCATCCTTTCGGGTCTTTTTATCGATGAGCGTCGAATACGGTACAGCGAGTTGCCATAGGTCGCAGCCCAGACATCTCCATCCGGGCCATTGCTGATGGCCACAACCTCACCGATTTCCGGATAGCGGCCGGTCACGGTGCGCCTTGATATGTCCAGGGCATACAGGCCCGAGGCAGCTCCGACCCATAATATGCCATGCGGATCCTCCAGAAGCGAAGTTATATTGGCCTTGGATCCGGCCACATCCGGCACGGCGATTGAATCCACGGCTTTCATCAGCATCCCGTCATTGCTCATGGCATAAATCATGCTTTCACGCTCGCGCGACACCCATACTCCTCCATATTTCGGAGACTGCGCTATCTGGGTTGCACGGTACATCCTGAGCTGCAGCAGGTTCGCATCGGTATCATGGTCGGTAATCCTTCCGGTCTCGGGGTCATACAAAAGCAAGCCGGTACGGCTCTGAAGCAGCCACAGCAAACCGCTGTCGTTATCCTGACATACGGCTTTGAGCACAGGCACGTTGCCGTAACGCTCTCGGGTGCCCTTGACCTCCAGCTTGCGCAAGGTCTGCTCCCCCAGCTCGATTATGTAATCAGGAGCATCGTAACATGTGACCCATACGCCGCCCTTGATCTCATTTATGGAATTTATCATCGATCCTTCGAATCCGTTTTTGCCGTTTATCTCCACGGCGGCCAGATGACCGTCAGGTTGCGGCGCAAAGGCGTAGAGGCTGTTTCGCAGCTGCACCCACAGGTAACCGCAAGTGTCATCCTGTATGAAATTTATAATACGGTTCTTGCCCGTATTGCCACTGGTAGATGTCGCTACTGATGAAACATAGGCGTCGGATTGCCCTGCCTTGGAGGAATCAAAACGATAGATATGGCCGTCATGGTCCATTACCCACATGTATTCCTGGCCATGGTCCTGGATAACCTTTCCGAACGAGACGTCGAGATTGACTGGGGCTGCCATCTCGAACCTGTCGTTCTGACGGTCATATTTATATAGCCCGCGACTGTATGTCGATATCCAGATGTCTCCCTTCCGTGTCTGACAGAATCCGGACATACGGGTGGGATTTCCCCGCCGGTCCAGCGTCGTATAATCTGCCATCCAGGTCCCATTGGAATCATATCGGCGCAGCACTCCCTGCTGGGCAAGCCACATCATGCCGTCGTCGCTCCTGAATACCTGCTCCACCAGTTTGCCGCCGATGCGGCCGGGATCCAGCTCCGTGAATCTTCCATTGGTCTTGTCGAAGATAAACGCTCCGTCGTCGGATCCGATCCACAGCTTGTTGTCTTTACTCTCGGCTATTGCCAATACACTGATGTTGCCTTTCTCAGGCTCGAACAGAACAGTGCGATATCCATCGTCACGGTACAGGGCGCTTCGGGTACCATACCACATATAACCCTGACTGTCATGGAACGACAATATCACATCACGTTCGGGCATATCGGACGTCATCTTGCCGTACCAGACAGAAACCATCTGTCGTTCGGCGGTAATAACGCCCCTGATCGCCAACAGCAGTATCAACAATATCGACAGTTTCCTTTTCATCGCACCAGTATATTTTATACTTCGGAACTATAACTTGGTTTTGAGATTCACCGTTTGTTTCTTAAAGCCGGGAGCTGATACCGTCAGCGTCACGGAACCGCTTTCCGGCTTGGAACGAAGTATCACGGTAGCAAGTCCGTTGTAGAGGCTGCGGGTGTTTCCGGTGTAAAGCTCGTTGCTGCTGTTGTCGCCGTTTACAACACCGACAATCTCGGCCGGACCGTCGATATTAAAAGTGAGCAGCTGCCGTGCGGTCACGTCGCGACGGCCTTTGCTGTCCAGAGCCTCGATGCGGATATGCTGAAGATCGGTCCCGTCGCCTTTCCAATCGGGATTGTCGGACGTGGTCCTCAGTTTCACGGCCTTCCCGCTCGTCTCAAGTTTATGAGTCGCAACCGGTTTACTATTTCCGTCTTTATATGCCACCGCCTCGATCCGGCCGGGAGCGTATGGTACATCCTCCCACATGATGCGGTTGCGCTGCTTGCTGTCGGACCTGTTGTTGCGCTTGCGGCCCATGCTCTTGCCGTTCACCAGCAACTCCACCTCATCGGCATTGGTGTATGTGTAAAGCTTCAGCTTGCTTCCTTCCGGAAAGTTCCAGTGGTCGGTCAGGCGCTTGCCTCCCATCTGTATGTCATTCCACATATATGGTTCGGTATCCTCATATACCGCGATATGCACCAGCGGCTCGTCCTCCCTGAAATAACTCTTCAGGAAATAGGCATTCGGTTTTGGTTCCAGCGAGATATCGAACACACCCTGTGTCCACCCCTTGGCGGGCCATCCGGCGGACTCTCCGAGATAATCGATCATGCCCCAGTACGCCAGACCGATTACCTTGTCAAGATCCATGTCGAAATAGTTCGGACCCATATTGGAGGTGTTGGCCTCGCTCTGATAGAACATCATCCATGGGAAGTTACGGCTGTCGCACGGGAAGTACAGATATCGGTAGTTATAAGCGGCGATATCTGTTTCCAATGCCAGCGGAGCGGGCAGAGAATCAGTATTCTCGCTGCGTCCGCGCGGATGCATGGCGACAGTCACCGGACGCGTCTTGTCGAAACGGTTCAGCAATGTCTTCTGTAATCTGTAAGGGGTGACACCCCAGTCCGAATAAGGAATATCCCACAACAGCTGAAGCTCGTTTCCGAGACTCCACATCACCACGCTGGGATGGTTGCGGTCGCGTTTCACCCATTCAGGCACGTCATCGGGCCACTGCTCCATCCAGTCCTTGCGGCCTCCGGCGTATTGAGTGAGCCACTTGTCGTAAAGCTCGTCAACCACCAGGATTCCATTCTCATCGCAAAGTTCCATAAGCGATTCGCTGTATGGATTATGTGAACAGCGGATATGGTTGAATCCATATTCCTTCAGCATCTTTATACGCTTCTCCATAGCACGGGGATATGCTGCCGCGCCCAATGCCCCTAAGGTATGGTGGTTTGCTATTCCCTTCAGCAACACCTTTTTGCCGTTCAGTTTCAAACCATATTCCGGAGAATACTGAATCTTGCGGACGCCGAAACGGGAGGATGCCTCGTCGGCGACACTTCCGTCGGGACGATACAGAGTGACGGTAGCGGTGTAAAGATTGGGATTCTCGCAGTCCCAGAGCTGTGGCTCAGTCATCGTGAAGCTGTCCAGATGATATTCCTTGACACGCTGCTTGCGGTTGAAAGGATGCTTTTCAGTGCGGTCATATACCACATTTCCGACCATATCACGTACCACCGAACGCATTGTCAGGGAATCAAGACCCTTGATGTTGTTGGCGACCTCGGCCTGGATATTCACTACAGCCCTGTCCTTCTCGGCCTCGGGAGTGGTGATGTAGAGCGGATGGCGCGCAAAGTAAAGCTCAGAATCGGTAAGTTTCAGATTCACGTCACGGAAAAGACCTCCGCCGGTATACCATCTTGAATTCTCGGGTTTGCCGGTATCGGCCTTGACCGCTATCAGGTTGTCCTGTCCGTACTTAACCTTATCGGTGATGTCTATCTCAAACCCCAGATATCCGTAATCGGTGCCACCTACACGCTCGCCGTTAAGATACACGTCGCCGACAAGCATGATGCCCTGGAAATCAAGAAGAACCCTTTTTCCCTTCTACGCCGGATCGGCATGAAGGATCTTGCGGTACCATCCGCTGCCCATTTCCTTGAAACCACGTGAGCTCAATCGGCTGGCGATATTGGCGACAGGATTGTTGGCGTCACCTATCTCATCGGCGGTTGGAGCAACCCAGTCCTGCGATATCTGGAAATCATGAGGTACGTTGATGGTTTCCCATCCCGCAGAATTGAATTCAGGATTCTCTGCGCCTGCTATGTCGCCGCGCTGGAAGAGCCATCCGCGGTTCAATGGTATCGTCTCGGCCGCATCCGTGGCAATGCATGCGGCACACGCCAGGATTATAGAAAACAGTATATTGCCGAACCGTGTCAGAGGTATCATAATCAATTGGATATTAGAATCAAGTGGATTTTGGATTGTTAAGGTTGCTTTGATTCGGGAATGCACAGATGCCATTCCCGTTTACCGGATCATATTGAGTTATTTCGGAAGATGGAAGACTGTCGAGATTTCCTGCATCTGCTCCTGGGTCATACCGTCGGGTACAAATCCCATGCAACGCGCATCCTTGTAGATGATGGCGCTCTTGTTCAGCGTATCCACCATATCGAATGCCTCCATGACGTCATCGCCTACGGCAAACACGCCATGCTTCTCCCACATCACCACATCGTAATCATCGTCTATGGCCTTGATTGTGGCGTCTGCCAGCTCGACCGAAGACGGCAGCATGTAGGGAACAATGCCTAATCCACGCGGACAGAACGCCTTGGTCTCGGGAATCATGCTCCAGAGTATATTGGTCAGGACATCCTTCTCCAGGAACGGCTTGGTATGGCTCATCGCCACGAGCTCGATGGGATGGGTATGCAGGGACGCCTTGTAGGGCGATCCTTTGCCGATCAGGTAATTGTGCACGCTCAGATGCGACGGCAACTCGGAGGTGGGCTTCACAGGCTTGTCCGCCACAATCTCATAATGCGCGCAATCATCGGTGATGCGGATCAGCGATCCGTTGTCCATCGGCCAGCGGGCCAGGTCACGCATGCGCTTGTTCGTACCTTTGCAGTAGAACCAACACCCTTTCAGATTCGGCAGCGTCACTCCGATTGCAATCGGTTCCGTCAACGACGGCATCTTACGTATCTCATCGTCGATCTCATCAGTCACGTTCACCGTGATGTTGCCGCCGTTTCGCTCGGCCCAGCCTTTCTGCCAGAGGTATCCGGCGACCTCAGCAACCATCTCTACCTGTTTCTTCAATCCGGCATTGTTATCCAATACTGACATATTGTACTATATTAAAAGCTGTTATTATTGTTCAATCATATCATCTGGGGCAGGAAGCAGGAGATCACCAGCACGACTATGCCCAGCACCAGCACCCTGATCGTATTCCTGGAGCAGCCTTTCCATTCATGCAGGATGATGCCCCATACGTTCGAGAACACTACATTCAGCGCCATCAGGATGCAGAAGGACAGAGTCATAAGCGTCGGATATCCGGTCAGGAATCCCTTGCCGAGGGCGAGCCCGAAGAACTGGCTGTACCACAGGGCTCCGGCCAGCAGGCAGTATAGGGCATTGTTAACCCACACCTTGCCGTCCAGGTAATCGCTCCAGGTCTTGTTCTTGGAATTCTGGTAGAAGCAGTAGACCGCGTTGGTAACGAATCCACCCAAAGTCACCAGGAATGTAGCGGGAAGGGTACGGTACATCAGGTTTGTAAGCTCGCCGAAATTGATTCCGCTGCCGAATTCCAGACCCACATTGAAACAGCCGCTCATAAATCCGGCCAACAGCGCGATGGCCAGTCCCTTGGGGAAGTTGAAATCCTTGACCGCCACGTCCTTGGTGCCTTTCTGCACCATCTGTCTGGCCTTCATGGACCCAGCCATACCGATAATCGCGATACCCATCAACGTTACGATAACACCGATAATCACCGAATAGGTCAGCTGACTCAACGGATCGTTCTCGGGGAAGAAGATGTTCAGCAGTACCGGACCCATGATTGTTCCGAGCGCCGCGCAGGTACCCAGGGTTATGGACTGACCCAGCGCCACACCCAGGTAACGCATGGAGAGCCCGAATGTCAGGCCGCCGACACCCCACAGCACTCCGAACAGAATGGTCATCCAGATGCTGAAGGATGAGGCTCCGGCGAACATCTCGCCAAGAGTGTGACCTGCCGGAACAGCCAGAAGCATTCCCAGGAACGGCAGGATGAGCCATGCGAACACACCCTGCACAATCCAGTAGCTTTCCCAGCTCCACTGCTTGATCTTGTTGATGGGGACGTAACAGCTCGACTGGCAGAACGCCCCGACCGCAATGATTGTCAATCCTATGATTATGTCCATTATCGCTTAGACGTTACGTCGGCCTCGTATTTCTCGACTGCCGCGATGTATTCCTCGCCAACCGGAACGTTGTTCTTAAGGCAGAACATATCGTAGACGGCGTTCCACGGGAGTCCCTTGGCTTCCTCCAGCAGTGCCAGACGCTGGAACTTCTTGTCGTCCAGCTCGTAGTTGCGGATTGTGTTCAGAGGTTCGAGCAGAGCGCGGATCATGCATTTCTGTGCGGCACGGCTGCCGATCACATAAGCTCCGATTCGGTTCAACGTTCCGTCGAAATAGTCAAGACCGTAATGCACGCGGTTCAGCGCGCCGGCGCGTACTATCTCGCTGAACAGATCCATCGTCGGATCGTCCATGATGGTAACATGATCGCTGTCCCAGCGTACAGGACGCGATACATGCAGCATCAGTTCAGGGACGAACAGCAGTATGGCCGATACCTTGTCGGCTACACTCTCAGTGGGATGGAAATGACCAGTGTCGAGAGTAATCATCATGTCGCGCTGGGACGCATAAGCCGTATAGAAGTCGTTGCTGCCCACAGTGAAGCTCTCCAGACCGATGCCGAACACCTTGGACTCCACACAGTCCTTCATCCAATCGTACTTATGCTCGAAAATCTGGTCCAGCGAGTCCTTCAGCAACTCGCGGTACATGTAACGGTTTACTGTGATGTCCTTGCTGCCGTCGTGCACCCATGTGTTCATGATACAGGGATCCTGCTGTGCCTCGCCCATGGCCTGCGCGATGGCTCGGCAACGCTTGGAATGCTCAATCCAGAAATCACGTATACCCTTGTCGGGGTTAGACAGCGACAGGTCGCCGCTCTTGGGATGCGAGAATGACGTAGAGTTGAAATCCAGCTTGATGTCGTTGGTCTTGGCCCAGTCGATCCAGCTCTGGAAATGCTCGACCGAGCACTCGTTGCGGTCCACGAACTTGCCCTTGAAATCGCCATAGATCTCATGGAGGTTCAGACGGTGCTTTCCGGGAATCAGGCTCATGGCGTACAGCACGTCGGCACGGAGCTCGTCGATGTTGCGTGCCTTGCCGGGATAGTTGCCGTTCACCTGGATTCCGCCTGTCAGCTCGCCGCCTGTGGTCTCGAATCCCGACACATCGTCGGCCTGCCAGCAATGCATGCTGAGGTGGAAGTCCTGCATCTGTTCCAGGACTTTGTCAGTGTCTACGCCAAGGGCAGCATAACGCTCCTTGGCTATCTCGTATGCCTTACGGATTGATTCTTCTTTCATGATTATCGTTATTGTTGGTTTTATGTTATTTGTTGTCCGGATTGAAAGTTGTTGTCTCGATATTCTCGGCGATTACCTTGCGCATCTCGGCCAGGTTCTTGACTACTCCGGCGGCCATGGCCTGTATCATTATGTTGCCCAAAGCGGTAGCCTCGGCCGGCCCCGCCACCACCGGGATACCGCAGGCATTGGCCGTGAGTTGGTTCAGGAAAGCGTTGCGCGATCCTCCGCCGATGACGTGCAGACGCTCCACAGGATACTCCGACAGACCGCGGAACACATCCAGCGTCTTGGCGTACTTGTCGGCAAGGCTCTGGAAAATAGAACGGACGTACTCTCCATGAGTGACAGGTGCCGTCGGGCCTGTCCTACGGCAATATTCATCGATTGCCGTCACCATGTTGGCCGGAGCCACAAAGGCGGCATCGTCCGGATCAAGACGGCAGACTGCCTTGGAATTCTCCGCCAGTTCCACCATCTCGGGATATGTGTAGGATTTTCCTTCCGACTTCCACTGCTTCAGGCATTGCTCCACAATCCACATGCCGGTGATGTTCTTCAGCAGACGGACCGTTCCCTGCACGCCGCCTTCGTTGGTGATGTTGTACTTCCGTGTTGTCTCGTCAATGACAGGGGCATCCGTCTCTATACCCATCAGCGACCATGTTCCGCTGCTCAGATAGGCGAAGTTCCTGTCAACGGCGGGAATGGCAGCGACAGCCGAGGCCGTGTCATGTCCGGCGACAGCCACGACAGGGACTTCCGGCAATCCGACCTCCTCGGCTATTTCCTTCTTCAGGTTGCCGATCATATGGCACGGCATCACCATCTGTCCGAAACGTGACGCATCAAGGCCAATGGACTCGAGAATCACAGGATCCAGCTCCCGGCTGCGGGCGTCGACAACCGCGCCTGTCGAGGCAATCGTGAATTCTGTCACTGCGTTGCCCGTAAGCATATAGGACAACGCATCGGGCATGAACAGGAACTTGGCGGCGTTCAGATGCGAGAAGTCGTTGCGGTGCTCGTTAAGCTGGAACACGGTATTGAAATCCATGTGCTGGATTCCGGTATGCTCATACAGTGTCGTGGCCGGCATCACATTGTCGAAGAAGCGTTCCTTGGCACCTATGGTCCGGACATCGCGGTAGGCATACGGTACTCCTATCAGCGAGCCGTCCGGAGCCACGCATACATAATCCACGCCCCACGTGTCGATACCGATGGAATCGGGGACTATTCCCAATGCAGCCGTCTCCTGCAGGCCACGCTTCAGTTCCTCGAACAGGGAGTAGATGTTCCAGTGCAGATGGCCGTCGAGAGGCATCATCCTGTTGGGGAAACGCGTCAGCTCCTTCATGGCCAGGCGCCGGTCGCCATCGAGACTACCTAAGATGGTACGTCCGCTGGTGGCACCCAGGTCGAAGGCTATGAAATTCCTTGCTTTCATCACGCCGCGTCAGTCCATGTGGAACATTTCCGGCAGAGGAATCGACACCGGCGAGTTGTCGGGATTCACCTCCATGATGTCGGCCATGTAGTCCCACCATTTCTGCACTATGGGATTATGTCCCATGTCCTGGCTGCTTTCCTCGCCACGTGTCTTCTGGAAGGCGAACAGAATGTTGGTGTCCCTGTCCCAGTAGATGGAGTAGTCGTATACACCCTGCTCGGATAGCAGCTGCTTCATCTCGGGCCAGAGCGCGGCGTGACGCCTCTGGTATTCTTCTTCGCATCCGGGTTTCAGATACATCTTGAATGCTTCGCGTTTCATTTGTTTGATTTTTGAGGTTATGTCATTGGATTTTTAAGCCATGCAAGGCCTGTGACCCGTTTATTTCAGATATGTGTTCAAGGGGCAGTCGGTCGCTTTCAGACCTTTGGCTATGTTTGCTGCGTTCATGCGCGCACCCTTCTTGGAGGTATGCGTATGGTCATTGCAGAAGTAGCTCGTCACTTCCTTCAATCCCTGGGTATCCGCAAGGTTCTGCAGGAAACTTCCACTCAGGCTGTTCAGGTCGATGAAATACGCGCCGTTGCGTTCGGCCGTCTCATTGGCCCATTTGCCGAAACCCTCGCGGTTGCTCTCGATCAAGCCGTTGTCGAACTTGTTGCGAGGAGTATGGCTCACCACGATGGGAACGGCCCCCTTCTCCCTGCAATCCAGAATGAACTTGCGCAGATACCATCCGTAGGTATAGACCACCTTGTTGATTCCTGTCTTCTCCATTCGGAAAACCTTGCTTTCCATTCCGGAACCGGGGAGTTCGGCACGGGCCTTGCCTACGTTGATGTCGCCTGCATCGTTATGACCGAACTGCATCAGTACGAAGTCACCGGGGCGCAGTGCCTTGTAGACCTTGTCCCACCGTCCCTCGTCCAGGAAAGTACGTGCGCTTCTTCCGGGGAAGGCATGATTCTCGACTGAGATTCTGTTTGTATCGAAAAGTTCGGCTAACACACTGCCCCAGCCCCACATCCCTTCCTCGCCCGTGTCGGAGTTCTTGACCGTACTGTCGCCAATAGTGAACAGGATCGGATTGTCGCCCTTACGCGTTGCTCCTGTCACCGTATCCACAGGCTGCGGCTTAAGCATTCCGGCCAGATCGAGGCCTTTGTAATTCCGGATTCCCTCAACGGCGCTCTCCGCATTCTCGCGTGCTCCGAAGGCACTGGTATGGATGCGGTCCAGATAGAACATATACTTGACCTTCTCCTTACCGTAACGCTCGAATTTATCGGCGGTGATGGCGTTAAGGTCGATGAACGGCACCTTCTCCTTCTTTGCGACCTGCTTGGCCCACAGACCGAATGTCTTGTTCACCCTGCTTATGACAGTGCTGTCGGCGTCTTCCCAGGCATTGCGGGGTGTCAGCGACATCAGGATGGGATGGGCGCCCTTCCTCTTGACATCGCGGACAAAGCGGCGCATATACTCACCGTATGTATAGACCGTTTCCTTGACTCCGGTCTCCTTGATGGTTACCTGCAGGGAATCCTTGCCGATTCCTGGTATCGAGGCACGGGCGCGACCCTCGTCGTAAGGGCCGTTGTCGTTATGTCCGAGTTCGATTATTACCCAGTCGCCCTTACGGATGCCTTCCTGGACCTCGGGCCACAGCCTGTTGTAGAATGTGCGGCTGCTCATTCCACCCAGAGCATGGTTCTCGACTGTGATCTGGCTGTCGTCGAAATATTCCGGCATATAGTACCCCCAGCCCCACTGACCGTTGTCGCCGTTGCCGCGTGTGCCGGTGCGCATGGTGGAATTGCCCACAAGAAACAGCACAGGATTGTCACCATTGCGCGTGGAACCGGATACGGGACGCGCTGTCCTGGCTATGTTGAGGCTGTCGATGGTATTGTCCACAACCTGATTGACATCCTTCATCGGAGCCGGCACATGCTGTCCATACATGGAGGCGGTGCCGGTTGCCATGATCAATAAGGCTGCCGCTAATTTGTTCATACAGAATCGTCTTATAAGGTTCGTTTCATATTATATCCGTTAATTCCCATCCGGCTTGTCCGGGAATTCGAAAGGAGAAAGCGCCCATTTGAAATCCTCAAACTTGCCGGGATTCTTAGGGTCATAGGTGCCTGAATACTGCGGACGGCCCTTGGCAGCTACCTCAGGAGCCACTGTCTTCAGTCCCTCCAGCACGCATCTGGCCACCTCGTACGCTCCGTATGTGCTGAAATGAGTGTTGTCCTTAAGCTCCTTAGGCTGATTCTTGTAGGTGTTGGCGGGATAGTGTACAAACAGCTTCTTGCTTCCTTCCGTTCCCAATGCATCATAGAGGTCTCCGGTCATGTCCTGCAGATCTATCAACGGAAGATGCTCACGCGAGGCAATGTCACGGGTGGCCTGCGGAAAATCAAGATGCGTGTCCTTGACCTTGCCGTTCTCGTCGAAGAATCGACGGCGCGTGGGTGTCAGCAGTATCACCTTGGCACCCTTCTCCATACTGCGGTCAATAATCTGTTTCGTATAATATGAGAACGAGTAATACGCACCCCGGCCCGGACCCTTTTCCTTCTGGTCGTTATGAGCGAACTCGATGAAGACATAATCGCCAGGCTTGATCTGGGTCAGCGCTTTGTCAAGACGAAGCTGTCCTACAAATGTGTCCGCGGCAAGTCCGGATTCCGCATAGTTGGCTATAGCCACACCGTCACCGAAGAAACAAGGTATCATCTGGCCCCATGAGGTATATGGCTCGCAATCGTTGTCGACCGTTGTGGAATCTCCGAACAGGAACAGTGTCACGACATCGTCCGGCGCCGGCTCGATTGTCACGGTGCGGACCTGTGGATTCTCACCGTTGAACTCCAGTGTAAGCTTATTGTCCCAAAGCAGTTTCTGCCGTTCGTTACTCTTGACCTTGACCTTGAGGTCCCCGTGGATTATGCTGTCGCGCTTGTTGACTATGAATGATTCGGTCCTCTTCTCACCTTTCCGGGTGGGTATGTTCTCTAAGAAGAGCCGTCTCGACTCTCCACGGACAGTCGTCTCCCCCGCACTCCTGTCACTGCCCAGTGTCACCGTCACCTTGTAATTGCCGTCGGGGACAGATATGGAGAAAAAGGCAGGCTTGCCGGTCTCGACCGGAACGATATCGGTGAAATCATATCCATATCCCTTGGCATCGCTATATGTATCGGATGGGGTAACCTTCACTGCACCGGGAAGTGTTTTCCGGCCCGGCTGGAAATCAAAAGTCTGCGCCTGTACGTCCAGCGGCATTACGGATGCTACAGCCATCGCCGTCGCCAGTATCAGAATAAGAGTTTTCATTATCATGGTTTGAGGTCAGTAAATTCTTGGCCAAAATTAGACAAATTTAATGAAGGAGGGTGAAAAATTTTTAACCAAGTAGGGGTGAAATTTAGCCAAACCCCTCAAAAAGCCTTGAAACACCGATAATAGCGTTCAAATATCACCCCTGCCGGATACTTGTCGCAATTAATAAATCAAGATTTGATCCAGGACTATCCCTTCGGTCAAGGGAACAATCTGCAGGATATGCCCCTTCTCGTCATTCGGAATTGAGACTCTACGAACCGCCTGGTTACGGAGCACGTTATGTTTCCATTCCTCGCTGCGGCCTTTCGTCTCATAATGGATGGAATCAGCGACAGTATGTCCGTCAAGAGTCAAAGCAAATACCAATCCTTGCGGTTCAACAGGATGGTTTGGCATAAACCGCACGTCCACAATCAATGAATCCCTGCCGGTTACAGCGGGAATATGAACCGACACGGACTCATTCCGCTTCAAAGCCACAGCTCCTGCCTCATAGCCCAGACCGGGAACAGGATCGAACAAACCCTGGACCTCACGGCCATTCCACTTATGCAGGAAACCATGATTCCGGGTCAAGGCCGTGCTGTCCTCCCGATGTTCCACACTATTGAACACCGCCAGTCTACGTGGCTGATAATCCATAATACGATCCCATTTGCCATTGTTGTGGAATCCTCTTTTATATCTGTCCGTCATGGCCACGATGCTGTCGAAGGCTGCATCGCTTCTGCTCCATGCCTCCAGCCCATGCCGGGCCTTCAGGGCTGAAGTCATCTTAAGACTCATCTGACACGCGGCCTGGACAGGATATTTTACCAATTGATAATATGTATCCTTCCGCTTCTCGGGAATCGAATCCCATATCCGCTCCACAATGTCCGAGATGACATTATACTCGTTCTCACGCATATTGATTGAATCGAGATTCCACGACAGGTCACGTACTGTGTTCCAGTATGCCCGGTCGGGTTCCTCGGTCCGCGTGCCACCCATGAACTCAGGTTTGCGGATATACGCCAGCCTGTAATGACCGTTCATGACCGTCAGCAATTCCCTGGCTGCCGATTCACCGAACTCCCTCGCAAGGAATGCCTCCAGATGCAGTCCCACCCCTTGTCGCTCAACCTTATCGATGGCCCATGCCATATCCATGAACAGTTCGATCTGGTACTCGGCCGGCTTGATGTCGCCTACATTCAGAATCCAGATGTCACGGATTCCCTTGTCATAAGCAAGCTTCATCTGCTGATACATCAGGTATGGACTGAACGTTCCAAGCCACAGGAAATCATGTGGACGGCCCCAGTACGACACGTGGTAATATATGCCGTTGCCACCTTTGCGCTTGGCCTCGGCCTCGGTAGGGAAATGCCGGATATATCCATAATTGTCATCGCACCACATCAAAGTGACATCCTCCGGGACTTTCAGACCGGCGTTGTAGATGTCCAGGACCTCCTTATAAGGAATGAATACCTGCGGCACCTGGGTCACGTCGGGATTCACATATCTGGACAATAGCTCGCGCTGGTCGCGGAATACCGTATCCAGCACCCTCTTCTGCTCCTCCACTGTCTTGGCTCCGTTCATGGCTCCGTCATGCACGCCGCGCATTCCGATGGTATACAGCATCTCCTGACCGGCTACATCTCGTACACGACGCTCCCAGAAATCGTATACCCCCTCCTTATTATTCACATAGTCGTATTCTCCCTTGCCACGTCTTGACCATTCGCCGGCGGCGTTACATGCCATCGGCTCGCAGTGGGAACTTCCTACGTATATTCCATATTTCTCCGCGACCTCACGGTTTCCGGGAGTCAGGAAGAACGGCAACGAACATTCGTGCATAGGCGGCCAATAGGTGTTGGCGCGCAACCTCAACAGCAATTCGAAAATACGGGCTGTCGTCTTCGGTCCGATGTGTCCCTTGATATCCGAAGGTTCATAGGTCTTTGAACTCCATGGCATCAACCCCCAATCCTCGTCATTGATGAATACGCCCCTGTATCTCACGGATGGACTTTCCTCTTGAACATATCCCTCGCTCAGCTCAAACTGTTCCATAGGCTCCGGCACAGCATCGGCCCACCACTCCCAGGGCGACACTCCGATCAGTCTTGAAATCTCCAGCACTCCAAATGCCGCGCCATGACTGTCATGGCCAGTCACCGTCAATGTTCCGTACCCGTCGACCTCAAGCCTGAAACCTTCGCGCTTCCTGACTTTTTCAGGATCGATCTCAACCTTGACAGCGGCATCCGACTCCACCACATGCACGGCATTGCCGAAAACCTGTGCCATATCGCCGCTGAGCATCTGGACAGAGGTGGACAGCACCGACCTCGCATCACGGGGATATGAGACAGCCACATCCTCTCCTTTCTGTATCCTGAACGGCTTTGCGGCAGCATCACTGCAATACGTCAGACCCATCAATACAAGAAATACCAATACAATCGTTCTATTCACAATACTTAAGTAAGGTTACAGCTACAAAAATAGCAAATCATCCCGACAATTCAAATTAATTATGCAAAATATTGATGAAACATGTCGATGATTTGCCTGTCATGTATTAACTTTGCGCATCATTTTAAACGATTTAAATTTTCAGTACCATGTTTAAGCGAATAGCCAGTCTTATAGTGCTGCTGTGTGCCGTAGGCTACGCCGTCGCGGAGAGAATAGATTCATCCAGGGAGCCGGAATGTCTGTCCGACAGCCTCGCAACCGATGCTTACATAAAGCTGTACGACCATCATGGCAAGCATCCCCGTATAGTGTCGATTACATATCCCGGCGATGCAAACCTGCTTGACATGTACAACAGCATATACGGACATGGAGCCGTCATCGAGAATCCCTGGGTGGCATACCGTGTATACATGGACAACCGCCAGAGCCTCGACCTATACGTCAAGTCAACGCCCCGGGTGGAACTTGACGTCACAGGCTTCTACACCACGCCGGAGCAGATGCAGCAAGGATATGGCTGCGATGTGCTGTGGGCAGGCAAGTCCATAGCAGCCGGCTCGTTCAGAGGCTATCGGAACGGAACCCCGCTAACCATCGACACCGTCGCTTCGCGCACCCAGACCGTGATCAGCCCCTCTGAAATAGAGGTATCCGACAAGGACTGGATCTTCAATGGACATCCCATCCAGATGACACAACGCTACAGCGTCAAGCCCAGCACACGCGACCTGTTTGTCGAAATCGAACTGAAGGGGTACAAACCCGGGGATGTGTTCGCTACAGGAATCCAGAAACTGGAGAGCGATAACAAGGGATTCATACTCCCCACCGGTGTAGCCGGATCATGGGGCTGCAACGTGCCGGACAAGAACCATCCCGAGCTGGTGGAACAGGTGGGACTCGGCATAGTCGTCAATCCCGAGAACATAGTCAGGACCCTGGAGGATGAGTTGAACTATCTTGTCCTTGTGAAACCGGACAATGAGGGCAAGATCCGCTACCGTGTCGTGGCGGCAGGCGACCGCGAACAGTCAGGATTCAAATCGGCCGACGCATGGCTGAAACATGTCAAGGCCATTCGGTATTGATTTCCCTCCAAGTGGTGCTTTCAACCCTGATTCCGACTTGAATTCAGCCTATTCTCACAGCGCTGCAGTGAATTTGCGCTACATTTGAGGATTTTGTTTGCGTATTCAATGATTTTTTGCTAATTTTGCAGTTCAAAGCGACCAATTGGAAATGCGCAATTTATTAAAGACCCTACCCCTGCTGGCATGTATTGCCCTGCTCGCGTCATGTACCGAATTTACCAAAGTCATGAAGAGCCGCGACGCGGACTATAAATTCGAATATGCGAAGCGAGCCTACGATGCAAAAAAATACATGCAGGCATATCAGATTCTGACCGAAATCTACACACCCCTCCGAGGCACAGCCAACGGAGAGGAAGCGTTGTTCTTACTCGCCATGTCCTGTTTCCAGAACAAGGACTACGAGAATGCCGCCGCGTACTATAAGACTTACTACACCCGCTATCCGAAAGGCAAGTTCGCCGAACTTTCCCGTTATTATTCCGGATATGGCTATTACCTTGACTCCCCCGACCCCCAGCTGGACCAGACCTACACCATCAAGGCCATCGAGGAACTCAAGGATTTTCTGGAATTCTTTCCCAACAGCGAGAAAGTACCCGAGGCACGCGAGGCAATCTTCGAGATGCAGGACAAGCTGACACTGAAGGAACTCCAGAACGCGCAGCTGTACTATAACCTCGGCAACTTCATGGGCAACAACTACCGTTCCGCCATTATAGTCAGCGAGAACGCCCTTAAGAATTACCCCTTCTCAAAATACAAGGAGGATTTCGAGTTCCTGATTCTCAAGTCGAAATTCCAGGAGGCACGTCAGAGTGTCGCCGAGAAAATGGCCGACCGTTACCGTGATGTGGTCGATGAATACTACTCGTTCGTCAACAACTATCCCGAATCCAAGAACCTGAAGGAAGCAGAAACCATATTCCGCATCGCTGAGAAGCATGCCTCAAAATAAAAGCAAACTCATAAATCATAATAGAACTTATGGATTATAAGAAGACAAACGCCCCGCTCAACACGGTGACCCGCGACATGATCGCCCTGGCCGAGCAGACCGGCAACGTATACGAGACCGTCTGCGTTATCGGCAAACGCTCCAACCAGATTGCCGCCGACCTCAAGAAGGAGCTGGAGAAGAAACTGCAGGAGTTCGCCAGCACCGACAACCTGGAGGAGGTATCGGAAAACCGCGAGCAGATCGAGATTTCACGTTTCTACGAGAAACTCCCGAAGCCGACCCTGATCGCCACACAGGAATACATCGAGCATAAACTGTATTTCTCAATACCGACCAAGGACCGCTCGCTGCGTGATGACGATGTGCGCCGATAACTATAAGTAAATGATAAGCAATGCCGCAGGCCTTCCGGTCCGCGGCATTTTGTAATATTGTCCATGCCGCGTCTACTGATATATAACCCAGAAACCGACTACGCCCTCGCCTCCGGATCCGCCAACTACACTCCTCCCCGCTCCATCATGAAGATGCGTGCCGACAATGCGCTGTTGCCTTTGGCTTACGCACGGACCGATGATGCGATCCTGCTGCTGGACCGTACGGATGTCGGAGACTGTTCTATTCCGGTACTTAATCCTGACGATCCGGCAGACTGGTCACGTTATACAGCTTCACCGTGGGGTTGGAACCATCAGATTGCCCGTTTTCTGACCGTTCATTGTCCAGGTATCAAGGGCATTCCCTCCATCGACACTATCAATACCATACGAGAACTGTCACACCGCCGCACCACAATACAGTTCCTGCGGCAAATCAACACTCCCGAAATAGAGCTACCTGCTGAATACGTTTCCACGGAAGAGGCCTTGACCCGCTACGACCGGGGACGCACGCTGTTCTTCAAGGCTCCATGGAGCAGTTCCGGACGTGGAATCCTCTATACTGCCGATACAGACAGAATCCAGACCGAGCAATGGCTGCGCGGCACAATCCGTACGCAAGGCTCCGTAATGGCCGAGCCCGCATATCAGAAGATTATGGACTGCGCCACGGAATGGCAGATCGACAAGGGCAAAGTCAGATTCTTAGGCGTGTCCGTCTTCGAAGCTTCCACACGTGGCAAATATCACCGCAACATCCAGGATAAACAAGCCGTCCTATGGGACAGGATTCCCGGAATGAATACACAACTGATTGAATCCCAACGAATGGCCATACAGAACGTACTGACAGATGGTTATGAAGGTCCTCTTGGGATAGATATGCTTGTGACGTCGCAAGGCATCATCCATCCCTGCGTGGAAATCAACCTGCGCAACACAATGGGTTCCATCCTGATACATCCTGAGGACCGTTCACTTGTTGCAAAATTCCCAATGTTGTTTTAATTTTGTATTATGAGACGACCCACAGTAGCAATCATAGGCCGTGGCAACGTAGCCACTCATCTACACACGGCATTAACGCCGGGCGCGGATGTAAACATGGCCAATCCACATACATTCGAAGGAATGCCGGAACATCCTGACATCACCTTGATCAGCGTATCGGACACCGCCATCAGGGAAGTAGCCGAACGGCTTCGCGAGCACGAATGCGGTATCCTGGCACATACGTCAGGCTCCACCTCCATCGATGTTCTGGATGGCTGCTCCCCTACAATCGGAGTGTTTTATCCATTGCAGACCTTCTCCAAGGATGTTCCGTTGGATTACAGCGAGATACCCTTCTTCATCGAGGCCTCGTCCATCGAAGCTGAGAATGTCCTTACGCAGCTGGCCCGGACCGTCAGCACATATGTGTACCATGCCGGTTCCGACCGTCGGCGCGGACTGCACATAGCATCGGTATTCGCCTGCAATTTCGTCAACCACATGTGGAGCATAGCCGACCAACTGCTGTATGAGCAGGACCTGGACATCACTGTCCTGAAGCCACTCATTCAGGAAACCCTGCGTAAAGCCATGGTCAACCCTCCGTGCACAGTACAGACAGGTCCGGCGGTACGGGGTGACCGGAATACGATGGAGAAGCATCTCCGGATGCTGACTGACAAACCGGAAATCCAGAGACTCTACGAGGAGATATCGACTTCAATCTATAACAACCGAATCAAATAATCAACCATATGAGCGGAATCAACTATGACCTGACACGCATCCGTGCCGTCGTATTCGATGTCGACGGAGTGCTTTCTCCTTCCACCATTCCCATGGGTCGCGACGGCATACCCAAGCGGATGGCTAATATAAAGGATGGCTATGCCCTGCAGCTTGCAGTGAAGAAAGGCCTGAAAATAGCTATAATAACCGGTGGAAACACCAACAATGTCAAATTACGCTACAATGCATTGGGCGTCAAGGATATATTCCTGGGTGCATCGCAGAAAATAGATACATTCCGTCAGTGGATGACCGATAACAATCTGGACCCCTCGGAAGTTATATATATGGGTGACGACATACCAGACCTGATGTGCATTCGCACTGCCGGACTGGGCTGCTGTCCTCACGACGCCTGTGCGGAAGCAAGAATGACAGCCAAGTATATATCACCTATGGCAGGTGGATACGGTTGCGCCCGCGATGTGCTGGAACAGGTCCTCAAGGCGCAGGGTCTATGGCTTGCCGATGCCGAAGCGTTCGGATGGTGAATCTATAAAACAAATCAATATGCTGGATAATCTCAAGAAATACCATATACTGCTGGCCAGTAAATCCCCGCGCCGCCGCGAACTGCTGTCGCAGCTGCGTGTTCCCTTCAATGTCGTGACCATCGGAGGCATAGACGAGTCATACCCTGACGATCTGGACCGGAAGGAAGTATCAGGCTACATCGCCAACAAGAAAGCGGATGCCTACCAGTCGATGCTTAAGGACAATGAACTGATCATAACGGCAGATACTGTGGTGGTGCTCGGAAACAGGATAATGGGCAAGCCCAAGGATACAGAGGATGCGGTACGGATGCTGCTGACACTCTCTGACCATACGCATCATGTTTCCAGCGGAGTCTGCATCATGACCAAGGACCGTCGCACCTCGTTCACCGTCATCACAGACGTGAAGTTCGGACACATCTCCGAGGAAGAGGCACGATTCTATGTCGAGAACTATCTACCGCTGGACAAGGCCGGTGCCTATGGCATCCAGGAATGGATTGGCTGCGTGGCTGTCGAATCCATCAAGGGCAGTTTCTACAACGTAATGGGACTTCCCGTGCATCAACTCTATAAGGAGCTATCCCTGTTCTGATTCCATTTCACGATAATAAGCAAAAATCACACCCTCTGCACATCGGTCAGTTACGGACTCGATGGCAGAGGGTGCTCTCTCCTCAGTCATGCCTCTTCACAGAGGGTTATACAGACTACTCTCTTGATATTCTATTTCTTTTCCGGATTCTCCGCAGCAGCAGGTGCCACGGGAATCTCAGTACTACCGGCAGCTATCGAAGGTGTTGCGGGAGCCTCGTAGTGATACTTGGCTTCCCAACCCAGGGCCGAGGCACCCAGCACCGCTGCGTCACCCTCCTTCAGTTCGGAAGTCAGGATCTTGGTCTTACCCTTGAAGATGTTCAGGATGTTCTTGTTGAAAGCCTCACGCAACGGAGTCATCAACAGCTCGCCGCTCTTGGCCAGTCCGCCGAACAGTATTATGGCCTGCGGGCTTGAGAACGTAACGAAATCAGCAAGTGCCTCACCCAGGATGGTACCAGTGTAGTTATATATCTCCTTAGCCAGTTTGTCGCCGGCCATGGCTGCATCGTAGACATCCTTCGAATTTATAGCGTCGATGTCGAGGTTGCGGAGCAATGAGTCATCGGTGCGGATATCCAGGAACTCTCGGGCTGTACGGGCCACACCTGTAGCGGAGCAGTAGGTCTCCAGACAGCCGGTACGGCCACAACCGCAGACACGTCCGTTGCGACGCTTCACAATTACATGGCCAAGCTCACCGGCAAAACCGTCGGAACCGTAAACCAACTGACCGTTAATCACTATACCTGATCCTACACCCGTACCCAGAGTAATCATGATGAAATCCTTCATACCGCGGGCGGCGCCATAGGTCATCTCGCCAAGTGCTGCGGCATTGGCATCGTTGGTTACGGCAACTGGAATACCGTTGAAAGCCTTGCTCACCTTCTCGGCCAACGGAATGACGGGGCCCCAGGGCAGGTTCGGCGGATTTAGAATCTCACCGGTATAATAGTTTCCATTCGGGGCACCGATTCCGATACCCTGAATCTGATCCTCCAGATCATTTACCTTTATCAGACGCGACAAACCTTCGTGCAGATCCTTAAGATAGTCGTCAAAGATGGCGTGCTTGGTGGTCTTGACGGAATCGCTGGCAACTACCTGACCGCGAGCGTCGACTATACCGAATACTGTATTGGTACCGCCTATATCGATACCGACTACATAGGGTTTACTCATAATACTTAGACATTAGATTAATGTGTGTTCTGAAATGTTGTATTGCAACCGGAAACGGCCCCTACTATTTCTTGAACATGTACTGACTCGAAATCGACTGGTTGTTGTGGATTCTGCGGATGGTATCGGCAAACAGCTTGGCCACTGGCAGGATAGTCGCTTTCTTGTTTTCCTTGATGTAGGGAATCGAATCGGTCATGACTATTTCCTCAATACCACAGTTCAGCACACGGTCCGTAGCGGGATCCGACATCACGGCGTGGCTCAGCAACGCACGCACGGACTTAGCGCCGTAACTCAGCAATAGGTCACTGGCCTTGGTGATTGTTCCGGCGGTATCCACGATATCGTCGATCAGTACAACATTCTTGCCCTCGACATCTCCGATGACGGTCATCTTCTCGACCACATTGGCCTTGGCGCGTGTCTTGTGACACAGTACCAGAGGCACATCGAAATATTTGGCGTAGGAATTGGCACGCTTTGCGCCACCGACATCGGGCGAGGCTATAACCATATCCTTAAGATGCAGGCTCTCGATATAGGGAATGAAAATCGAACTGGCATACAGATGGTCGACCGGAACGTCGAAGAATCCCTGAATCTGGTCGGCATGAAGGTCCATGGTGATCAGACGGTTGATACCGGCCACACTCATCAAGTCGGCTACGAGCTTGGCGGCGATGGAAACGCGAGGCTTGTCCTTGCGGTCCTGACGTGCCCATCCGAAATAGGGAACAACAGCTATGATCGAGGCTGCCGACGCACGCTTGGCCGCGTCTATCATCAGTAACAGCTCCATCAGGTTGTCGGCCGTCGGGAAGGTGGATTGCACCAGATAAACCTCACTGCCTCGTATCGACTCCTCGAACGAAACTTCAAACTCACCGTCGGCAAAATGCTCCTTGATCATTTTGCCCAATTCAATGCCAAGTTCCTTACAGATGCTCTCACCAAGATATCGCGATGACTCACCTGCGAACACCTTTATTGGCCGTAGAGAATTACTCATTATGGTATGGGTTTTATTTTCTTACTCACTCCGCGTCTCTGCCGCTTCGTTTGCGTCTACAAAATTAAAGATTATCCCTTATTAATGCAAATTTAATCCTTATTTTTTGCGCTTTTTGCTGATTTTACTTAATGGCAAAATCAAGGCATCGTGGCCACCGATTTCAAGAGTCACCTGTTTGCCGCGTTCCAGATCAAGGATATACGGTCGCTTCCACAGCAGGTCGGCGACATTGTAGATTCCCTCGTTGATTCCCGCCATGTCGTAGCATAGGTCGGGAATATTGACACTTACGCGACGCGGCAAGTTGTCGAAATTCACTATGAACAGAAGCACCTCGTCATCGCTGTAACGCACGAACGCGAAGAAGCGATGCGGATCGAATCCGTGGTTCTGCAGGTTTACATACATCAGGTCGAAGAAACCGCCCTCGCGGATGGCCGAACTGCGGTTGCACAGTGTCAGCACCGTCTTATAGAGGTTGCGCAACCACTTCTCGTGTGCGGTCAGTCTAGAGACAGAGCACAGGCCGTTGTCGTACCAGCGACGCAACGTATCGTAGCTCCAGTAGTCGAAGATTGTGGTGCGGTCATTGTAACCCGCGAAACCCTCGTTCTCGTGCGCACCTTCGCCCAGTTCCTGACCGTAGTATAACATGAAGGGTCCCTTGGTCATCATGGCGCTTACCACCAGATGGGGCACCACCCGCGCAGGATCGCCCGCGAACGAGTTGGACGCGAACCTCACCTCGTCGTGATTCTCCAGAAAGTTCAGCATCCTGTCGCCGATGCCGTCAACTGTCTGCCAGCATCCTGTCAGCGTGGCCGCTGAGTAATTATGACGCTCTATGCCCACAAGAGTGTCGTACAGGTTGACCTTATCGTATAGATAGTCGAATCCGCAGTAATCCAGAAACGTGCGATACTGCTTCACATCGTAGATCTCACCGATGAACACCAATTCAGGATAGTCGGCCTTGACCTGAGGAATGGCCCAATGCCAGAATTCCACCGGTACCATGAATACCATATCGCAACGGAAACCGTCAATGCCCTTCGCAGCCCAGAAGCGCAGGATGTGTAGCATCCGCAGCCATGTATTGGGGATAGGGTCATAGTAGCCACGGTGAGCGCCTGGATCCCATCCGTAATTCAGCTTGACGGTCTCGTACCAGTCGTTCTTGCTGCAGAAAGCCGTGAAACAGTCGTTGCCCGTCGCCTTGGCAGGAAACTCCACATATGGGACATCGCCCTCAGCGGCAAGGTTAAAATTCGGAGCGAACTGCTGGTTGGTGATGTAGTAATAGTTGTTCTGCGGAGTGAAGAACATGCCTATATTGTCATGCAGACCGAAGTCGCCGATTCCGTCGGGTGCCGCATCGGAATGGTACACACGAGCCGTATGGTTAGGCACGAAATCGATGATCACCTTCAAGTCATGGTCGTGCGTGCGGTCCACAAGCGCCTGGAACTCCTCCATGCGCTTCTCCACATCGACGGCCAGCGCCGGCGACACATCGTAGTAGTCCTTGATGGCATACGGCGAGCCGGCCTCACCCTTCACCACGTTGGGGTTGTCGGCAGGAATACCGGGGAACCTGGTCTTGGTGGCCATCTCCAGGATGCCCGTGTACCATACATGGGTCACCCCAAGGGATTTCAACGATCGGAGAACCTTGCCGGAGATGTCGTTCATCTTTCCGCTGCCGTTCTCCTCATAAGTTCCGTTACATACGCAGTCATCGGTCATGTTGGTCATGATCCGCGGGAACGTCTGATAGATTATCGGTTTTTCCTTCATCTGATTTGTGATATGATTAGGTTAGAAGATCACTTATCTGGTTTCAACCCCTCGTCCTTGACAAGGGTCTCGAGAATCATGGAGGCCTCTTCATACCCACGGTTCATGTTGCGGTGCAATGCCTTGAGGTCGAAGAGTTTTGTATCGCTCAGTTCGGTGGGCTTGATCACATAGTCGCAGATGGCCATGTCATGGATGGTATTGGCCTTCATCGACAGCGCGAACGACCGGGCCGCTATGTCCAGGATGGAATTCTTGTAACGATAGCTACGGTTCAGGGGCGAGCAATTGGATCCGATCAGGATATCGCACTCGTTGCGTATGGTCCATGCCGGGAGGTTGTGCAGGACACCGCCGTCCACATAGTGCTCGCCATTGATCCTGACCGGTTTGAATATCACTGGCACGCTGCATGAAGCCACCACACGCTCAACAATCGCCCCCTTTCGCCATCCCACCTGGGTTCCCTTGGTAAGGTTCGTGGCGCATACTATCGTGGGAATCTTCAGTTCCTCCAGATTCTTGACCGGAAGCCAGGAATCCAGGAGTTTGGCGAACTTATCCAGTTTGAAAACACCTGCAGTCGGTATGGACCATTCGGTAAAATCACTCAGGTTCTTAGCTTCCACAAAACACTCGATCATCTGCCCCGGCGTCAGTCCGGCCCCGTACAGTACCGAGGCTATCGATCCGGCCGACACTCCGGACATTATGTCCGGAACGAGCCCGAATTTCTCCAAAGCCATAAGCACACCGATGTGCGCGAAACCCTTGGCTCCGCCACCCCCCAATGCCAGACCAATCGTGCGCCGTCGTTTACGTCCTATCAGTGACTCTATATTTATATTGAATGGAATTTCCATTAATCTTTCGTATTGTGGGTATCTACGTTACGGGAATCAGCGCTTCCCTCTTCTTTATTAACGCCCGATACCTCTCTTTCTTTGCCCTTTGACTCCTTTTTTTTATTCTTGCGTCGCAGAAACCTGAATGGATCATCGAAATCCGTACGGTATATCAGACCCACTCCCTGGGTGGTCAATGCCGATTTCAAATAGTAGTAGGCGTCGTTGAAGTGGTTGTACGCCTTCAGACGCAGTCGCCCGTTCTTGGACAGCAGATACTCGATGTCGAAATCTCCCACGAAATTGGTCTGGGATACGCTGCGGTCGCGATATCCCAGGTTACCGTTTATTATCAGACGGTTGTCGAACAGCTGAGATGACAGTGCCAGATCCACTTCCATGTCCGAGAAATCGTTGCGGTCTGACTTGAACGATGGATTCAGGGATATTTTATCGGTCATCTGCGACAGAATGTTGGATATCTGGGACGAAATCGTCGATGACGCCACCGAAACAAGCTCGCCATCGGAAGTACCGGAAAACTGCGGCGTATAGAAACGATTCAGCGCCAGAAGATACAACACCTGCTGCTGCATCATCTCGTCCGATGAAATGATGCTACGCACCTTACGCTCCACATCACCGGTCACGGTCGGCAACGACAGGTCGTAGCCAATAATGGGACGTTCCAGGTTTCCGGTCACCTTTATCAACGCCTCTACAGGCACCGAACTTCGGTTCAGGTCGCGGTCCGACGCGAAACTCTTGTCCAGATCAGTCAGATTAGTGTTGACGCGGTACCCTGCTGTCAGATTCATTGTGGCCAGCATCGGGTCTCCGTGGAACTCGATCTCGCTGCCGCGTCGGATCTTGAAATCTCGTATTATGATGTCCTGCAACGTGAAGCGATAATTGCCCTCGTCGATAGTATATTTGCCGAACATGTCGATCTTGTCGTTAAAGCTGCTGTAATTCAACCGCATGGAACCGTTTCCTGTCGCCGTAATCTTATCCCCGGCGCTGGGGTCCATTATCACATTCATCTTAATGTTGGGCGATACATCCACAGCCAGGTCCAACTCGAAGTCACCCGATTCATCCTCCTCTACCTTGGAAGAGGGACGATACTGGTACTCCAACTCCTCCTCCACCGACATTCTCTCTGACTCTTCCATTTTATGACTGTCTATGAACGTCAGGAAGTTATATTCGGTCGCCACCTGGGTCTCGTCCAGAGCGAACGTAAATGAAGAATTGGGTTCCGATTTGACATCAAAGTGTATGCGTGTGAATCCGGGCTTTCCCGTCACACCCCCGGATCCGCTGGCGAACACTCTGCCCCACCATACAGGATTGGAGCCTACACCCAGGTCATAACACAACAGTCTGCGGATATTACGTACATATAGGTCGACATACGCATTCCTGAAATACTTCATCCGCACGTCACCCCCGAACAGGGCCGTGTTGCCGTAAGGGTCATAGACCTTGAATCCCGGTATATGGATACGCTCCTTCTCGAATATCACGGAATCAGAACCATGATAGGTAACACCCGTAAATCCAAGCCTGACGGATGCGGTATCGGCAAATGCCTTACCAGTCAGCGAAATGTCCTTGAATGTCCCGAACAGTCTCAGGTTTGCCGAGCCTTTACCTTCCACCTTGTCGAGAATATTAGACATAAACGGATGTATCAGGGCCAGGTTTATCTTGTGCGCATCAAAATTAAGGTCCAGCGAATCCCCGGTAACGAAGATCTTTCCGTCGACATTGGTCCATATGTCGGGGGTATCCCCGTAAATATGGGCGCCGATTCCCACAGCCTGATTATGGCTGTCATAATATCCCAGCAAATCAGCATCACCCAGCAGTGCGTTGTTGTAGCTGAGATCTCGGACCTTCAGGCCTCGGGTCTGGGCTACCGGCGTACGCGTGAACAGCTGCGACGCCTCCGCGATGCCAGTGGCATACCCTCCGAATGTCACATAATTTATGTTCAACGTATTGAATATGTAGCTCAGGTCTATGTCGTTCAACCGTGCCGTGATTGTGTCCGTAGTGGACGCCGAAGCACGTCCGGATATTGCCAGGAACTGATCGCCGTGCGATATATGCATATCGTCAACGGAGAGTATACGGTCGCTCAGAACGGCCCGCATCGGACGCACCTCCCACCTCTCGCCATTGATCATCACGTCGGAATCGTTGATCCGGAATGTGTAGACCGGCGACTGCATAGCGTCACGCGCGATATCCATACCCATTCTGACTGTTCCGTTGTTCAGCTTGTTGTCGGCTACCCAGTTGACGATTGCCGACACCCGGTTAGCGAATGCCCCCCCGCTCAGATTGATCTTGACATACTGGTTCTTGATGGGAAAATCCACGCCGCACTGCAGCGATATGCCGTTTCTGTCCCCTGCATTTGCATGAAGGTTGATATCCTTGATGAGCTTGTCGCCTTTAAGTATGTATGGAGCCAGAACAGTCGCCTCGATATTATTGTTGTCGGCCGTGCCGTAGACTCGTACCGGAGCCGCCGGACGTACCGGAAGTTTAAAAGCCTTGTAAAGGTTCTCGTCAGGCTTGAGCGACAGACTGTAGGACACCGAATTCCATTGGTCCAACGGCGTTGCCGGAGCCTTGATGTAGGCTGGAAGCGAATATGCGAGGATACCGGTGAACAGTTTTGGAAGCTGGGCGAAGCTGAAATGACCGCGGACCTCGCCATCCAGAATGTCACTGTCTATGTTGATTCGGCGCTGGGCGCTGCTGCCCGTCATTGACAGACCGAGATTGTTCAGGATCAGCTCGTCGCCCTGTTCCGGCGCGTATTCGAAACCACCGATGCGCGCATCTCCCAGCAGATTGTCGAGATTGTTGCCCTGCAGACGTATGTAAATGCTCTCAACGCCATATATTCCTCGATATTTGCCCTGGACTCCTAAAAGGGCTGTGTTCACTCGGTCGACATCACCCGTAAGATTCCACTGGGAGCTTTCGCCTGCAAGCATGCAGTCGGCATTAAATTCCATTCTAAGGTCGGGTGTATCGGCATGAATGCCGGCAATCAGACCCTGTCCGTCCTTGAAGGCCTCGATACGGATGTCGTTCAGCTGATGTCCCGACAACAACAGCGAAGCGATATCCAGTTGCAGATTTCCGTTGATTCCGTCAGGCTGCTTTCCCTTTAGACTGACATCGCCCGATACCGTCATGGCCACATTCTCCACAGGCTGGTCGGGTACCAGTGAGCCGACATCAAAGCCGGCCGTGACGGCATCGACTCCGGCTGTCAGCACACCGCTGTCCCATCCTATGGTTCCGTCTATGTCGACATCTCCCTGCAGAGTTCCTATGTTTCCCTGAATCGCGACATAATGCTGGGCCAGTGAGAACTCCCCCTCCGCATCCAGCTCCACTTGACCCGCGTTCTGCAATATCGAGGTTGCCTGCGGAGGCAGCGCGACGAACGGAGATATGATTTCCTGTGCCAACATGGTACGGCATGCGACCTTGAGTTCCTGAATGTCGCCTTGAAGAGACTTGACATCGGGAAGCTCCTTGAGATGTCCCTGCAAGGACAGTCTCAGGGCGCCCGACTCATCCTGGAACTCAAGATTGCTGACATCTATGTCGCCCAGCACGCCGTGGATATCGGCACGTAGACTGTACCGGCCCGGAATCATATCGATACCGAGTTTCAGGAATGCGAAATCCGTTGCCGCTATATCATCAACTGTCAGCTCTATATCACGACCGGTCCGCTTCAACGCCGGCACTATGTCCTTGAATCCATCAATAGCCAGCTGCTGGTCGTTGATTCGGAGCTTGGTGTTCTCGAGGTCCAGCTTGAAATTCCGGAGTGATATCATCTGTGGTGTGGCCGACGCCTGGAACGACAGGGCATCAAGATATATTCCCGAAATCTCTCTGAAACTCAGACGTCTCAGATTCACCTCGAAATCATCGTTGCTGAGCCTGGGCAGAGCGATGTCGGCGCATATGTTGGAAGCCACGATATAATTGGGGTCAAAGACTCCGGACTCCTTGTGCGGCTTCCATAGACGGGAGAAGGATACCTCCGACTTGCGGATAGTGACATTATGCAGTTTCAGATCAAATCTGGATGGAGGCTGGTTCTTTTTCTTCGGCTTGAAAGCGTCAATGACGAAAGCGATGTTTAAAGGACCATGTTGCTCACGTTGAATGATATCGGCGCGGAGTCCGGTAATCTCGGCGTAAGTGATCTCTATGCCCTGACCCGTAACGAATTTCCAGAAACCGATTCCGGCCCCTACACGATCAATCGCTATGCACTCCTCTCCCTGTGGCGTCTGGACATTGACAGCCTGCAGAATCACCTCGTTCATAGGCAAGACCGTGACTTTCCCGATATGTACCGGAGCCTTGAGCATAGATGACAGTTCCTTCTCGGCCATACTGCGGATCATATTGTGGACGCCTGGAATAGACAGGGCTACATAAGCGAATACGAAGAGAACCACCACCGTAATCACGATGGTGAACAATATGCTTCTGATCACTCTATAGACATTCCTCACGGCTGTCATACTGCAAAATTAACGATTTTTTCTTTAATATTCGCTCTTTTATTTGTAATTTTGTGGCATGACAAACGAGAGGACACACACAATCATCCTTGGAATCGAATCATCGTGCGATGACACATCGGCGGCTATAATAGCCGATGGAATACTGCGCAGCAACGTCATAGCCAGTCAGAAAGTACATGAAAGCTACGGCGGAGTCGTGCCGGAGCTTGCTTCGCGCGCGCACCAGCAGAACATTGTTCAGGTGGTTTCCGAAGCATTGAGGCAGGCAGGAGTCGACAAGCACGACCTGTCAGCAATAGCCTATACACGCGGTCCTGGCCTGCTCGGTTCACTTCATGTAGGCACATCCTTCGCCAAGGGTCTCGCCATAGGCCTTGACATCCCGTTGATTGATGTCAACCATCTGCATGGACATGTCCTGTCGCACTTCGTGCGCAAGCAGGAAGACGACAAGGTTCCTGAATTCCCGTATCTATGCCTGCTGATATCAGGAGGCAATTCCCAGATAGTCCTGGTCAAAAGTCCAAGCGATATGGAGATCTTAGGCCAGACCATCGACGACGCCGCCGGCGAGGCATTCGACAAGTGCGCCAAGGTGATGGGACTCCCGTACCCGGGTGGTCCTCATATAGACCGTATGGCTAAACTTGGAGATCCGAAGAGATTCAACTTCGCAAAACCGCATATTCCGGAACTGGACTATTCCTTCAGCGGATTGAAGACCTCGTTCCTCTACACTTTGCGCGACAACTGCAAGCTCGATCCCGATTTCGTGGAGAAGAACATGAACGACCTGTGCGCGTCGCTACAGGCCACCATCATCGACATACTGCTGAGCAAACTGAAGCCGGCTATTCGGCAGACTGGCGTTAAGCACGTGGCCATCGGCGGTGGGGTCTCGGCCAATTCCGGAGTCCGCCACGCCGTGGAGCGGCTCTGCGTCTCCATGAACGTCACGCCTTGGATTCCTCCACGGGAATTCACCACCGACAACGCCGCCATGGTAACCATGGCCGGTTACTTCAAATTCCTTGACAAGGAATACAGCCGCCTCGACGAGCCCCCGTTCGCACGCGTCTCAATCTAAACATACTCCAAAAATTCATTAAGTCAGACCACAATGAATACAGACAGCCACGACAACCATACCGAAGCGACCGAGCAGAAACCTGTCGAGTTTACCGAACGTAGGGTCATCACCATATACGGATACTCCGAGGAGGAACTGGCCGACGTCCTTAATCACTTCAAGAGTCAGCTTCCGGAATTCGTGAAGATGCTGACCCGGACCACGCATCTTGTCACCAAGATCCTGCTGTCGGGTTCTCATCATGCCGTGGAACTGCTCCGTTACAAGATGAACCAGTTCCAGACCCAGCTGCAGAGCCTGTTCAAGGAAGAGGTAGTCACGACGGAGGATGAGACGATGTCCGAAGTACTTGGCAAACTGCTTAAGGACCGCGAGCTGACGGTGTCGTGCGCCGAGAGCTGTACCGGCGGCAACCTGGCCCACAAGATTACGGAAATCCCCGGCTCGTCGGCCTATTTCCTTGGAAGCGTGGTCAGCTACAGCAACGATGTCAAGGCCAACGTGCTGAACGTGAACCGCAACAATCTGAACAGGTTCGGCGCCGTCAGCCAGCAGGTCGCCGAAGACATGGTGCGCGGTGTTTCCCGACTGATGCGCACTGATTGCGCCATGGCCACTACCGGCATAGCAGGCCCCGAAGGAGGCACCAAGTTCAAGCCTGTCGGTACCGTCTGGATGGCCGTTAAGTACAACGACCGCGTGGTTTCCGAGCTGATTCACTTCAAGGGTGACCGAAACGAAGTAATTGAGAGCGTAACGAACCATGTGATGTTCATGTTGGTTAAAGTATTACGAAACTCCTACACACTACAGGAGGAAATAAACGACGATTAAAACCTTCTTCCTTCATGAACTCGGGTGGAATTCCCGGACAGTCCCGCTACGGTTAAAGTCCGACCTTGGAAGAAACTGATTTTTCACGAGGATGAAAAATTTTCCAAAAAGACTGGTATACATATCTATACCCCTGACAATCGCAGGAACGGCAATGGCCGCTCCTGATGTGCCGGATACCACCGGCGTCACGCTTGAGACCATTCAGGTCGAAGCGAACACCCTGAACAAGGGTCTTACGTCCACCGTCACTCAACACCGTATCGGCAACGAGGACCTGAACAGACTGGGCATCGTCACACTGTCGGATGCGTTGAACCGTATGCCCGGTATCACCCTGCGCGACTACGGTGGTGCCGGAGGCTTGAAGACCGTATCCGTCCGCGGACTCGGGACCCAGCATACCGGTGTGACCTACGATGGTGCTCCGCTAAGCGACGTCCAGAGCGGCCAGATTGACCTGTCCCGCTATTCCATCGACAACATCCGTAACCTGTCGCTGGTGATCGGTGACAATGAGGATATCTTCGTTCCCGCACGCACCGCAGCATCGGCCGCATCGCTGATAATCGGCTCCTGGTCGCCCGACATACGGAACGAGCGTCTCGACCTCACCGCGCAGATCAAGGGTGGATCATTCGGATACGTCAGTCCCTATCTGCGGATAGGCAAGAGCAACGGAAAGGATCTGGCCTTTCTCGCATCCGGCCAGTACACCCATGCCGACAACAACTATCCCTTCACAATGCCGAATGGAACTCAGACCGTCAATGAGAAACGCAAGAACTCATCGATGGATTCCGGTCATGGCGAGCTGAACCTCAAATGGCAGCCCCGCACCGGTACATCCCTGACCGCCAAATTCTATGGATTGGGAACCTATCAGCATCTCCCAGGGCCCGCCATTCTATATAATGACGCCAGCAAGCAGACCCTGCGTGACGTTAACCTGTTCGGACAGGTCAACTTCCGTTCAAGACTGTCGAGCGTATTCTCTCTGAACACACTGGCAAAATTCAACTGGAGCCGCACGCATTACATGGATCATGACGGATCATATCCCAACGGAGTGCTGGACAACCTCTACAAGCAACGCGAGGCATACGCCAGCGCCGCTGTGCTGTGCATTCCATTTCACGGCCTTGCGCTCTCGTATGCGCTGGACTATTTCTACAATGACCTGCGCAGCAATATGAAGAATCACAACAATCCCCACCGCAACTCTGTGCTTCAGAGCCTGAACGTCAAATATAACATCGATTGGCTGACGCTGACAGCCAGAGCTTTGATGTCGGTCTACATGGACTCGCCCGGTGACGGAGAAAAGCGGTTGAGCCACGCTCGGCTGTCCCCCAGTTTCGGAATGTCCGTGCGTCCCGTCCGGGGACAAAACTTCTTTGTCCGGTTCAATTACAAGAACATTTTCCGGATGCCATCGTTCAACGAGCTCTACTTCGACCATTATGGCTCCATCAATCTCGACCCGG
This sequence comes from Bacteroidales bacterium, assembly GCA_019416425.1. GTDB lineage: Bacteria > Bacteroidota > Bacteroidia > Bacteroidales > Muribaculaceae > Lepagella. Next base: position 53,869 of record DXXK01000072.1, read on the forward strand.
AGGACACCGAGCAGCTGAACCTTGGGCTGACCTACGGCATCAACGGTCTCTCATGGCTGTCATCGCTGGATGTCACGGTCGACGGCTATTTCAACTGGGTGAAGAACAAAATCGTGGCCGTGCCGTACAACATGTTCGTATGGACCATGACAAACATGGGACGTGTCCATGCCTACGGAGTTGACGTAACCCTTGACGCACGCTTCCCCATCTATCCCGGCCAGTCATTGATAGTGACGGGCAACTACAGCTGGCAGCGTGCGGTTGCCCGTACATCGCACGACAAGCTGGACTGGAACAAACAGCTTCCCTACACTCCACCGCATTCAGGAGCCTTCGCCCTGACCTGGGAGAATCCCTGGGTATGCGTAGGAGTACATGGCGATGGTTGCTCCTTGAGGTATGCCACCCGCGAGAACCTCCCCTCATCGCGCTTGTCGGGATATATGGAATTCGGTCTCACAGCCTACCATACGTTCCGCTTCCGAGGACATGAGATGGAATTACGTGCCGATTTGATGAACGCATTCAACAGGCAGTACGAGATCGTAGCCCGGTACCCGATGCCCGGAAGAGCTTATCGCGGATCTGTAAAATTCACATTCTGACAACCATATCATTAACCCAAATAATTAAAGCAAAAGGAATGAAAAAGATCTTTTTCATCTCTGCCATTACGGCAGTCATGTTCGGATTTACGTCGTGCGACGACAAAGACGAACCCACACCGAACCCAGACAAACCCACGCACTCCACCGGCGCATACTTCCTGTGCCAGGGACAATCCTACAGTCATGTGCCCGGCGGTCTCTTCAGCCTGGACTATACGACCGGCAAGTGGTCCGACAACGCATTCGAGACAGCCAACGGAATCAGCCTCGGCGACACGCCCCAGTGGGGCGTATGCTACGGCTCCAAACTATATCTGGGAATCTTCGAGTCCAACGTGATCCATGTCGTTGACAAATACACCTTCAAGAATTATAAGACCATAAGCCTGAAGGACTCTCAGAACGGCCAGAAGCCTCGTTCGCTCGCGGCCAAGGACGGCAAGGTATTCATCGCGATGGACAACGGTTACGTGGCGCGTCTCGACACACTCACCATGAACATCGACGCATCGGTCAAAGTTGGACCGAACCCTGAAGTAATCGGAATCTACAAGGATGATCTGTATGTGCCCAATTCGGACGGCAGCAGCTATCCCAACTATGGCACTTCGGCAAGCGTAATCAATCTGAGGAACTTTACGGTCACCAAGACCATCGAAGTGCCCTTGAATCCCTATATGTTCCGGGCCAACGACCAGGGACTCTATCTGCTGTGCAAAGGCAACTACGAAGACATTCCCTCCAAGGTCTACAAGATGAATGGCGATAAATGGGAGGCAGTGGCCGACGCCACAATCATGGCCGCTGGTAATGACCGACTGTATCTGATCAACGATCCGTTCTACGGCAGCCTTCCGGCTGAGTACAAGATATACGATTGCCGTACCGCAAACCTGTCAGACTGGGATATAGAGAAGGTGACCTATCCCAGCAATATCGCTGTCGACAATATGGGAGGTCATGTATTCATCGCATCATACATAATGGACGGTAAGTATCCCTCCTATACGGCTCCGGGTTACATCAACGTATACGGATTGGACAACAAGTTCCAAAGCACTCATCCGATCGGCGCGGGTGCACCCTGCATCTTCTTTGATCACGAATAATTTCCTATGAACTGGTTTCGTCGCGGCATATTCATTTGGCTGGCATTATCGGTGGCGATATTGTTCCTGGCCAACATCTTCTTCGGTTCGGTACACTTGCCGACCAGGCAGATCCTCAGCGTCCTGGCAGGCCACGATGACGGCAACATAGCCCGTTTCATCGTCTTAGGCAACCGTATGCCTATGGCTGTCACAGCGCTGTTGGGAGGAGCTGCACTGGCCGTGACAGGACTTATGCTCCAGACCGCTTTCCGCAATCCGCTGGCGGGACCATCCATATTAGGTATAAGTTCCGGCGCCAGCCTGGGCGTGGCGCTGGTAATGCTCGCAATGGGGGGCGTAGTCTCGATCGGGGAGTCCGAGATCGGTGGCTACGCCGCCATCATCGCGGCCGCCATCGCCGGTGCGCTGTTGATCACCGGAATCCTCACGCTGATCTCGTTGCGAGTCAAGAACACTCTGATGCTGCTGATAGTAGGCATTCTGACCGGTTACCTTACCAGCTCCGTTGTCACGCTGCTGTCCTCGCTGGCCGAGTCGGAAAGCGTCCATGGTTATGTGATGTGGGGTATGGGATCCTTCAGCCAGGTCACAACCGACCAGCTGCCGTGGATGTCTGCGCTGATAATCATCTGCCTGCTCGCATCCGTCCTCATGGCCAAGCCTTTGAATATCCTGTTGCTCGGCGACAACTATGCCAGGAACTTAGGGGTACGCGTTGAGCGTGTCAAGACCTATATGCTGCTGGTTACGGGCGTAATGACGGCCATAGTCACCGCTTACTGCGGTCCCGTGGCGTTTATCGGCCTGGCCATGCCTCATGTGGCAAGAATGCTGACACGCACGGACAACCACTGGATACTGATGCCGGCGACAATGCTGACGGGATCGGCCGTGGCATTGGGCTGCAACGTACTGTCGGTAATTCCATCGCGCACGGTGATTCCTTTGAACGCATTGACTCCATTGGTGGGTGTGCCCGTAATCCTCTATGTGATTCTCAGCGCCAACCGCGGCGTGAGACAGTAAGACCTCTTCCCTTCGACCGACAGAGAAGAGGCCTATATATTTGTCCTGATTGGATTCAATCGGTCAGGAAACGTGATGTAAGTCCTCCATATGCCTCGATGCGACGGTCGCGAAAGTAAGGCCACCAGTGACGTACATCGGTCGAACGCCCAAGGTCCACGTCCACAACCGCCTCGCACGATTCGTTATCCGGAGCCTTGAACAATATCTCACCTTGAGGACCGGCAACAAAACTCGTACCCCAGAAATCTATTCCGGAGGTCTGCCCCGAAGGATCTTCCTCGAAACCGTTTCGGTTCACCGAAACAACAGGTATTCCGTTTGCCACAGCATGACTGCGCTGTATTGTTACCCAGGCATCCAGCTGACGCTCCTTCTCAGCCTCCGTATCATCGGGATTCCAGCCGATTGCAGTCGGATAGATCAATATCTCGGCTCCACGCATGGCCATCAGGCGCGCGGCCTCGGGATACCATTGGTCCCAGCATACCAGTACGCCCAACTTGCCGAGCGAAGTATCAATCGGTTCAAAGCCGAGATCACCTGGTGCAAAGTAGAATTTCTCATAGAATCCGGGATCATCCGGAATATGCATCTTGCGATACTTACCGGCCATTCTTCCGTCCGAATCGAAGACCACCGCAGTGTTGTGATAAAGGCCCGGAGCGCGACGCTCGAACATGCTTGTCACCAACACCACATTGTTTGCCGAGGCGACATCGGAATAGAATTCCGTAAACCCACTTGGAATCTCCTCTGCCAACCGGAAATTATCTACATCCTCCGTCTGGCAGAAATACAATGAATCATGAAGTTCAGACAGGACAACAAGCTGGGCCCCTGCCGACGCCAGGTTCTCGATCGCATTCTGGTTGCGCGTACGGTTCAGTTCGACATCGTCGCTGAACGCCCGCTGTACTATTCCTACTTTTATCTCGGATATCTTTGCCATGGATTACGTGATTAACTGTTTATTAAGGTTCCGGGAACCAGCTGCATGGTGGAGCAATGCAATGAGCCTCCCTGCTTGATTAGCGTTGTGCAGTCCACTCCTACGACATTACGGTCGGAGTATATCTCGCTGATTTTTTTCAACGCCTCGATGTCGTTTTCAGGCTGTGCGTACGTAGGCACGTATACAGCTGTCGGAGTCACCAGGAAATTTGCGTAAGTGGCTGCCATCCGGACTCCTCCTTTATCATATATAGGAGCGGCTTCCGGAAGTCTAACAAGATCATATGGCCGGCCTTCACGGGTACGGAACGACATCAATTGCTCCTCCATCAGTCTCATCTCCTCTGACTCCCCGCCGCTGTAGCATATCACATCGTTGGGAGCCAGTCGTGCCAACGTGTCGATATGGGAGTCGGTGTCATCTCCGTCTATATGCCCGTGGTCAAGCCATAGGTAACGGTCGAAACCAAGACGGTCGCTCAGTATTTTCTCAATCTCTTCCTTGGTATAGGTTGGATTTCGATTGGGATTCAACAGACACTCCGTTGTGGTCAGCAATGTTCCCTGACCATCCGTCTCGATCGAGCCTCCCTCCAGGATGAAATCACGGCAATCGACATATGCGTCCGTCCGGAACACCTTGCCCTTAAGCCGTGCGTTTACCTGGTTGTCCAGATTGGCCCGGAACTTCAATCCCCAGGCATTGAATCCGAAATCCAACAGCACTGGTTTCTTGCTGTCGGCAATTTCAAGGCTTATAGGGCCGTAGTCACGTGTCCAGGTATCATTGTGATCCATACGGATCATATGTTGATTCAAATCCGGAATATTCTCAAAGCCATGGTCCCGAATGTAATCCGACACACATCGTATAGTGGTTTCCGGCTCCTGTGACAGGATCAGCACATTCTCGCCGTGCATCAGCATCGCCGCAATGATACGTGCGAATTGAATACGCGCCTCGTCTATGATATAGCCCCAGTCGGAATCAGGATGAGGCCATGCCATGAGCACAGCCTCCTGACCCTCCCATTCAGCAGGCATACGCTTGCGGATATCGGCCAATTCGTTATTTTTCATCGCCCGATGCACTGTTATCGCGGAATGCATTCCAACCCTGGGCGCGTATCGGCAGTTCACCCCCGTCACGAGTCACAAGAGCCGCCCCAAGCTCCGGTTTGGTAATGTAACCGATCATCCGGATGCCTTCCAGTTTCTGAATCTTCTCGTTGTCGGTCAGCGGCACAGTGAACAGCAACTCATAGTCCTCGCCGCCATTCATGGCGGCGGTCACCATGTTCATGTTGAACTCCTCGGCCATGCAGGCTGTCTGGTAGTCGATAGGGATACGGTCCTCGTATACGCGGCATCCAACTCCGGAATCCTTGCAGATATGGAGAAGCTCCGACGAGAGGCCGTCGCTCACGTCCATCATGCTGGTGGGATGGATTCCCCGCTCCTTCAGCATCTTGACAATATCCTTACGGGCCTCCGGTTTCAACTGTCGCTCCAGGATATACTCCTTGCCCGCGAAGTCAGGCTGATACTCAATCGGGCCTTTCTGTTGCGCGGCCACGACATTCTCGCGCTCCAGCAACTGAAGTCCCATGTATGCCGCGCCAAGGTCGCCGCTGACACATATCAGGTCTGTAGGTCTCGCACCGTTACGGTAGACGATCTCATCCTTGGCCGCCTCGCCTATACAGGTGACGCTTATAACCAATCCTGTGACCGATGCAGAGGTATCGCCGCCGACCAGGTCGACGCCATACGTCTCGCAGGCCAGACGGATACCCGAATACAGTTCCTCGATATGCTCGACAGTGAACCGGCTGGAAACACCCAGACTGACAACAATCTGTTTCGGCGTTCCCATCATTGCGTAGATGTCGCTGAAATTAACCACCGCTGCCTTATATCCTAAGTGTTTCAACGGGACATAACGCAGGTCGAAATGAATTCCCTCGAGCAACAGGTCGGTAGTGACCAGTACCTCCTTGTGGCCGAAACTCAGCACGGCGGCATCGTCGCCCACGCCCTTTCGGCTCGATTCGTTCTTCAACGGGAAGTCCCGGGTCAATCTGTCGATCAACCCGAACTCTCCCAATTGTGATATTTCCGTCTGCATGTTGCTTTAGATTCGTTCCAGCATCTTAGTGATGACATGCGTCATAACCGGCTGGGCCACGACTGCGGCCTTCTGTACCTCCTCGTGCGACGGCACGTCCGTGATATCCTTGCCGCCCAGATCGGTGATAACCGAGACACCGAACACCTTCATGCCGGCATGATTGGCCACGATTACCTCGGGGACCGTCGACATACCGACGGCATCGCCGCCTATTACGCGGAAATACTCATATTCGGCCGGAGTCTCGAATGTCGGACCGGGTGTGCCTACATAGACGCCGTGCATCAGTCGAATGTTGTCCTCAGCGGCGATATTGTCCGCCATCTCGATCAACGCATGCGAATATGCCTCGGTCATGGCCGGGAAACGTGGACCCAGTTCCTCGAAGTTCTTTCCGCGCAATGGATTCTCCGGGAACAGGTTTATGTGGTCGGTGATGATCATCACATCGCCTACCTTGAACTCCTTGTTCATGCCTCCCGCAGCATTGCTGACGAACAGCGTCTCGACACCCAGGGCCTTCATGACACGCACCGGGAAGGTGACCTGCTTCATGTCGTAACCCTCGTAATAGTGGAAACGTCCCTTCATGGCAACCACGTACTTGCCACCCAATGTGCCGAATATCAGTTTGCCGCTGTGGCCCTCGACTGTCGACACCGGCATGTTGGGGATGACATGATAGTCCAGCTCCTGTTTGATTTCCATATAATTTACCAGGTCTCCAAGACCGGTGCCAAGGATTATTCCAATCTTCGGCAGTTCGCCTACGGCATTGCGGATATACTCCGCGGTCTCCTGGATTCTCTCCAGATAAGTCTTTTCCATCGTATCGATCAATTAAAATTTCTATCGTCAGCTCCTTTCCGGCACTTACATGTCACTGCGATTCACGCTCGGGGAAAGAGAGACTACTCTTCTATCCTTCGTTTCAGCTCATTGATGAATTCCGAGCCATCGGGCTTCTCCAACATGCGGACCCCTATCGGTAGATAGAACATCAAAGGCTTCAACTTTGTTGGGATATATGGGTTATATGCAAGCCTCATCGCATCCTTTTCGGTTGTGATTATCACCTTTCGCTCACCTTTCAGAGAATCGAATTTCTTGGCCAGATGATCGATATCGCGGCGAGTGAAATCATGATGATCCGAATAGTGGCTCACCACAACCTTGAAGGGATAATTTCTGAAATAACGCACAAAACCACGCGGATTGGCTATTCCGGTCAGCAACAGCACAGTGTCGCGCTCGGTCAGCATCGCCAGATTCACATTGTAGGGTTTATCGTCGGGGAATACCGGCAGCAAGCCGCCGTAAATCACTTTGGAGAAGTATATTCCCTGATAGGGACGTGGATTCAATCCGGCATTAGTGATATTGTCTCCCAATTGCCTTGATATCATCTTCATGTCCATGAGTTGCATCTGGTCAGGGCATTTGGTCACCACAACCATGTCCGCACGTTCAACCTGCCTCCAGTTCTCGCGCAGTCGACCCAACGGCAACAGATGGTCGTTATAGATGGGACGGTTATAGTCAGACAGCAGTATCGACACCTTCGGCTTGACGTACCGATGCTGGAATGCATCGTCAAGTATGATGATATCCAGATCCGGGAACTGCCTCAAGAGCTCCGAAATGCCTTTGCGGCGATTCTCGCATACTGCCACCTTGATCCGGGAACCGAACTTGTGGTATATCTGAAGCGGCTCGTCGCCGATGCTGTCGGGAGTACTGGTGGCTCCAGCCAGCAGGAAACCCTGGGTCTTACGCTTATAGCCACGCGACAGCACCGCTGTGTTGTACGTCATGCAAAGTTCATGCACTATGTACTCCACATGCGGGGTCTTGCCCGTGCCACCCACGGTAATGTTGCCGACGCTGATCACCGGGATGTCGTATTCCATAACCGGAAGGATCTTGTTGTCGAACATCCAGTTACGCACTGCCATGACCCAGCCGTAAACGACCGAGACCGGTTTCAATATCCAGGTTATTATCTGTTGTTGCGTCGGCATTTCCTATATCTGTTATCAGTGAGATATTATCTGGCGAATTCCACTTTCATCTCAGCCATGCGGGCCTGCACCCGGTGACGGCTCAGCAGCTCGCGGACCTTGGACATCATCAGCTCGTCGGCATCAGGACGTGTAATTTTCCGGACAGTTTCCTTGGCGGTCTTGACGCTGCCGGACTCCGGAATCATATCCCATAACGAAGGCTCACGCTGGGGATAGGCGGCGACATTGTATTTGTCGCGGATATCAGCCTTCTGCGCTACCCATTCTATGGCATTGTTAAGACCTGCCAGCGAATCGACCAGCCCGATGCGCCTGGCCGAGACTGCATCCCATACACGACCCTCGGCTATACGCTTCACTGCCGGTACTGTCATGTGACGACCCTTGGCAACGCGGCCGACAAAATCCTCATACCCACGCTCCACATATCGCTGCATCACAGCAAGCTGGTTCTCGTCCATGGCTTTGATGCCCGTGGGGAACTGCGCTCCCGGATTAGTGCTGACGGTCTCCATGTTGACTCCGATTTTCTCTATGAGTCCCCCGAAGTCAGGAATCAGGCCGAAGATACCGATGGAACCAGTAATGGTCAAGGGATCGGCGAAAATCCTGTCGGCACATGCCGAAATCCAGTAACCGCCCGAAGCCGCGTAATCACCCATCGATACGGCCAGAGGTTTGCCTTTGCTCATGAAGTAATCCAGAGCCTCGCCAATCTGAGCACTGCCGTAAGCCGAGCCACCGGGCGAATTGACACGAAGCACCATTCCCTTCACGTTCTTATCATCGGCCAGTTTTGTTATGACTGGCACCAGCGTGTGGAAATTGATGCCTTTGTCCGAAATGTCGTTGATCTCGCCAACGGCGTAGAGTACTGCGATACGGTCTTTGGAGTTATAGGTAGTGGTCCATGGGGCTGTTGAAACCAGAGTGGAGGGACCCACATAGTTCACCTTCTCGGGATCCTGACCTGTAAGGGCAGAGAACTTCCGGTTCATGGTGCGCCCATATGCCAGAGAGTCTACCAGTCCGGATTTGACAGTTTCCGTGGATGGTGCGAACGATATATTTACTACATTCACAAGACTGTCGATTTTGGCTGGTGTCACACCCTTGCGGTACTTGCAGATATCCGATTTGATCACATCCCACATGTTGGTCAGCAGTGTGTCCATCTGCGCACGGGCAGGCTCACTCATCTCATTGAGTATATACGGCTCGACAGCTGACTTGAATGTCCCGACCTTTACCACCTGGAACTTGACGTTTAGTTTATCGAGAAGGCCCTTGTAATAAGGTACAGTCGACGAAAGACCTCTCATCGACAACTCACCCTGCGGATTCATATAGATGCGGTTGGCCACGGATGCGACAAAGTATGTGCCGGTGGTATATCCGTCTGCATACGCATAGATAGGCTTGCTGGACTTCTTGAACTCGATCAACGCGTCTCGGATAGCGTTCAATGTCGCGGTTGAGGCAATCACGCTGCCACAGTCCAGATAGATTGCAGATATCGACTTGTTTCGGGCTGCCTCGCGAATGGATTCGACAATCATGTTCAGCGTCTGCGGGCGGCTTACGTCACCCATGACCAGCGACTGCATGTCCGGTGCCGAATTGCTTTCGGTCTCGGCAATCTCGCCGTCAAGGCTAAGTCGCAGGATACTGCGCGATTTCAACTGCTCGGTACTTCCCAGGCCGGAAGCCACACCTGCACCTATCATCCCGACCAGCAAGATGGTTCCGGATACCAGAATCAATACAATCGCCAACCATGCTCCCACAAAACTGGAGAGCATGTTCATTAAGAACTTCTTGAGCATTACTTCTGGCTTATGGCTTTGATTATTTCCTTGATTTCATCAGCCAGTTTGTCGGCCTGCTCCATATTGGCAGCCTCGCTGTAGATACGGATGATAGGCTCCGTATTGGACTTGCGGAGGTGTACCCAGCTGTCGGCGAAGTCGATCTTGACGCCGTCGATGTCGGTTACCTGCTCGCTCTTGTAGCGCTCCTTGACCTCGGTCAGGATTGAGTCTACATCCAGGTCAGGTGTCAACTGGATCTTGTTCTTGGCAATAGCGTATTGCGGCAGTCCGGCACGGATTTCCGAAACCTTTTTGCCGTTCTTGGCCATAAGTGTAAGGAACAGTGCGACACCTACCAGAGCGTCACGGCCGTAATGCAGTTCGGGATAGATCACGCCGCCGTTGCCCTCGCCGCCGATGATGGCGTTGACATCCTTCATCTTGGCAACCACGTTGACCTCGCCTACGGCAGCTGCGGAATACTCGCAGCCATGCGCGCGTGTCACGTCACGCAGGCCACGCGATGAGCTCAAGTTCGACACCGTTGCGCCGGGAGTGTGGTCCAGGACATAATCGGCGATGGCGATCAGCGTGTTCTCCTCGATGAACATCTCGCCGTTCTCCATAACCAGAGCCAGACGGTCCACGTCGGGATCAACTACAATACCCAGGTCAGCGCCCGACTCGCGGACAACTGCCGAGATCGCGGTAAGATTCTCGGGAATTGGTTCCGGCGTATGGGCGAACTTACCTGTCGCCTCACAGTTCAGCTCGATGATGTCATTGACACCCAAGGCACGGAGCAACTGGGGAATGATGCGGCCACCCACGGAGTTGATGCCGTCTACGGCTACCTTGAAGCCGGCCTTGGCGACCGCCTCGGCATCAACCAGTTTCAAATCCAGCACCATGTCGATATGGGTGCGGTCCCAGGTCTCTACCATGTATTCATGACCCAACTCCATCACGTCGGCGAATTTATAGTCGTCGTCGCCGGCGATGCGGATCACTTCCTTGCCCTCCTTGTCGTTCAGGAACTCACCACGCTCGTTCAGCAGCTTCAATGCGTTCCACTGCACGGGATTGTGGCTGGCGGTGATGATGATGCCGCCAACTGCCTTCTCGCCTGTAACGGCCAGCTCGGTGGTGGGTGTCGAGGCCATGCCGATGTTGATCACATCGAAGCCCATCGACATCAGCGTGCCGATTACCAGCTTGGATACCATCTCACCCGACAGACGGCCGTCACGGCCCACGACAATGCTGTGTCGTCCCTGGCCCACGCGGTTTCGGATAAAGGCCGCATAGGCAGCGGTAAACTTAACGACATCAACTCCCGACAGCCCCTCGCCGACGGTACCGCCGATGGTGCCTCGTATTCCTGATATTGATTTGATCAATGACATATCTTGCAATTTTATGTAGTTCAAACTTTATGCTGCCTCTCTTAGTACTGGGCCGGGAAATAACGCACCTTGTAAACGAACGGTATGCAGTCGCTCTTGGTGTGGACATATTGCTCATCCTCGAATCCCTCCAGCGACTTCACGACAATCTCGACCTCGCTGTAGTACCCCAGATACGTCACAGGCAGCTGGATGCCGTCGCCATATTGGGTGGAGGATGTCAGGAATGTCTCGCCTAAAATAAAGCTGGTGCTTCCGCTTGACATATCCTCGGCATTGCCCACCCAGTAGTCTTCCGGAATACGGCCATTCTTCAGGTCCAGCAGATTCTGCCGCATGAACGAGAAGTATACACGGTCGCCGTTCTTAGGCTTCTTGCTACGGTCGCCGTCTTTGATGACACGCATGTAGACGTTGCCGCTACCATCCATCTTATAGTACGGGGCATCCTTGCCCACCTTAAAGACGGAATCCTCTGGAATCTTTACCTCTACCTCATGCTGAGCCAGATACCAGTTGCAGGCCTGCTCTTCGTCCTTGAGTAGCTCGGAGTATGATTTAGTCTTTTCGCAACCTGTAGCCAGCGCCAGCAGGACTAGCGCCGAGGCCGCGGTTATCAGTTTTCTTAATTTCATTTCAGTTCAAGTTTGTCAAGTTTACAGGGCAGACGGTCGTCGTAACGCCCCATCATGTCAATAATCGCATTCCTGCACTCTTCCAGCGTGCCTTTGAATTCGGCACCGGCCGCCTGCAGATGTCCGCCGCCGCCAAGTTCCTCGCACATATCGCTGACCGGAAAATCGAACCGGCTGCGCATCGACACCTTGATGCAGTCATCATCCTCGCGCAGGAATATGGAATATACCAGTCCACGGATACGGAGCGGCTCGTTGACCAATCCCTCGGTCTCCCCTTTCTGGTAATTGAATCGTTTGAGCTCGTCCGCGCTAAGCGTTATCAATCCGCAGCGGTATTGCTCGAAGACCTCAAGCTTCTCCGAGATGGCGTAGGCATTCAGCTTCATCGCCGAGTACGAGGTGAGTTTGGTCGCCTCCCATAGAATCTGAGACTTGTCGACATCCTTCTGCAACAGACCTTCCAGAACAGTGTAGATTTCCGGATTGCCGCAATTCACTGTAAAATTCTGGGTATCCGTTATCAGACCTGTCAGCAGGCACTGCGCCGTAGCATCGGGCATCTCTATGTACCATCCCAGGTCGCACATCAGGCGGTAGACCAGTTCGCACGTCGATGACATCTCTGGATACGAGAAAACCAACTGAGAGTCTATAGACGGTTTCTGATGATGGTCGATAAGCACCTTGATTGCCGGACTCTTCTCCATTCCCTCGGCAAGAAGACCCTGACGGTAATATGCGTTGAAATCGCACTGCAATATCAGGTCGGCCTCGCTCATCAGACGGTCGGCGTATTGCTTGTGCTGCGTGTATACGACGACTTCCGATGTCGACGGCAGGAATTCCAGCGACTTGGGCATACGGTCGGGAATGACGACGGACACATGCTTGCCGCGCGCACGCAGCATATGATACCATCCCAATGAACTTCCGATGGCATCTCCGTCTGGCCGCATGTGACACGTAACCAATATGTTATCACTTTGTTCCAGAAGCTGTTTCAGCTCCCGGACCTTTTCCCTGGGGAATATCTGTTCCAAACTCATAGTCATATAATCTGCAAATTTAATAATAATCCGCGAATAATTTAACATTTTTCGCAGTAATTATTAATAAACGTACAGTTTAATGGCTATCTGGTCTTTAGCTATGGTCAATGATTATCTTCGCTGTCGCTGCAGCAGGAAGGGCATTTCCCCTTCACGTCGGACTGCTTGGGACGGAATTCCTTATGGCATACGTTGTTCATCGAACAGCCGGGGCACTGCGACATCCTGCTCCTGCGCTTCTTGCTGAACAGATTGTAACAAATCCACACCACTATCGCGGCCAGCAGCACGAACACCGCGACATATTGCCATTGATTTCCAGTCATGTCACTTCTTTTTTCCGGTTGTTTTCTTAGTCTTTTTCTCGTTCTTCCCCTTGGCTTCCTTTGACTCCGGAGCCGGTGTCTCGGCCACAATCCTGCGGTTGGAGGAATCGGTCAGCACGCTGCGTGTGATCTCACCGATCATTTCCTTCAGTTTGGCGATGAATTCCGGCGCGCTGTAGTTTCCGGCCTCTATGGCCCGCAGCCTGCCTTCCCAGATACCTGTCAGGGCCGCGCTCTTAAGGAGCTCTTCCCTTATAACGCCTATAAGCTCGATTCCGGCTTGCGTGGCACGCAAGGATTTTCGTTCCTGCCGGATATATCCCCTCTTGTACAACGTCTCGATAATGGCGGCACGAGTGGAGGGACGCCCGATGCCGTTGGCCTTCAATGCCTCGCGGAGCTCCTCGTCCTCCACGTTCGACCCCGCCGTCTCCATGGCCTTCAGCAGCGTTCCCTCGGTATAATACTTTGGCGGCTTGGTCGTCTTCTTCATCAGCAAAGGCTCGTGCGGACCGCTCTCCCCCGGCTTGAAGTCCGGCAGTATACGGTCGTCATCGTCATCCCTGACGCTTTCCTCCTGTTCTCTACCAGCGAATACCTTGCGCCATCCCGGATCCAGAATTACCTTGCCGGTGGTCTTGAATCCTGTCTTGCCTGCCTGGGCGGTAACCACGGTCTGCTCAAACGTGCAGTCGGGATAGAATGCGGCTATGAACCGCTGCGCTATGAGATGGAACACGCGTTTTTCCTCCAATGACAGTCCGGCAGACAATGCCTGACCCGTCGGAATGATGGCATGATGGTCGGTTACCTTGGAGTTGTCGAACACTTTTTTGCTTTTCTTAAGTTTCTCCCCAAGGAGCGGCTGCGTCAGGTTGGCATAGGGCTTAAGACTACGAAGAATGTCGGGACACTTGGGATACATGTCGTCCGTCAGATAGGTTGTGTCCACACGCGGATATGTGGTCAGCTTCTTCTCGTACAGGCTCTGGATGGTCTGCAGGGTCTTGTCGGCGCTCATGCCGTACTTGCGGTTGGCCTCCACCTGCAGCGACGTCAGGTCGAACAGTTTCGGAGGCGCCTCGCGGCCCTTCTTCTTCTGCACATCCTCGATGACCAGCGGATACTGGCTGACCTCCTGAAGCAGAGCCTGACCCTTGGCTTCCTCCTCGAAGCCCTTGACCTGAGCCGAGAACAGAGTGTCACGGTACTTGGTCTTCAGCTCCCAGTAATCCTTGGGAACGAACTCGTCGATTTCCTTCTGGCGCTGCACCACCAGGGCCAGTGTGGGAGTCTGCACGCGGCCCACGGACAGGATCTGGCCTGCCTGGCCATATTTCAGCGAATAGAGTCTCGTGGCGTTGATGCCCAGGATCCAGTCGCCGATGGCTCGGCATATTCCGGCCTCGTATAGAGAGTCCAGCTCCTTATGGGCACGCAGGTGCGTGAAGCCCTCGCGCACGGCCTGGTCCGTCAGCGAGCTGACCCACAGTCGGCGGATAGGCTTGTCGCAACCGGCCTTCTGCATCACCCAGCGCTGTATCACCTCGCCCTCCTGCCCGGCATCACCGCAGTTCACGATCTCGTCGCACTGCTCGATCAGCGACTTGATGACGTTGAACTGCTGCTGCACACCGGCGTCGGCCATCACCTTGATGCCGAAACGAGCCGGTATCATCGGCAGTGTCCCCAACGCCCATCGTTTCCAGTTGTCCTGATAGTCGCCGGGATCCTTCAGCGAGCACAGATGGCCGAACGTCCACGTCACGCAGTAGCCGTTGCCCTCCATGTACCCGCCGTGCGACTGGGTCGCTCCCAGTATGCGTGCCAGGTCGCGTCCCACGCTCGGTTTCTCGGTGATGCAGAGTATCATTCGCGGTTTTTCTTGTATTCGTCCCAGAGAGCGTCCATCTCCTGGAGCGTCAGGTCGCTGACATGCTTGCCCTGCGACTTGGCACCCGCCTCGATATAATTGAAACGGTCGATAAACTTGCGATTGGTATGCTCCAGCGCGTTCTCGGGATTGACGCCGTAGAGACGCGCCGCATTGATGATGGCGAACAGCAGGTCGCCGAACTCAGCCTGCAGGCGCTCCTTGTCCTTCGACTCGATCTCGGCCTCGACCTCCGACACCTCCTCCTTGACCTTGTCCCATACATCTGAGCGGTTCTCCCAGTCGAATCCAACGGCGGCGGCCTTCTCCTGGATACGGGCGGCCTTGATCAGCGCGGGCAACGCGCGGGGCACACCGCCCAGCACGGTCTTGTTGCCGTCCTTCTCCTTCTCCTTGAGTTTCTCCCAGTTGTTCTTCACGGCCTCGGGAGTATCCGCATGAACGTCGCCGTAGATATGGGGATGGCGGTAGACGAGCTTGTCCGTCAGCTTAGTGCATACGTCGGCCATGTCGAATGCCTCCTTCTCCTCGCCGATCTTTGAGTAGAACACCACATGGAGCAACACGTCGCCCAGCTCCTTGCAGATATTGGCGTTGTCGTCCGCCATCAGGGCGTCGGCCAGCTCGTATGTTTCCTCTATGGTGTTGGGACGCAGCGATTCGTTGGTCTGCTTGCGGTCCCACGGGCATTGAACGCGGAGTGTGTCAAGCACATCCAGCAGGCGGCCGAATGCCGCGAGTTTCTCTTCTCTTGTATGCATGGGTTCAGTCAGTTTTTTAATTTTTCCGTTTTGACTCATGGCGGAACAGCTGCCATGAGTTCACTATATTCTGCCAGGCTATGTAGGCCGCCGGGCCAACGGATGCCATGGGCATCATATAGGCCATGGCCAGCCATACGGCCAGCACGGTGTTCTTCTGCATCAGGCTCTGCGCGCAGCTGACCCGCAGGTCCTTGTCAGTCGGTTCGCCGCGCCGTCCGGCCCGTGCCATCAGCCACGCTCCGAGACGGCGTCCCGCCACGAACTGTATCAGGCAGACGGCAAGCGCACCGAGTACCAGCCATATCAGTGTGCCGAGCTGGTTCTCGTCCCAGTGCAGGATCACGAAACTGACGCAGCTGCCCACAATCAGCAGCAGCGCCACCACCCACATGTAGAACGACAGTTGCTGCGACTTGGCCACGGCATTATGAGCCCTGGGCCACAGGTAACGCAACAGCAGGGCCGCGACGATGGGCAGGATCAGCAGCGGGAACACCTGCCGCATGATGTGCAGGGTCGACTCCCAGAAGCTCATGGTATGGAAATCGCCGACTATGGCAAGCACAGCCGATCCAACCACAGCCACGAACGTATTGCAAATCAGCGAATAGGTCGCCACATACGAGATGCTTCCGCCCAGCATCGAGGTTATGACCGGCGCAGCCGTGGCCGTCGGTATGAATACGCAGATGAACACACCCTCGGCTACCGTATGGTTCATCGGCAGTATCGCCATATAGACCAGGGCGCCCAGCACCATCTGGACCGTCAGCAGGGTCAGCTGCGAGATGTGCGGCTTGAACTCCTTGGGCTCCAGACGGCAGTAGGTGATGAACAGCATCATGAAGATCAGATAAGGCGACAGGAACGTCAGGTATCCGATCCATTTGTAGAACAACGCGCCGACCAGCATGGCTATCGGCAGCATCGCGCTTTTCAGCTGCTGACGATGTAATGCTATCCTCATATTCAATCCAGCCTTAAGAGTATCTCCTCAAGTACTCGGAACGTCTTTTCGGGTGCTTCGCTAAAGAAATTGGTGTATTGTGAGAAATTGTTACCGCTGCCGGGGGTATCGCTGATGACGCGCACCACCATGAAAGGGACACCGCAGGCCGCACAGGTCTGGGCGATGGATGCCGACTCCATGTCGCACGCCTTGGCGTCGGGATACGAAGCCTTGATCCGGGCCACCTCCTCGGGCTTGGTGATGAAGATGTCGCCGGTGGCGATGATTCCGGTCTTCAGCCCGGGATTATCGTGCTTAAGCTCCTCGACGATCCTCATTCCCGGCTCATAAGGGGTGAATACCCTGGGGAAACCGTCGGCCTCGTCGCGCTCGGTGCCGGGTCCGCACCACACGTCATGGTAACCCGCTCCGGATGCCGCCAGGACCGTGCCGATGGGCACAGCAGCATCAGCGCCTCCGGCTACGCCGCTGTTGATCACCAGCTCTGGCCGGAATCCATGGATGATGCGGTATGTACGGAGGGCCGAATTGACCTTTCCGATACCACATTTGGACAGAACCACCTCATGATGACCGATCCGGCCGTCGTATATCAGCTGTCCCTCTACCTCTCTCTCCGTATGGTCAGGCATTAGCTCCAGAAGCAGTTTCAGCTCCTTGTCCATGGCCGCCACTATCGCTATTTTCATTTTCCTTCTGATTTTACACTGCAAAATTAGCGAAAATTCAAGACTATTCCTTATTTTTGCGGAAAGATTTGTTTAAATACCATGAATACAGTAAAAATCTGGAACGACAATCCGTCGGACAAGCAGTTGGATGATATCTCCGCCATTCTGGATGACGGCCAGACCGCCATCATCCCCACCGACACTATGTACGCGCTGGTGTGCGACGCCATGAACATGCGGGCCATCGAAAGGATATGCAAATTAAAAGGCATCAATCCGGAGAAAACCAACCTGTCAATTCTTTGCGCCGACATCTCGATGGCGTCGGAATACGCCCGCATCGACAACAAAGGCTTCGCGATACTGAAAAACGAGACGCCCGGCCCGGTTACGCTGCTGTTCCGCACGGTATCCAACCTGCCTCGTACTTTTAAGAACCGAAAGACCGTGGGTATCAGGATTCCCGCCAATGAGACGGCACGCAGGATAGTGGAACGTATGGGGCGGCCGCTGCTTACCACCACCATTCAATACAAGGACGAGGATTATGCCGTAAACCCGGAGCTCATAGCCGAGGCCTACGAGGGCCGTATCGACCTGATGGTCGATGGCGGACAGGGTGGAACGGAACAGTCCACTATCATAGACTGCACCGGCAACGAGCCTGTGGTGATCAGAGAATAACGACCAGGCAAGCCACTCAGAGACCGGACTGCACCGATTCCACGATGTAGACGCCGATTATGCCTACAACCATCAGGATGGCGAACACGAACGCCCACAGGTCCAGCAGCTTCGACATATTGGGTATACGCAGCATGAACACCGCCATCAGATGGAAGAAAGCCATCATGAATGCGAAGAAGATGGGGATGTACTCCCACCATTCCGGGTTCATTAACGCTGTCAGCACCAGAACAACCATAACAAGCACCATGGCGCATATGGCCAACGGCTTCGACTCTCTCAACTTGCTCATATCGTAATCTTGCTATCTGTGGACCTTGAAGGCGTATATGTCGCCTCTCGAGGTCATCGCCAATACTATATAATATCCCGACGGCATACCCGTCAGGTCGAAGTTCATCACGTTTGTGCCCTTGAACTTAAGCTCGCGGGTCATAGAGCCCGAAACAGCGTAGACACGCATCAGCCGCGCCTCGTCGGGCAGCTGGATACTGTAGGCTCCGGCTCCCTGGTATCTCACTATCGAATCCGTGGGTATCAGGATCTTCTCGTACGCCGCCGCGCGAGCGCGTTCCTCCTCCTCTATTCCTCGTAGAAAGTCCTCGTAGAAGCTGAACGGCACTTCCTCAATTGCTTCATCACCTAAGACATCACTCAGCTTGTAGTCACGATACTGCTCGGGATTGTACAGGTCGAACTCCACAGCCGTAGGCATCACTATCCACGAGTTGCGGCGGTCCAGTTCCTCAAGCCGCTCACGGGCCTCGTCGGTCAACCGGCGGTATTCCACCGTGCCGTAGGGATTCTGCAGTATGTTGGTGAAATATTCAGGTATGTTCTCCCACGCCCGCTTGGCCGACTCGGGGACGCGGCTGTCGTAACGTATCAGCTCGATTTCGCGGGCGAACCGCTCGAACTGGTCATGCTCGGCATCCTTGACGTCGGATATGCTGAAATTCCTGTCGCGGCTGTACGCCAGGACGGGATACGCCTTGCTGTCGGCCGAAATCATGACGTACCCGCCACGCGGGGTGTTGTAGACGTAGAAGGGCGTGAACAGCCGGTTGGTAGTCAGCTGGCGGCCGTTCCATATCAGCTTGGGGGCCGGGGTGGTCTGGTCGAACATGGTGTTGAAGAAAGTCTGCGCCAGTCGCGACGCCATTTTCTGCGTCACCACCTCCGCATGGGCCACCGCTACGCCAAGCACAAGCAGACATACCATCATTATGATTCTATTTGCCGTTCTCATACCTTTATAACGGCCCGTGGCAACGAAATTTTATGAAAATGTCGTTTTTTATCCAATAATTCACGCCGAATGCTTAATAATATGCCGGAATTTCGTTAAATTTGCAGTCTGAAAGCAGTATAGGCCTCAATGCCTGACAACGATACAGACGAAAAGCTAAAATCACCATACAGAAAAAGGTAAAATAAAACTCATGAAAAAGAGTGCACTTCAAAGAGTACGAGCTGAGTATCAGCCTAAGTTACCCGAGACCCTTAAGGGCGCGGTCAAGCTCAAGTTCGGCGAGCCGACGGAATCGGTAGCCGACCAGGAAGCCATAAAGGAGCGCTTCCCCCACACGTACGGAATGCCCGTAGTGGAGTTTGAGCGTGACGATAACCCCACGCGCGTCGAGGAACCGTTCAACGTAGGTATCATCCTGTCCGGCGGCCAGGCCCCCGGCGGCCACAACGTGGTCAGCGGTATCTTCGACGGCCTCAAGACCCTGAACAAGGAGAACCGCCTCTACGGCTTCCTGATGGGTCCCTCCGGATTCATCAACCACCAGTACATGGAACTGACCGCCGGCATCATCAAGGATTACCGCAACACCGGTGGTTTCGACATCATCGGCTCCGGCCGTACCAAACTGGAGAATCCCGAGCAGTTCGACGCCGGCTTGAAAATCCTGAAGGAGCTGGAGATCAAGGCCCTGGTCATCATCGGCGGCGATGACTCCAACACCAATGCAGCCGTTCTGGCTGAGTACTACAAGAACATCGGCGCCGACGTACAGGTGATCGGCGTGCCCAAGACCATCGACGGTGACCTGAAGAACAAGTGGATCGAGACCAGCTTCGGTTTCGATACCGCCTGCAAGGTCTACAGCGAGGTCATCGGCAACATCCAGCGCGACTGTAACTCGGCCAAGAAATACTACCACTTCATCAAGCTGATGGGACGCAGCGCCAGCCACATCGCACTGGAGTGCGCCCTGGAGACCCAGCCCAACGTCTGCCTCATCTCCGAGGAGATCCAGGCCAAGCGCATGACCCTGGACAACATCGTAAGCTACATCTGCTATGTCATCAGCGAGCGCGCCAAGATGGGCTGGAACTTCGGTACGGTCCTCATTCCCGAGGGGCTGATCGAATTCATTCCCTCGATGAAGAGTCTGATCTCCGAGCTGAACGACGTGATCGAGGCTCATCAGGACGAGCTCAACGAGCTGGAAGAGATTGATAAGCTGGAGAAGATACACAGCTATCTGTCACCCACCAATGCCGAGCTGTACCACAGCCTGCCCAAGAACATCGCCCTGCAGCTGAGTCTGGACCGCGACAGCCACGGCAACGTGCAGGTATCCCTGATCGAGACCGAGAACCTGCTGAGCCGCATGGTGGCCAAGCGTCTGGAAGAGATGGCCGAGAACGGTCAGTACAGCGGCAAGTTCAACGCCCAGCACCACTTCTTCGGCTACGAGGGCCGTTGCGCCGATCCCACCAACTTCGACGCCGACTACACCTATAGCCTGGGTTACAACGCCGCCATGCTGATCAACAGCGGCGTAACGGGATACATGTCGAGCGTACGCAACCTGACGGAGCCAAGCGACAAGTGGATCGCCGGCGGTATTCCAATCACCATGATGATGAACATGGAGCGCCGCAAGGGTGAGATGAAGCCTGTGATCCAGAAGGCTCTTGTGGACCTGAAGGGTCGTCCATACCTGAAGTTCGCCTCCATGCGCGAGACTCTGGCCCTGAACACCCTCTACCAGTATCCCGGCCCGATCCAGTACTTCGGTCCCAGCGAGGTCTGCGACCGTCCCAGCATGACGCTCCTCCTGGAGCACGGCAAGGATATCGACTAATCCATTAAGAATCATTACTTCTAAAGTCCCTCCTGATTCTTTAGCAATCAATTAGGAGGGACTTTTAATTAAACCTTCAACCTTATGATAAAGCTGAAAACACTCTTCGTCATCGTCGCGGCATTGTTCATGCTGACGGGATGCAGTTCAAAACAAGGCAAGTCCACCGAGACGGAGGAGCCTCAGTCAGCCGTACAGGCAGCGGCACGGGAGGCCCAGGCGCCCGACAAGCTCACCGCGCCCATTACGGTCATTGACTTCTCCGCCACATGGTGCGGTCCATGCCAGATGATCGCGCCCGATGTGCACGAGCTGGCCGATAAATCCACGGATGTGGCGCAGTTCCAGTTCGTTGACGTGGACCAGAATCCGGACATGGCCGACAAATACGGCGTCCAGGCGGTACCCACGTTCGTTATCCTCAATTCCGACGGTCAGGAAGTGGACCGTGTGGTAGGCGCCGACATCGAGAGTCTGAAAGCTATTATCAATAAGGTTGAAAAATAACAACTACAATGGCAACTGACATTACAATTGGCAAAAAGGTGGAGTCGTTGCGCGACAAGGCCTGGGCACGCTGGACGGCCCTGGGTCTGCTGGCGTTCGCGATGTTCTGCAGCTACATCTTCATGGACATCCTGTCCCCTATCAAGGACCTGCTGCAGTCCACGCGGGGCTGGGATTCCACGGCGTTTGGAACCATGCAGGGTTCCGAGACATTCCTGAACGTGTTCATCTTCTTCCTGATCTTCGCAGGAATCATCCTGGACAAGATGGGCGTGCGTTTCACCGCAGTCCTGTCCGGTGCGGTGATGCTGGTGGGAGCCACCATCAACTGGTATGCCCTGACCGATTCCTTCATCGGCAGCAGCCTGGATGTGTGGTTCACCAATCATCTGAACTACATCCCCGGTTTCGACGAGCTGGGCATCTCGCCCTTCTACGAGGGCATGCCTGCGTCGGCCAAGCTGTCGGCCGTAGGATTCATGATCTTCGGTTGCGGTGTCGAGATGGCCGGCATCACAGTCAGCCGTGGTATCGTGAAGTGGTTCAAGGGCCGCGAGATGGCTCTGGCAATGGGCTCGGAGATGGCACTGGCCCGATTGGGTGTGGCCACCTGTATGATATTCTCGCCGCTGTTCGCCAACTTAGGTGGTGACATCAGCGTGTCCCGCTCGGTAGCCTTCGGCGTCATCCTGCTGATGGTGGCCTTGATCATGTTCATCGTCTACTTCTTCATGGACCGCAAGCTGGATGCCCAGACAGGCGAGGCCGAGGAGAAGGACGAGCCGTTCAAGGTGAGCGATATCGGCAAGATCCTCTCCAGCTACGTGTTCTGGCTGGTGGCCCTGCTTTGCGTGCTCTACTATTCCGCCATCTTCCCCTTCCAGAAATATGCGGTCAACATGCTGCAGTGCAACCTGGCGTTCACCGATGTGGCTCCCGATTCCTTCTGGGCCACGGATACGGTGACCGTCCTGCAGTATGTCATCATGATCATCATCGCGCTGGCGTCGTTCGCAAGCAACTTCCAGAAGAACAAGAGCTTGAAGTACGGACTGCTGGTTACTTCGGTCGTCGCGCTGGTGATTTACTGCTACATGGGCTACATGCGTCAGTCGGCAAGCGCCATCTTCGCGGTGTTCCCGCTGCTGGCGGTAGGTATCACTCCGATTCTGGGTAATTTCGTGGACAACAAGGGTAAGGCCGCCACGATGCTTATCTTAGGCTCGTTGCTGCTGATTGCCTGTCACCTGACTTTCGCCTTCATCCTGCCTATGTTCAAGGACAGCCCTGTCGGCGGTGTGATTGTGGCTTATGTAACTATTCTGGTATTGGGTGCCTCCTTCTCGCTGGTTCCGGCCTCGCTGTGGCCCAGTGTTCCGAAGCTCGTTGACGCCAAGGTGATCGGTTCGGCCTATGCACTGATTTTCTGGATCCAGAACATCGGTCTGTGGCTGTTCCCGCTGCTGATCGGCAAGGTTCTGGACAGCACCAATCCCCAGATTGTCGAGGGTCTGGCCAACGGCACGTTGAGTCCCGAGGAGGCAGCCGTAAGCTACAACTATACCGTTCCCTTGGTTATGCTGGCATGTCTCGGTGCTCTGGCCCTGGTGTTCGGCATCATCCTGAAACGTCTCGATGCCCGCAAGCACTACGGCCTTGAGCTCCCCAACGTCGTCAAGGACGTCGACGAGAGCGTCGAGGGCGAGGTCGTCGCCGCCGAGGAATAACCATCGAAATCCCTTTCTGGATTATAAATATTTGCAATTTAAATTCACTAGAACAGCGTCCTCTGTGGACGCTGTCTTTGTATATGATTACCCGAACTAAAGAGACAGCGCTTTGCGATGTCCCTATAGGTCAACGTGGGATAAATTCGTGGATTATCATGTCGGCTTATCATAAGATTATATGGAATGCAAGAGGCTGTGTCAAAATAGTACAACCTTAATTACAACACAGCCTCTGTTCTTATGATGCTGAGTTGTAGTCTCAGTCCTTCTCATATTTGATGAGCATCATGCAGCCCGGTTGCAGGTAAAGGCTAATGGTCTTTTCCTGCGGCTCACGCTCATGCTCGGTTACCGTCAGATAACCGTCGCTTATGTCCATCATCCTATATTCCGTCCACTTGCATCTCGGACTGATTGTCAACGTGAAATCCTCGTTATCGTAAGGACTGTGATTCACTATCGCTACATATTTCTCACCACCTTTGTCCAAACGGGTGATTACAACGCCACGTCCGGTTGCTGTCGCCTTTGAGACACATCCTATAGGGGTTGAGAACTGCTTTGTCTCAGGAAAGGGATCACTGACATAATCGGGACCATATACATGTCCGGCTTCTATGAACTTCGCTCCCAGTAGGATTTTTCCAAACTCCTTGATTACCGGTATGACAGCCGCGCAGTTGCTCCATATCACCGATAATGTTCCATCTTCATCCATGTATGGAGCAAGAAGGTATTCTTCACTGAGAATTTCCTTGCCAGTGGTTTGATCAGTCTGCATCTGATTCCTATTCAAGGTATACGTCCAGAAAACAAGACCCTGAAAACCATACGCCAATGCAGTCATGGCCTGGAAGAGCAATACTCCTTCCGTAGGAAGAGGATATTTTTTATAAACTGTTGTGCTCCCTCTATCATAGATTGTAAACTGAGTGCTAAGCATGTACATCCAGAAGGGGATATTATACTGTGCAGAGAAATCAGCTATAATCTCTATATATCCATAATAGGTTCTCTTAATAATCGGAGGCGTTTCTTCTGAAAAAACCGGATATATGTCAACAGATAACATTGATGGATGGAACTTCTCATTCAAGGCTTTCAGATAATCCCAATATCTATACATGTACTTCTCCTCTTTATTATCAGGATGCTTATCTCCCGTATAGGATTCCCCCACAGATACAGCAAGCGTAAAATATCCTATGTGCCCATTGGCATTCTGAAGATATGTCCTGTACATCGCAGGCAAGTCACGGGTGCCTACAGGTGCTGTCGGCGTAGTATAACCCCACTCGTTGAATTCTGGTTCGTCACACAGTTTATAACCCCATAGGTTCTCATCATCCTTGTTCAGGTTCAGTACTTCGGCAATATATTCCAAAGTCGGATCATAGGTCGTATCCTTTTCTTGGCTGGAATCCGAGGATTTCTGCATCACCTTCGGCATTATGGTCTGAAGCTGATATATCGTCCGAAGCCCCAGGGATGCGGACGCCTTTAAATAGGTACTGATATAAGGGCTCCATATTCCCGAATTCCCTCGGCAGTTCCACGTTGTACCATTGAAACCGCAGTCCCTGATGGTTTTAAGCTGGTCTATAATCTCATCCTCTCTTACATCTCCTACATCGAGAGTAGTAGGATAATCATAACCATTGACGGCAATCACGGGATATTCATCACCCGCCGGGTTGACATACTATAGAGACGTAAGGTCCGAAGACTGATCAGAAGTTTTCGCAGCCTTTACATCTTGCTGCACTACATTTTTTGTTTCCATATTATAAAATTTATAAAATGATTTTAACTACATGACAAAAATTTGAAAACATCGAAATCTGGGTTTCGCCAAGGTCGGTTAAGTACATCTGCAATCTCTTCAAGTCCATACTTGACCAATGATTTGGCGCGATAACCATGGTTCATCATTCTGATTTTCTTGACATTTATATCTTTATGTTCTCCAACGAGATACGCCCATACCAAAGCCACGCAGACCATTGCTACGAGCCGCGAGATATGTTCCATATCCCGCAGATGCGTGTCCTCGACATTGAATCCGGACGACTTCATCGCCCGGAAGAGAGTCTCAATCTGCCATCGCTCCTTATACGTCTCTATGGCGTATTGAGGATGATTGAAGCATACAAGAATCTGAAGTTCCGGAACACCCCGGCTGTTTTTGAGTCTTGCGCCCGCGAGGTAAACGTATTCTCCGTTCAAAAGATAAAGTTTGTCATAGACAAGTTCTTCTCCAAGTCTTACTCTGTTGAAGAGATGCCATGCCCTTATCCTTTCTCCAGATTTCGGATTGACTATCCAGAAGTTCTGCCGGATGCGGATATAGTAACGGATTCCCATGGAATTGAGCCATCCGATCCATTCCTTTCCGATGAACTCCCGGTCAGCGACAAGACAATCCATACAGTCATATCCGAACAGTCTTCCGAACCGTTCCACAAGTTCTTTGCGTTCAGTCCATTTGGAGTTGCCTCGTTTTGGCATAAGGCTGAATATAAGAGGGAATGCTATTCCCTTATATGTGACTCCAAGCATGAGGATATTGATGTTGAAGTCACCGAACTTCCAGTTTGTCCTGTCCATGCTCAGCACCAGCTTATCCCTGACGGGGAGCAGCGAGAATATCATCCGTGCTGTCAGATCGAGATTCAACGCATACTGAGAGAGAAACCTCTGGAGACGGCGCATACTGGAATCTCTTTTTGCATCCGCAGGCATGGCGGCAGCCAGCTTATGGAGACTGACGGTCTGAACCACGCAAAGTGCGTGGATGAGCAGCGCCATAAGTTTTATACGGGCAAGATTCATCGATTTTCCAAAATGCTCTTGCATAATCGGGAGGATTTGGTTAACTTTGACCGAGTCCTTGGAATTAGTAGTTTTCATGGAGAAAAGTCGCCAAACTTTTCCTTTAAATTACTAATTTTCAGGGACTTTTGCAAATATAACTACCTGAAATTTAACTGTTTGACAGCATGATTTCAATTTTTGTCATGTACTAAACCTAATCTTATATAAATTTCATGCGACAGCCCTGGTCTTTTTATTAAAATATTTTGTAGATTCGGTTTAAATTATTATCCTTGCCAAGACTAACCAAACCACATAGATTATGAAGTACTTGTTGAGACTGATCTGCATGGCTGTGGTCCTACTGACGTTCACGCAATGCGGCAAGGACTCCGAACCAGAGCCGGAACCCGAAGCCGTCACGGAAACCTGACAACTGACATATGATGACTACCATACATTGGTAGCTCCTCTTGAAAGTAAGTATAAAAACCTGATCCGTAATGTCACAATTGTCAGAAAGGGTGATGAAATGTCCATTCAGGGAATATTTCCGGAATATCCTGAGGCCTGGACAAAATTCACAATAAAGGACAATAATCTTTATTTTGCTTATCCCCAGACGCTCGGAACAGATAACGGCAAGAGTGTCTATATGCATTGGGGATACGCAAGCGACTCTTTTTCAAATGGACATACATTTTTAAACATCTATGTATCATTCGTGCCGGGAACTATTCAGGCAGCTTTCACAATTTCAGATGACGGCAGCAAATAATTGCAAAAAAAGGCCAACAGGGATCAGCGGGAGCTTTCTGGTATAATAATGATGAGAACGGAGCTTTATCTTTCGATTCCTTAGGTAAATTAAATCCGGACGACAATATTTTTACATACACAGGCACCGGCTTCCCAGACATTCCCAACATGATCAATATGGTATTCAGTAAAGTAAGCGACATCAAGAAATAACTATCCTCAATACACAGGAACAACATTTCTGGGAGGCTGTTTTTGTTTCTAATTACCCAAACGGGAAGGACATCGCTTCCACTTATCATGGGAACAAATTCGCGAATTACTTTCTATCGGCTTCTTATAACATTGAAGTCGTCTAAACTAATTTTTATGGTAAGATTTATTAAGATTGGCTCCATAGTCGCCGATCTAAAGGTTGCCATAAAGTTTAAACTTCTTCAGATTCATTCACAAACGTAAATTAGTTTAGACAACTTCATTTTGTAGAATCAGTAAAAATGTTTATCTTTGTGCAGACTACCTAAACCACACAGATTATGAGAGACTTGTTGAGACTGATTGCATGGCTGTGGTCCTGCTGACATTCACGCAATGCGGCAAGGACTCCGAGTCAGAGCCGGAACCCGAAGCCGTCACGGAAATCTGGCAGCTGACATATAATGACTATCATCTTTTTATGAATGCGAATTCTGATGAATACCAAAACCTGACCCATAAAGTGACGATTGTCAGGGATGGCAACGAACTGATTTTTAAAGGATTATTCCAGGAATATCCGGATGCTTCTATTCGAGGAACTATAAAGGGATACAAAGTGTGTGTTCCAGATCCGCAAATTATTGAGATCAATGGCAATGATAATGTATATTTCCATCGGGGGTACGTGTATTTTAGTTATTATTATTGGATCTCTAAAAATGAGGAGGAAATGCACATAGATTTCAAACCCGGAGATGCTGATCAAGGAGTTTTTATAATCCAGGATGATGGCAGTAAAATGATAGCTCCATTTGTTAGTTATTCTGATAGGAAATGTGCTTTCTGGATCAGTTCGGAAAAGGATGGGCACATATCTTTCAATTCTTCCATCAACCTTCCGGACTTCCCCAACATGTACAAGATGGAGTTGACCAAAATCAGCGACAATAATAAATAAAATTCTATACCCCAAATATATAGGATATACAGAGAAAGCGTCCTTGCGGACGCTTTCTCTGTTTTTGATTACCAGAACTGTATGGAGTCAATCCGTGTATTACTGGCGG
>DXXK01000073.1 GCA_019416425.1 Bacteroidales bacterium
ATACAGGCAAAGGTCAACGAGAGTGGCGTGAAGCGTCATCTGGACGTTGCCCGCCGCAAGGAGAACCTGCTTGGCACGAACCAGTTCCCGAACTTCAACGAGACCGCTCTGAAAAAATTCGAGGATGGCGCCAAGTGTTGCTGCAGCTGCGGCTGCCATACCGAGGAGGTTGCTGACGGTGCCGTCGAGGCCCTGAACATGGACCGCGCCGCAAGCCAGTTCGAGCAGCTCCGTCTCGACACCGAGCGTTCCGGCAAGCGTCCCAAGGTATTCATGCTGACCATCGGTAACCTGGCCATGCGTCTGGCACGCGCTCAGTTCAGCGCCAACTTCTTCGCCTGCGCCGGCTATGAGATAATCGACAACATCGGCTTCGAGACCGTCAAGGAGGGTGTGGACGCCGCAATGGAGAAGGGTGCCGACATCGTGGTGCTGTGCAGCAGCGACGACGAGTACGCCCAGTACGCTCCCGAGGCGTTCAGGGAACTGAACGGCCGCGCCATGTTCGTGGTTGCCGGTGCCCCCGCCTGCATGGACGACCTCAAGAAGGAGGGTATCGAGAACTTTATCCATGTCAAGGTCAACGTGCTTGACACTCTTGTAGATTTTAACGCCAAACTCCTCAAGTAACTATGCGTCCGAATTTCAAAGATATAGATATCAATAAAGTTGTGATCGAGAAGGGTCACAAACCCGCGGAGGCATCGGAGTGGATGACCGCGGAGCTGATTCCGGTCAAGCCGGTCTACACCGAGGCCGACCTGGAGGGCATGGAGCACCTGAACTATGTATCCGGTCTGCCCCCGTTCCTGCGTGGCCCGTACAGCGCCATGTACCCCATGCGCCCCTGGACCATCCGTCAGTATGCCGGATTCTCGACGGCCGCCGAGTCCAACGCCTTCTACCGCCGCAACCTGGCGTCGGGTCAGAAGGGTCTGTCAGTGGCCTTCGACCTCCCCACGCACCGTGGCTACGATGCTGACCATCCCCGCGTAGTGGGTGATGTCGGCAAGGCAGGAGTGTCCATCTGCTCGCTGGAGGACATGAAGGTGCTGTTCGACGGCATCCCATTGAACAAGATGTCCGTCTCCATGACCATGAACGGTGCCGTGCTGCCCGTCCTGGCGTTCTACATCAACGCAGGTCTGGAGCAAGGTGCCAAGCTCGACGAGATGGCCGGTACGATCCAGAACGACATCCTCAAGGAGTTCATGGTGCGCAACACCTACATCTACCCGCCGGCATTCTCGATGAAGATCATCGCCGACATCTTCGAGTACACCTCGAAGAACATGCCCAAGTTCAACTCCATCTCCATCTCCGGCTATCACATGCAGGAGGCAGGTGCCACCGCCGACATCGAGCTGGCCTACACGCTGGCTGACGGTCTGGAGTACCTCCGCGCCGGTGTCAACGCCGGTATGAACATCGACTCGTTCGCTCCGCGTCTGTCGTTCTTCTGGGGTATCTCGATGAACTATTTCATGGAGATCGCCAAGATGCGCGCCGCACGTATGCTGTGGGCCCGCATCGTCAAGAGCTTCGGCGCCACGAACCCGAAGTCGCTGGCTTTGCGTACGCACTGCCAGACCTCCGGTTGGTCGCTGACCGAGCAGGATCCCTTCAACAACGTGGGCCGTACCTGCGTGGAGGCCATGGGCGCCGTTCTGGGCCACACCCAGTCGCTGCACACCAACGCTCTGGACGAGGCCATCGCGCTGCCCACCGACTTCTCCGCACGTATCGCACGTAATACTCAGATCTACATCCAGGAGGAGACTCAGGTATGCCGTGAGATCGACCCGTGGGGCGGTTCCTACTATGTAGAGAGCCTGACCAACGAGATCGCTCACCGTGCATGGGAGCACATCCAGGAGATCGAGAAGCTTGGCGGCATGGCCAAGGCCATCGAGACCGGTCTGCCCAAGCTGAAGATCGAGGAGGCCGCCGCACGTACGCAGGCCCACATCGATTCCGGTCACCAGACCATCGTCGGTATCAACAAGTACCGTCTGGACCACGAGGATCCCATCGACATCCTGGAGGTGGACAACACCGAGGTCCGCAAGGAGCAGTGCGCGCGTCTGGAGGAGCTGCGCAAGGATCGCGACGAGGAGGCCGTGAAGAAGGCTCTGAACGACATCACCGAGGCTGTGAAGGATCCGTCGAAGGGCAACCTGCTGGATCTGGCTGTCAAGGCCGCAGGCCTGCGTGCGTCGCTGGGCGAGATTTCCGATGCCTGCGAGGCTGTCGTAGGTCGTTATAAAGCTGTAATCAAAACCATTTCAGGAGTGTATTCCAACGAAGAGAAGGGTGATCCCGAGTTCGAGGAGGCCCGCCGTATGGTTGCCGAGTTCGCTAAGCGCGAGGGTCGCCAGCCGCGTATCATGATTGCCAAGATGGGTCAGGACGGTCACGACCGTGGCGCCAAGGTGGTTGCCACCGGTTACGCTGACTGCGGATTCGATGTCGACATGGGACCGCTGTTCCAGACACCGGAGGAGGCTGCCCGTCAGGCCGTGGAGAACGACGTGCATATCCTGGGTGTCAGCTCGCTGGCCGCAGGTCACAAGACGCTGGTTCCGCAGGTGATCGAGGAACTGAAGAAGCTGGGTCGCGAGGACATCATGGTCACCGCCGGTGGTGTGATTCCCGCACAGGACTACGACTTCCTGTACAAGGCAGGCGTAGCAGCCATCTTCGGCCCCGGTACCCGCATCCCGAAATCGGCCATCGAGATGATCCGTCTCCTTAACGAGGAGCGCGAAGCTTAAGTCTGAAATCCCGACCCCGGCAGGGGTCACACATAGAGTGAATACTGACCCTCGGTAAGGGTCCAGCATATCAGCCCCCGGTCAAATCGGTTTTCCGATTGGCCGGGGGCTTTTGCGTTTAGTATTTTCCAACTCTCCCATAACTCCCATGACTCCCAGCCCTCCCATAATTTCCACATCTTCCATAATTTCCACAAAAAATTTTGCCGGATTGATAGATTTTTCCTAATTTTGCGTCATTAAGGGTATAAGCCACTTGTGGCGCAACTTGTATTATACAGTTTAATTACTTCATTTTCAGCTATGAAGCATCTACATCTCAACAACAGTAAGTTCAGCGGTGCTGCCCCTCCAGGCGGCGCGGAGATGTGGTGCGCATAGTTTTCACCAACATTTTTTCGACCGCAGAGAGTCCCCTGACAGCCCGTGGTGCGTCCTGACGTATCCTGTGCACGGCAGTCGGGAGCGTGGAGTTCTATGACATGTTGGTAGCGGCTCCGGAGGCAGGCCTCCGGTTGTGATTGATAAAAGAAGTATTAACCCGGATGGTCCCCAGGACCGTCCCTCTAAAACTGTATGAATATGAAACAAGAATCCCCTATAGACGTGTGTAAGATACAGGTCTACACTTACACGCAAGACGAGCCTGACGACATGGCTCATATCAGAAAGTTACCGTTCGACGACCGTAGCGATTTTATCGCTGATACCGCTCTTGGAGGCATAGCCGTAAGGATCGGTGTCTCCAATCTTCGCTCCGACCGCGGTGTACGCCGCAACGTGATGTTGACTCTTGTCGACACCACGGCACGCTGTGAAGTCGCTTCCCAGTCCTTGAAGATCAACCTGTGCAAGCAGGAGTGGCTCCGGGAACTGTATGCCCGTTTCCAGGGTGTGGACATTAAGCCCGGTCATAACTACAGCCTTGTTGTCTGCGATCCAATCGCAACGCAGGCCCTATATGAAAGGGTATTCCGCATCATAGACCCAAAAGAACTTCCGCATCCTTCGGAATGGTACAGGGTCTGCAACGGTGGTCTCCGAACTGCATGGGCAAGCGATCTATATAAGACCATCAGGACCGATCACACGCAGTCTTACTATGTGAGGTTCAATGTAGAGTATAAACTCGGTAACCTGTTGTCCATGGTCAAGCCGGAGCTTGAGTTACACCTCCATTATCCCGATGGGAAGAAGACTGTGGTTGAGTTCAGTGAACCGATGTGTCTCAGTGAGGACGATTACAAGGAAGACCTCTGGTATGTGGAGTTTCCTTTCTCGACCTCTTACGAACTGAGCGGAATATTCTATGCCGAACTGCTGTGTATGGATTATCCCATAGCCGGATTCGCTTTCGACACTGATGTCGAGGACGAGCGCGGCAAATGGATTGGCAAAGACATCGAGCCACTCGACGAGTATTCGCCCGACGCAGCCTCTGAACGCTGGGCCTCCAGCACTCCCCGTGCCGAAGACTGCATGATGTCGGAAACCGTGGATTTTGACAAATTGCTTGACAACTTCATCTCTGAGCAGAATACCACGTCCGAGTCGCAGTCGGACGAGGAATCCAAGGAGTCGGAGGAGCCGGAGGAGTCCGACCCTAAGGCTCAGGAAGAATCCGGTCATGACAAGCCCCTCATGCCTTCGTTGGACCATCTGACCGGACTGCGCTCCGTCAAGAAGAAGCTTTCGGTTTACGAGCGGGTGGTGCGCTTCAACAAGATGCGCTCCGACAAGGGATACCCGATCACGCCCACTCCCTTGCATGCCATGTTCCTTGGTTCGCCGGGGACTGGCAAGACTACGGTCGCTAAGATGATAGGCGTTATGCTGCATCGTGCGGGAATCCTTTCCAAAGGCCATGTGGTGGTGCGTGAGCGAGCCACGCTGCTCGGACAGAATTACAATTCCGAAGCCGAGAAGACTCTGGGCGCCATAGAGGAAGCCCAGGGAGGAATACTGTTCATCGACGAGGCATATCAGTTATATCAGCCCAACGACTCGCGTGATCCCGGTAAGTTCGTCATCGAGACGCTGCTGACCGCGTTGGCCGATGAGTCCAACCGTGACTGGATGCTGGTTCTTGCCGGTTATCCGGATCAGATGAAGCGGATGTTCGAGATGAATCCCGGATTCAAGTCCCGCATACCCGATTCCAACATATACGTCTTCGATGATTTCACGGAAACGGAACTGATGGAGATTGCCGAGAATTACCTGTCCCGCAACGACTACACGCTGTCGGATGATGCGCGGCAGGCATTGACGGTACGGCTTAACGCCGACTATGCCAATCGCGACAAGAGCTTCGGGAACGCCCGTCATGTCATAAACATGATCCAGACCGAGATCCTTCCATCCATGGCTGTCAGGGTCGTGGACGAGGGCCTTGACGACGAGACCTCCCTGACCGAGATCCGTGTGACCGACATCCCGGCCCCCGTGGCAAAGTCCGCCCCCTTCCGCCCCCGTATCGGCTTCGCCGTCTGACACAATTTGTAATATACTGAACCAAGCCCGAAACCAAAAGCAAACAATGGCTTCGGGCTTTATTCTATCACTATGGGAAAACATATTAGCGACAGCCTGTATTTACCATGCTGTCATATATTGAATTCCGACGATGACCAACCTATTGTAATGGAGATAATCGCCGGATTCAATCAATTGGGACAACTGGTAATTTGCCTGGATGTATACGATTACGAAGAGCCCGAATATAATTGCTCGACAGCAGCGGTCGTGAATCTTGAGGATTCTCAAAAGATGGCACGACATCACCGTGTCAGGCACGGTCAGCTTCCGAAATTCATCAGCGAGTGTATGGAGGAATGGAGGGAGATCATCAATCCGAATTTCACACAAGTTCGGAGTTGCTATAAGGAAATCACAGAATGCCTTCTTGACGAAGGATGCCGTTTTAGAATCAAACGCACGTATGGTAAAGGAGGCCACATGTGTTACTGATTGTCATCAACCTGCGGCTCTGTCCATAGCTGAAGAATTGAAGAGTTGATTGAGATGCCGGATCATGAGTGTCTTTGTGTTTTAACTGGAAAATTGTTACCTTTGTAAATTGATTCATTAAAACGCGCGAAGATGATCAAGTATCCTATAGGCATGGCAAGTTTCCGTGAGATCCGGAAGGGCGGTTATCGGTACGTGGACAAGACCATGTACATCCATAAGTTGGTATCACTCGGGAAGTATTTCTTCCTGAGTCGTCCACGTCGTTTCGGCAAGAGTCTGATGGTCTCCACCATGGAATGCTATTTCCGTGGAGAAAGGGAGCTGTTCCGCGGCCTGGCTATCGACAGCCTCGAGCCGGATGAATGGACCAAGCATCCAGTCCTGCGTCTGGACTTCACGCAACGAGGATACGAAACACCTGAAGACCTGGACAAGGTCCTTGGCCTGACTTTGGACAAATGGGAGAACGAGTACGGCACTCCGAACCCCGATGATTCCCCGTCCGGTCGCTTCCATAGTCTGATTGGTAAAATCTATGAACGAACCGGTCGACAGGTGGTAATCCTGATGGATGAGTACGACAGTCCCATTGTCGATGCGCACGACAATCCCGAACTGGAAGCCGCCAACCGCAGGACGCTCCATGACTTCTATCGCGTCATGAAGGCTAACGAGGACTACCTTAGGTTCGTCTTTCTGACCGGAGTCGGTAAGATTGGACAGATCAATGTCTTCAGCGGCCTCAACAACCTGAAGGACATCTCGCTCCATCCAGACTACTCAGCAATCTGTGGCATAACCACGCAGGAACTTATGGATAATTTCCATGAAGGAATCGAGAAACTGGGTAAGCGATGCGGCTGGACGTTTGAGAAGACATTGCAGGAGCTTAAGGCTCAGTATGATGGTTATCATTTCACCGAGGATCTTGTTGATGTCTACAATCCTTTCAGCCTGGTCAACGCCCTATATGATGAGTTTATCGGCGACTATTGGTTCCAGTCCGGCACGCCGACGCGTCTGGTGAAGCAGTTTCTGGAGAACGACTGGGGCACACCCGACCTGGAGGGGACCAGGGTTTTGAGAAATACTTTGAGCAGCGGCGATGTGCTGGGCAACAATCTGGCATTGTCGTGTTATTATACCGGTTATCTGACCATCAAGTCATATAACATGAAACGCCAGTCGTTTGTGTTGGGTTATCCTAATACTGAAGTCCGGACGGGATTCTTTAAGTATCTGGTGGAAACGGTAAAGAAATGGGATACGGGTCGTACGGATAATTTTGTGGAATCGTTGCGGGACTTCATCGATGACGACGACATTGAGGGCTTCCTGCAAGAGCTGCAGTCGTTCCTGGCTGGCATACCCTACATGAACGATACCGACAAGGAGCCGCAGTGGCAGAAGGATATCTTGATCATAGCGCGCCTGGTCGGCGCCAACGTCGACGTGGAGCGCCGCACGTCGTACGGCCGCATGGACATGGTGCTGGACGGTCCGAAAGCCATCTACATCATCGAGTTCAAGTACGGAGCGACTCCCGAGGAGGCGCTTGCGCAGATCAACGAGAAGGAATACGCCCTGCCGTTCCAGAACTCAATCAACAAGAAGCCCATAGTTAAGGTCGGCGTGAACATTTCTAAGAAGACACGCAATATCGACGGCTGGATCATCGAGTAGTGCATAATACTGAAACATGGAGTAATCCTAATATAGGCACGTCTCCGATTAAACGAAAGTTTCGGACTGTATGCGAGACAGCACGGCGAAACGACCGAGACCCGTGAGTCTGGCTAATCCTGAGTTTCATCGCCACCCCAATCGTCACCCTCTTCCTACTCCGGTATATGGGGGATGAGTGAAATAGTAGCATTCATGGTTATGATTATTATGTGTAATTCGTTTGTCATTGTGTGAAATTTGATGTGATGAAACCCCTTAACAATGGAGGTGCTGTTTATAGGTAGCTTTGCGTTTTAATTGGAAAATTGTTATCTTTGTAGGTTGGTTCATTAAAACGCGCAGTTATGGTAAAGTATCCGATAGGACAGGCAGATTTCAGCGAAATAAGGAATGGGGGATATCTGTACGTGGACAAGACCATGTACATCCACCTGTTGGTATCACTCGGGAAGTATTTCTTCCTGAGTCGGCCCCGTCGTTTCGGCAAGAGCCTGCTCATCTCCACGATGGAATGCTATTTCCGCGCCGAGCGCGAGTTGTTCAGCGGCCTGGCAATCGATCGCCTGGAGCCGGATGAGTGGACCGAGCATCCTGTCCTGCGTCTGGACTTCACGCAACGAGGATACGAAACACCCGAAGACCTGGACAAGGTCCTCGGCCAGACTTTGGACAAATGGGAGAAAGAGTACGGTACTCCCAATCCAGATGATTCTCCATCGGGCCGCTTCAACAGTCTGATTGGGGAAATCTATGAGCAGACAGGTCGACAGGTAGTGATACTTATCGACGAATACGACAGTCCCATTGTCGATGCGCACGACAATCCGGAACTGGAAGCCGCCAACCGCAGGACGCTCCATGACTTCTACCGAGTCATGAAGGCGAACGAGAAATACCTTAAGTTCGTCTTCCTGACCGGCGTGGGCACAATCGGGCAGATTAACGTGTTCAGCGGCCTCAACAATCTTATTGATATATCATTGGATACAAGGTACGCGGCAATCTGCGGAATCACTACGCAGGAACTTGTGGATAATTTCCATGAGGGTATCGAGGAACTGGGCCAACGGCGTAAATGGACGTTCGAGGAAACATTACATGAGCTTAAGGTGCAGTATGACGGTTATCATTTCACCGAGGACCTTATTGACATATACAATCCATATAGTCTGATCAAGGCGTTATATTACAGTAAAATCAGCGATTACTGGTTCCAGACAGGAACTCCGACACGTCTGGTAAGGCAGTTTATGGCGAACGATTGGGGTACACCTGATTTGGAGGGAACCTATGTAACGGCATCTGACTTGGAGAGCGGTGATGTATTGGGCAACAATCTCACATTGTCGTGCTACTATACAGGCTATCTGACTATCAAGGACTACGATATGGATGAGGGAGACTATGTGCTGGGTTATCCGAACACAGAGGTACGGAATGGTTTCTTTAAGTATCTGATGCAGAAAGTTCAGAACTGGGATTCTATGGAATCCACTAATTTCGTGCGGTCGTTAAAACGGTTCATTAAGCAGGAGACATTGAGGGTTTCCTGCGCGAGCTGCAGTCGTTCCTGGCTGTCATACCCTACATGAACGATACCGACAAGGAGCCGCAGTGGCAGAAGGATATCTTGATCATAGCGCGCCTGGTCGGCGCCAACGTCGACGTGGAGCGTCGCACGTCGCATGGCCGCATGGACATGGTGCTGGACGGCCCTAAGGCCATCTACATCATCGAGTTCAAGTACGGAGCGACTCCCGAGGAGGCGCTTGCGCAGATCAACGAGAAGGAATACGCCCTGCCGTTCCAGAACTCACTCAACAAGAAGCCCATAGTTAAGGTCGGCGTGAACATCTCCAAGAAGACCCGCAACATCGACGGCTGGATCATCGAGTAACGCACAATGCTGTATGACATAATCAATAAATATGAGAATCCAGAAGACATAAAATCCTGAAGACATAAATGGATCTCCTGATGGTGCTCCATCAAAACGTATGCTCTCAATAATATCAGAATATGAGAAGGTTATCTATGGCAATCTGATAATTCTACAGAACGGTATCGATTCTGCGCAAGTGTCCGCGATTCAGGAATTGGGTCGAGTCAATCCAGAGCAAACTGACAGCTATGGAGTAATTAGTCAATATAAGAAAATATCACTGAATCCGTCTCAAAGAATCTTCTTAATCTTGTGTACTGGTTGTGCAATCAACTATTCGAGAAATTCGAACAGTTCCTATATTTTCAATACTCACACTTAATATAGTTTAAGATGAAAAAATTGCTCATTACACTGACATTGTCATTATTGATTTTTATTCCTTGCAACTCTGTATTTGCCCGCACTGAAAATGCAGTGCAAGTCTCTATGGAGTTGTATGAAACAGATCAGGTTTGTGCTAAGGCGCCTGGCTCATTGAATCCGGAACCACTGAGTGCCGAATCTCCAAGAGTGGAAAGTGATACACAGAAAAGAGATTCCTCTGGTTTTAGTTTTAGTGCCATCATCATGGTGATAGTGATACCGATTTTATTATATTTCTACGCTGGAATGTTCCGGACGGTATACGAGACAGCGCAGCGAAACAACCGAGACCCGGGAGTCTGGTTAATCCTGAGTTTCATCACCACCCCAATCGTCACCCTCTTCCTCCTCCGGCATATAGGGGATGAGTGATTACCAACATATTCTAAGAATATTTCATTGCCATATCGAAATAAATCACTAAATTTGCATTATTCGCAAATTGATTATGTTATGGCAAAATACCTGAATCGGCTAAATTGAAATGGAGTCCGATTGTTTTTTTATGAATATGAAGTTCCGATAATATAAAACTATGCGCACATGACACCGGAAGAAAAAGCGAGACAGAAAATAGATCGGATGTTTACCGATTCCGGGTGGGATGTCATCGACCGAGAGGAATACTCGGCCGGAATGACAGCTGTGGCTATACGAGAAGGTTTGTTGAAGGGCAATAAAGAAGCTGATTATTTTCTCTTTCTCAACGGTAAAGCAGTAGGAGTCCTTGAAGCTAAACGTGAGGAAGTGGATGTTACATATCAATGCGTATGCGAACAAGTGGAAGAGTATGCCCGGAGTGTCCCTCCATGTTATCCCGCTATTTCTAATCCACTCCCGATTGTCATGACATCCAACGGACGCGAACTTTATATGCGCGACATGCGTCAGTCTGAATCCAATTACGATTTGCTTGTCAAGATGCCGTCACCGAAGAAATTTGTCGGAATGCTCGGCTTTGACGACCCCTTTGCCGGCCTACCAAGTGTACCAAAGAAAGGACTCCGTGAATGTCAGTTTGAGGCCATAACCAATCTGGAGGCAAGTTTCCGAATCGGTCATAAAAAGGCTTTGATGATACTTGCCACTGGAGCTGGCAAAACATACACAGCATGTATGGCGGCATATCGGATGCTCGCTCATGTTGGTATGAAGAAAGTGCTTTTTCTCGTTGACCGCAACAACCTTGGTAAACAAGCTGAGGGTGAGTTCGGTACATTCCGTTTGACTCAGAACGGCGATGCCTTCAATACCATCTATGGTGTCTCTCGGCTTCAGAATAACGATATTCCATCGGACAGTAACGTAATCATATCCACCATTCAGCGTCTTTTTGCTTTTCTAAAAGGAGAACCAATTTTAGACGATTCCGATGAAGAATCCACTTCCGACGGTCCTGCCGAGGTGACCTTGCCGGACAATCCAAAGCTTCCCCATGATTATTTCGATGTGATAATAATCGACGAGTGTCACCGATCTATATATGGGAACTGGAAAAAGGTTCTGGACTATTTCGATACAGCACGACTGGTCGGACTTACGGCGACCCCCGTGCCGGAAACGCTTGCCTTCTTCAATAACAATGTCGTTGTGAACTACACTCTTGAACAGAGTATACTTGACGGCGTGAATGTGGGGCACCGCGTTTACAGTATCAAGACTGAAGCTACGGTCAATGGCGGGGCAATCAGAAAAGGTGATAAACTCCGAAAAGAAACAAGATATACCGGCACAGTCGAGATTGTCGAAAACAAAGAGACATCGACATATACCCGGGAGGAACTGAATCGCAGCATTATAAATCCTGCGCAGATAAAACTTGTACTTGAAACTTTTCGCGACAGTATCTACACGGATATGTACACTGAACGCGAGCCGAATATGGACTATATCCCGAAAACTCTGATTTTCGCGCTTAACGAGGCTCACGCCACCAATATCGTCAAGATAGCTAAAGAGGTTTTCGGTCGCAAAGATGATAAATTTGTCCAGAAAATCACGTATTCATGCGGTGACAGCAACAAGCTCATCAAGGATTTCCGCAACGACAAGGATTTCCGTATAGCCGTTACCTGCACGCTTGTTGCCACAGGCACGGATGTAAAGCCGCTGGAAGTGGTGATGTTTATGCGTGATGTCTCCTCGCTCCCTCTTTACATTCAGATGAAAGGCCGAGGCGTTAGGACAATAGGTAATGAGGCACTCCGCAATGTTACTCCAAATGCCGATACAAAAGACTGTTTTTATCTAGTTGATTGCGTTGGAGTCGTCGAGAGTGCTAAAGGAATACCGGCTCATGATGAAATACCGGACCAGCGAATCTCATTAAAGAAATTACTGGAAGAAATATCACATGGTTATATCCCTGATGAATATTTGAATAGACTCGCTGGAGTTTTGGCACGACTTCACAACAAAGCCGACGAACAACAGCGCAAGGAATTCATACTCCGCTCTCACGGCACGGATATGCGGGACCTTGCCGCCAGGATTTATCAGGCTCTCGAAAATCAGGAGCTTCCGCCATTCATTGATGTTAACCAACCCAACCTGGAACGCAAAGGTATTGTAAGTCCGCTTTCAATGAATCCGAAGGCTCGCGAATGGATTCTTATTCTTGCAGCCGGATTCGTGAATACTTTGCAACCCGGAGAAGACAATCTAATATCGAAAGGTTTTTCAGTCGAGGATGCCAGAACTACTACACAGGCATTCGAGGAGTATTGTCGCACCCATGCGGACGATATAGAGGCATTGCGTATAATCTACAATAACGTGGGTACGCCGATAACATTCGCCATGCTTCAAGACTTGAAGCGGCGTATGGAACAGGCCAACAGTGGCTTCCGACCCGGTGCATTGTGGAACTCATACGCGGTGCTTCAGCCAGACAAGGTTAAACGGTATGCCGACAGTTCCGAGCGCGAGGCACTGACCAACATCATCCAGCTGGTACGCTTCGCCTTCATGCAAATAGAGCGCCTTGAAAGCGTGGTAGGTACAGCCCGTCAATATTTTAACCTCTGGATGGGCCAGAATCAACGAGAGCTTACGCCTAAACAGCGTGAGATTATCAGTCAGATTGTGGATTATATCGCATCGAATGGGGCTTGCTCAATTGACGATATCAAAGAGGATGATAAGACACGTGCAGCGCAGCTTATAAGGGCATTCGGTAATAAACAGAAAGCAAATGAAGCCCTCGACTCTCTCTTCAGTTTCATAGTATTCAGAAAAACAGCAGCATAAAAATGGCAAAGAACGCTACATCCGAGCAATCGCTTATAAAGAAAGTGTGGAACATGGCCACCGTTCTCGCTGGAGTCGGTGTTGGATTCACTGATTATATCACACAACTAACATATCTCCTGTTCCTAAAGATGGATGAGGAAAATGTGGAGCTTTTTGATGAGGAATCGGCGATTCCCGAAGGCTGCACTTGGAACTCGTTGCGAGAACTTGACGGTATGGATCTTCTTGATCACTACGAAGAGGTTCTCAGGCGGTTGAGTCAGGAAGAGGGGCTAATAGGTACCATATATACCAAAGCTGTTAACAAAATAGAGCAACCGGTCTATCTGAAAAAAGTTATCACCATGATAGACGAGGAGGACTGGCTTGGCATGGATGTGGATGTCAAGGGTGCCATATATGAAGGCATATTGGAGAAGAATGGACAGGATAAGAAGAGCGGAGCCGGTCAGTATTTCACACCACGCCCTCTCATAAAAGCTATGGTCGATTGCATCCGACCCAAAATCGGAGAAACCGTTTGCGACCCTGCCTGCGGCACCGGCGGTTTCCTCTTGGCAGCTTATGATTTTATGAAGCCTCAGAGTCAGGATAAGACTAAGCGCGATTTCCTGCGTGACAAGGCATTGTATGGCAGCGACAATACTCCGCTTGTTGTCACTCTTGCCTCCATGAATCTTTATCTGCATGGTGTGGGAACTGAGCGTAGCCCTATTGTATGTGAGGACTCGCTTGAAAAGGAATCGGTGATAAACCCGGATGTGATTCTTGCAAATCCACCTTTCGGCATGCGCGCCGCCGGGTCAGTAGACATTAACCGGCCTGATTTCTATATAGATACCAAGAACAATCAGCTCAACTTTCTTCAACACATGATGTTGATGCTCCGGCAGGGAGGACGAGCCGCAATTGTATTGCCCGATAATGTATTGTTCGAAGGTTCAGGAGAGCCTATTCGCCGCCGTCTGCTCACAGACTTCAATCTTCATACCATTCTACGTCTTCCAACCGGAATTTTCTATGCCAACGGTGTTAAGGCTAATGTGCTTTTCTTTACCAAGGGCGAGCCGACTAAAGAGACGTGGTATTACGACTACCGCACCGATGTAAAACACACACTCGCTACAAACCCCATGCAACGTCATCATCTTGATGACTTCGTAGCTTGCTATAATGCTGACGATATTTCGGTTCGAAAAGAGACTTACGACGCCGAGACTAATCCCAAAGGTCGTTGGCGTAAATATGATGTGAATGAACTGCTAGGACGTGACAAAACCAGTCTCGACATTACTTGGATTCGTCAGGGAAATGATATGGAAGATGTCACCCTTGCCGAACTCATGGCTGATATTAGAGAAAAGAGCGATAATATTGCTTCTGCAGTATCGAAACTTGAAGAATTATTCGCGCAACTGAATATTAAGGAAGACTAACTATGGAACAGACTAATGCTAATTTACCCATCGAACGGCAGTTCGATGAAGTTATCGGAATCATTCTCCAACACAAAAGCCGTGCCGCCAGAATGGTCAATGAGGAACTCTTGCTTACTGCTTGGCATGTCGGGCAATATGTCTCAGCCAAATTGAAAAGCGAGGCGTGGGGCAGCAAGGTTGTTACGCAACTTTCAGAATATATCCGTTCCAAACGCCCTGATATAAAAGGC
This sequence comes from Bacteroidales bacterium, assembly GCA_019416425.1. Lineage (GTDB taxonomy): Bacteria > Bacteroidota > Bacteroidia > Bacteroidales > Muribaculaceae > Lepagella. The sequence goes on from DXXK01000073.1 coordinate 14,663, forward strand.
TATAGTCGCACCCGTATATACTGTATGGTGATGTTTTATGATGAGTATTCATCTCAGTCATTCACTAACACTGTCATTAATTTTCTAAATTCGGGATTTATACAATCAACAATTGGACAATTGGAAGACGGAGACTCAACTTCAAAAGAGACCACATCTTTAATTGTGCAGTCAGAATCTGGACAAATTGTCCCGACAACATCGGGACAAATGCCCAAAATATTGGAGATGACCACGTTGTCGAATCATCAGGAGATTCTCAGCAGATGTAGAAGTCAAGAGGAACGGATGTTCTACATCCTCTATGCAAATAAGGAACATCTGACTAATAAAGAACTAAAACGTTGTATATCCAATCAGACGTTCTCCACATTACTTGGGGGTAAGAAAAGCATGTCTAAAGGAATGCTGGAAACATATCCGAATGCTCCGGCAATGTTTAAGGATACACTATTCGTTGATTTCCTGAATCTACCTAAAAGGCACAGTGAATCGAAACTTAAGAATGAACTGATAGATCATATGAAGCAGTTTATTCTCGAACTTGGAAAGGATTTTATCTTTATGGACCAAGAATACCGTCTTGAAGTCGGCGCATCGACCTACAAGGGTGATTTGTTGTTTTTTCACAGAGGTATACAGGCTTTGGTAGCCGTCGAGTTGAAGAAAAACAGATTCAATCCCCGTGATTTAGGTCAATTGGAATTTTATCTCGAAGCACTTGACCGGGATGTCAAACGGTCGAATGAAAATCCTTCGGTGGGTATAATTCTATGCCCAGAAGTAGACAGGGTTGTGGTCGGGTATGCAATGAGCCGGAGCATGAGTCCCACGATGATAGCTGAATATAAGCGTATTCTTATACCGCAGGAGCGGCTGCAACAACAACTTAATGAGTTCTGTAATCTGTTTTTGGACAAATAATGATTGCTATGGATACGAAGAAATTACGTCAAAAGATATTAGACCTCGCCATTCGTGGAAAGTTAGTGCCGCAAGACCTCAACGACGAGCCAGCATCCGTGCTTCTCGAATGCATCCGCGCCGAGAAGGAACGTCTTATTGCCGAAGGCAAAATCAAACGCCCAAAAAGGGCCAAATCATCTTCCGCTGAGTCCCATTATCAGAACTTCGATCCGCCATTTCCTATCCCCGAAAGCTGGACATGGTGTATTTTGTCTGACTGTTGTCATATCGCAGGAAGAATAGGATTTCGAGGATATACCAAGGATGATTTAGTCAGTGAACGTAATGGCGCTATCACTCTTAGTCCATCGAATATTGTCAATGGCTCAATGCAATATGATACATGTACATATATATCATGGAATAAGTATCATGAATCGCCAGAAATACAAGTGCAAAATAATGATATTTTACTTGTGAAAACAGGTTCGTCTTTTGGGAAATGTGCTTTAGTTAAAGATTTGCCCCAAGAAGCAACCATAAATCCTCAATATGTGGTATTAAAGCATATCATGGTTAGTCCTGAGTATTTAACAATTCTGCTTCAATCTCGGTATGCACGAAACTGTTATGAAAGATTTGTTCTTGGGACGGCTATACCAACATTTACACAAGAAAAATTAGGGAGTCTTGCTGTCCCAATGCCACCGTATCAAGAGCAGTTAAGAATAATTCAAAAATTGCACGAGATACAGAGCGCAATAGAATCAATAATCAAAAATAAGCAAGAATTGGAATCCTGTATTAAGAAGACCAAATCAATGATTCTTGATCTTGCTATGCAAGGCAAACTCGTGCCGCAGGATCCGACTGATGAGCCTGCCTCCGACATGCTCCTGCGAATCAATTCCAAGGCGAAGATTATAACCGATAACCCACATTATCCGCAATTACCATCAGTATGGTGTATTGCCACTATAAATGATGTCTTTGAAATCAACCCGAAAAATAAAGCAGACGGGGATATGGAAGCGGGTTTTGTGCCTATGGCTTCTATTTGTAATGGGTTTAATAATACGTTTGTCTATACTCCACGAAAATGGGATGAAATAAAAAATGGATTTACTCATTTTGCCAATGGAGATATTGCAGTGGCAAAGATTTCTCCATGCTTAGAGAACCGCAAATCTATGATATTGAAAAATCTCCCAAATGGAATAGGTAGTGGCACCACAGAACTATTAGTATTCCGAAGTAAGGTAATTTATCCGGAATATGGGCTTCTGTTTTTCAAATCAGATGACTTCATAAAACAATGCATGGGAACCTTCAATGGTGTTGTAGGTCAGCAAAGGATTGGTAAAAAGATTGTTGAGGAAATACCTATTCCGATACCTCCGTATAAAGCTCAGATGAAAATTGCAAATGAAGTTAAGCGACTATTTGACACATTAGATCAAATAAATTCTAACTTAGCGAATTAGAGATCTCGTCAAATGCCATATTCCATGATAAAATTGCCTTTACAATGCGTAGCTGCTCAGTATATGGAGGTACTGGGATAGCATATTTTTTAACTATTGCTGGTTGCGCTCGTGTCAAGCTGCCACCAACTCCTGAAACTTGACTACATAATAATTCTCGGAACTTAGATGACTCAAAATAATATCTTAAAAATGATGGATTAAATAGAGCAGATCGTACGACAATCCATTCTGACGAAGCAATTTGAGAAAATTCGGAATTCTTAGACACTTCCCAAACTCTATTTAAATGAGGATTAATCTTACATAAGAGAACATCATCTTTCCGTATTAATTGCTTAGTCGAACCAATACCGCTTCCTTGCAAAATCTCTGGTCTTCCTGTTATAAATGCAGGAACACTATATAGCTCGAAGATTTGATTAGGATTATTTCCCGGATTTATTGTTTCTGACCTATATTCATTAATTGAATCAATAGTGGTTAGAATCCAATTATCCGGTAATTGCGGATAATGTGGGTTGCGTTATCTTAATCGTGTTCAATTCAATTTTTGAATATGATATGATAACAAAGTACAAATCATTTCTTTCGCACCAAGATTTGGCTGCGAACACCGTCCGCTCATATGTGTGGACGGTGACGCATTTCCTTGAAAAGTACAAGGAAGTGACGCGAGAGAATCTTCTCGCCTACAAAGGGTATCTTGTGGAGCACCACAAGCCCCAGACAGTGAACCTTCGACTTCAGGCAATCAACAAATATCTGGAGTTTATAAAGAAGGAGAAACTAAAGATGCGTTTCGTAAAGGTTCAGCAAAAGAACTTCCTTGAAAACGTAATCAGCGATGCTGACTACAAGTTCTTCAAAACAAAACTGAAAAAGGACGGTCATACTTCATGGTATTTTGTGGTGTGGTTTCTCACTGCCACCGGTGCCCGAGTAAGTGAACTGCTTCAAATCAAAGCCGAACACGTTCAGCAGGGTTACCTCGACATCTACTCCAAAGGAGGCAAGCTTCGGCGCCTTTATATTCCAAAGGCTCTTCGCTCCGAAGCAATTAATTGGCTCAAAGAACGAGGACTAAATTCCGGGTATATCTTCCTCAACCGTTTCGGACAAAGAATCACAGCTCGTGGCATAGCGCAGCAGCTCAAACTGTTCGCTAAGAAATACGGTATCAACACCGCTGTAGTCTATCCACATTCTTTCCGACATCGCTTCGCCAAGAACTTCCTTGACCGCTACAACGATCTCGCTCTCCTTGCTGACCTCATGGGACACGAAAGTATTGAAACCACGCGCATCTATCTGCGCCGTACCTCCACTGAGCAGCAAGCCATAGTCGACAAAATAGTCAACTGGTAATCCACGTTACGCATAGTATCCTTGCAATCACTATCATCAAGATTGCAAGGATATTTCGATTCTGTCTAAAATCGCGAATAACGACTCTATCCGGTCAAGAATCCTTATCTGTTCCTCGGCCGGGATTAAAGGAACAATCAACTTATGGAGAGCGTTTGATGAGAATCCTTGTAACGCAATTCCCTTTCCTCCAATCAACTGATTGTGTTTATAAGCTCTTAGAATCTTGCAATATAGTCGAGTACATATTTCTTTCGAATATGGCCTAAGGCGGTGTAGATGGTTTTGAATCATTATGCTTCTGTCCAAATCCCATATAGCGGCACGCCCAATATCCCCGCCTTCACATACTAACAAATCTCCTTTTTTTACCGAACATTTATCAACTTCGCTATTCTTGAACAACATTCTTTTCAAGGATGATAATTCAAATCGTTCCCAATAAACATTAGATGTGGTGATATACTCATACTCTATGCCATCCCCATTGGAGGCATTTAGTGCTTTCCCAGTGTTATGATGGAATATGTCTCCAAGTTGACACCAGCACCAACTTGCGGGAATATTCCATGAATGTGGGTTATCGGTTATTATCTTAGCCTTCGGATTGATACGACGGAGCATCTCGGCCGCTGGTTCATCAGATGCATCCTGTGGAACAAGCTTCCCCTGCATTGCAAGGTCGAGAATCTTGGATTTTACCACATTAATGCGTTCTTCTAGAAGTACTTTTGATGCTTCTAAAAGTTCAATAGATTCTATAACAAACCCATATTGCTCTGCTATTCTCCTTTGCTCGTGTATAGGAGGTAAAGGAATGAAAAGAGAGCTAATTTTTCCAAGATTTAGGTTAGGTTGGTTTCCACCCTCAGCCAATATCCTTAACTGATAATAGTTAGCAAGTAAATATAGTTTTACAAAATTTTTGGTTTCAGAGATATAAGGAATTATTGCTGCACATGCCTGATTTGATGCCGCTTCAATTCTAAGTTCAGTGACTTGCCCTCTGGTCTTACCCTCGCCATACATTGCCATAAGAAGAGTTCCAGTAGGATATATTTCACAATTTGTCTCTTTTAAAGCCAATTCAGTAATCAAATCCGTTGGCTCATCTACATAGGGAAAGGAAGTGACAGAACTACTTACCCAGTTTATATTTCCGCCATAATACTTCATATTGGATTTTGATGGTGTTGCTCCAGTTCCAATCATGGCAATATCTTCCAGTCTTACCCATTCCCAGCTTTCGGGGATAGGAAATGGCGGATCGAAGTTCTGATAATGGGACTTACCCATAGTTCCACCGCGGACAAAAAGAAGATGCTGGATAAGATAGCTAAAGCTCTAAATCTCAATATGCAGGTTGAAATTGTCTAATGATCATGTCTATGGAATGGAAAAGATATGTTTTTCATGGGATGTTGATAATTAGGGGGAGATTTACATCGTTAGAATAATGAATGAGGAAAACCATCAAATCAGCCGGAAGGTGGGGAGGAGTTATTGAGAACCATCTGTCGAATCTGATATACTCGTTCAAGTAAAAACTCAAATTCAATAACTGACACTATGGCAAAGGAAATACAGTTTATACTATATAATCTTCCTGACAATTCAGGTTCGATACAGGCTTATGTAGAAAATGAGACACTATGGCTCACTCAGAAAGCTATGGCCCAATTATTCGATGTGGGAGTTCCTGCTATAAATAAGCATATTACAAATATATATCAAGAGGGAGAACTATTGCCTGAGGCAACTATTTCCAAAATGGAAATAGTTCAACAAGAAGGTAATCGTAAGGTCAAGCGGGAACAAACGTTTTATTCCCTTGACGCCATTATCAGCGTTGGCTATCGCGTCAATAGCCAGAAAGCCACTAAGTTTCGCCAATGGGCGACAAAGGTTCTTAATGAATTTATCCGAAAGGGATTTGTGCTGGATGATGATCGCCTGAAGCAAGGGACCGCTGTTTTCGGACAAGACTACTTCCGCGAACTCTTAGAGCGTGTTCGTTCCATTCGTGCCAGCGAGCGTCGCATCTGGCAACAGATAACGGACATCTATGCTGAGTGCAGTGTCGATTATGACCGTCTGTCTCCGACAACCAAGGATTTTTATGCAATGGTGCAAAATAGGTTTCACTATGCTATTACCGGACACACTGCCGCAGAGATTATCCATGCCGGTGCTGACCATACAAAGCCTCACATGGGATTGACAACATGGAAGTATGCTCCCGATGGTAGAATATTAAAGTCCGATGTCAGTATTGCCAAGAACTATCTTACTGAAAAGGAAATACGTTCACTTGAACGCACTGTCACATCCTACTTCGATTATATCGAAGGGCAGATTGAGCGTGGGAATGTCTTCAATATGGATCAGTTTGCCGCAAGCGTGAATAAATTCCTGACCTTCAATGACTATAAGATTCTTCCCAATCACGGAAGCATATCGGCTGCGGAGGCCAAAGCTAAAGCCGAAGCCGAATACGACCTCTTCAATCCCACTCAGCAAATCGATTCCGATTTCGACAAAGAAATCCGCAGTCTGCTCGATATAGATTAATGTCAGAAGGGATTATCGGCGGAAGTAGCGTAGAAAGGCGAAGCGGGGACGGGACTGGAGGTAACGGAGGTTGCGCTCGTTGGCGTAGGCCTCGCGCTCGAAGGAGATGTTGCTGTAGGCGTTGCCCGGCCGGAACAGACGGTAGAACCATTCCAGCAGATACAGTATATAGAACGGGATATACCATAGCTCCTTCATCTGGGCGGTATGGATTCGCTCGTGGTTCAGGTCAATCTCTGTGACCTGCTCCTTCGTGCCCTTTACAAACAGGACTCCGAACAGATTGATGGCAAAGAACCGGCCGAACGGTATCAGCTTGTTATATATAATCTTCATATCCTTTTTACCCTTGTCATAATAATGCAGACTCTTTTCTTATCCCGCATGATTCCGCAATATCAGGTGTATCCACCTACCTCTGACCATACCTTAATTGCCAGAAGGCCACCGCAGCTGCTGCGCCGACGTTCAGGGAATCGACCTGATGGTGCATGGGTATCCTGACCGTATAGTCAGCTTCGGCGATGGTAGCCGTCGGCAGTCCGTCGCCTTCGGTTCCGAGGACCAGCGCGAGCCGCTCCTGATCCTGCAGGACGGGGTCATCGAGACTTATGGAATCATCGGACAGCGCCAAGGCGGCATTCTTATATCCAATGCGGCTCAATTCCTGTAGTGGAGATTCCGAGAAGGTCCAGGGCACCAGGAATACGGTTCCCATAGATACGCGCACGGAGCGGCGGTTCAGCGGATCGCAGGAATCGGAAGACAATACAACCGCGTCCACACCCAATGCCGCGGCCGAGCGGAATATGGAACCGATATTGGTGGTGTCGGTCACCCCGTGGATCACGGCTACCCGATGACCGTCCTTGCAGATATCCTCCACGGATGGAAGCTGTTTGCGGCGCATGGCGCACAGTACCCCTCGGGTCAGCTTGTAGCCTGTTATAGCTGTCAACTGTTCCCGGCTGCCGGTATAAACCGGTATTTCGGGGCATGCTGCTATTATGTCGGCGGCATCGCCGCTGATGTGACGTTGCTCGCATAGCAGCGACATCGGTTCATAACCGGCCTGAAGTGCGACGCGTATCACCTTTGGACTCTCGGCAATAAACAGCCCCTCGCTGCATTGCGGCCACTGACGCAGCTGGGCCTCGGTCAGACCTACATATTCCGCCACTCTGGGATCATTGATGTCTTCAATCTCTATAACCATGATGTCGCTTTCGAAGTTCTACATGCAAAGTTACGAAAAAACTCTTGAATAGCGGTAGGCAAAGTTGATTCATATCCGCCGCATTGCGATAAAAAGGAGACCGGAGGAATCTCCGGTCTCCCATAGGAATCACATAATCTGTACTATTTCGTCTTGGACTCCTTCCATTCGGATGCGTATTGTTCCAGGATCTGACGAATATACTTGCCGATCTTGACATAGTCCTCCTGGTTCAGATTGGCCAGCGACACACGGATTGACCATTTCGGGCCATCGAATCCATCACCGTTCAGAACGACGGCGCCGGTCTCGCTGGCCAGACGGAACACGGCCGACAGGGGATTATAGTTAGCGTTCATGTAATCGGCGAATTCCTGGCCGTACAGCTTCTTGGCCCATACCATCAGGTCGATTTCCGAGTAGTAGTCGGCTCGCAGCGGGTCATCCGGCATCTTGAAGCCGAAATTCTGCCACAGGGCGTCGTATCGGTCATGAATCAGCTGTATCATCCTTGTGTGGTAGGTCTCGTCAGTGTCGAGCAGGGAACCGAGGGCCATCAGCGACATCTGGATCTGCTGCGGGGTGGAGAGCCCGGCTGTGTGGTTCAAGGCAATCAGGCGGCTTTCGGCCACCATGCGGTCAATGAACTTCAGTCCGGGAACGTCAAGGGTCAGCGACTGGTATCGCTTGTCCAACGCGTCCTTCTTGTCCTGCGGAAGTTCCGACAGCAGTTTGTCGAAGATGTTGTTCTCCGCAACAGCTGTGACCGACAGACGCCAGCCTGTGGCTCCGTAATACTTCGAGAACGAGTAGCACGACATTGAATTGAACGGCAGGTCGGCCATCAGCGACCGGTATCCCTTGACGAATGTGCCGTAAACGTCATCGGTCAGGATCATCAGGTTCGGGTTGGCCTTGACAACTTCCTTCAACGCCTCGACAGTCGCCGGATCGATGGCGTAGCTGGGCGGATTCGAGGGATTGGTGACGAACAGCATCTTGTACTTGGGATCCTTAAGCTTGGCGATATCGTCCGTGTCGTACTGCCACGTATGAATCCCTTCGGGAGTCATTTTGTCGGCACGGATATTCAGTACCGTGTAATTGAATTCAGACAGCTCGGGAATCTCGATGTACGGAGTGAATACGGGTACCATCAGGCCGATACAGTCACCCTCGTTCAGCAGGAAGTTCTGTTTCAGGACATCGAAACTGTAACACATTCCGGCCGTGGAGCCTTCCACTGCGAACAGATGGAACGTGTCCTGCGGCGGATTGCCGGCACATATGGCCCAGTCCAGGAACTTACGGATGATTATCTCGGTATAGTTCAATATGCGCGGCGGAGTGGGATAATGGTCGCCAACGATGCCGTCGGTCCATTCGTAGACCAAGTCGTCGGCATCGGCCGACAGCTCCGTCAGCGCATACTCGTAAGCGCGTTTCAGGAAATTCACGCCCGGCAGGGCCTGGTTGCTGCGCATCCATGTCTCGAAGCGCACGGAGATGCCTTCCTTGTCGGGGATTCCTGCTATGCCCTCGGGCATCTCGAAGTCGCGCGCGCACTCTTCCATGGCGAACTGGCCCAAGGCGAAGAAGGCTCGACGCGAGTTGATGTCGATCCAGTTGGGATTGCCGCGGCCGGCGTTCAGCAATGTGTAGGCTGCGTTCTTGACTTTCTGGTCGGCCGCATCGATGATACGGCCTTTCAGCTCGAACGGCGACAGTCTGGACAGTTCAGCGTCCAGCTTGGGGTTGTTTGTGTAATCCATATCTTGATGTTTTATAAACGATTATTATGCGAAGAGTATGACCATTACCACAGCGAACAGGATCAGCAGTGTGTTGCCGATGGCGTAGGTGATGGCGTATCCCATTCCGGGAACCGATGAATGGAGCGATTCCTCGACGGCTCCGAGGTCCGCGGTCGTGGTGCGGCTACCGGCCACGCAACCCAGAGCGGTCCCGGGACGGAACCGGAAGGCGTATCGTGCCAGAAGGATGCCGATTACCAAAGGTACGGCGGTTGCCACCGCTCCCCATACAAAGATCATCCAGCCCACCTGTTCGAATCCCTGGACAAAGTGGGGCCCGCATTGAAGGCCGACGCAGGCTATGAACATATTCAGGCCCAGGTCGCGGAAGATCCAGACGGCCGGCTGGGGAATCTGTCCGTAATTGGGTCGCTTGCTGTGCCACCATCCGAAGATAAGACCCATGATCAGCGCTCCACCCGATGTGGTCAACGATACGGGAACATTTCCGGCCTTGAACGACAGCACACCGATGATTCCGCCGATCAGAATGCCGAGCGACACAAAGATGATATCGGTGACATTGGTCTGGTTTTCGGCCAGTCCGATGGCCTTGGCCGCTGTCGTGACATCATAGGGGAGCCCCACCAGGGTGATGTAGTCGCCACCGTCGATCACGGTGTTCTCACGTACCGGAACGTCAATGCTCTGAGCCCTTCTGATTCCGCGGATACTGACTCCATGCATGAACGGCTGGGCCAGCAGTTCCTTGACGGTCTTGCCGTCCACGGCCTTGCTCCGTGCCATGACGGGTGTGATCTTGATGGCGAAGTCAAGCAGCTGCGGATCCACCATTTCATCGCCAATCCAGGATTCCTCGCCGATTATGAATTCCCGCCGACCGCTCAGCACGATCTCATCACCGGGATAGATAAGCTGTCCCGCCGCCGGAGTATCGATGATGTTGCCGTTATGGCGGATACGGTCCACGAACAGACGTCGGCCCTGGCCTGCCACATAGTCCTCGAGTTCCGAGACCTTGCGCCCGGAGGATGCGAACCATGCGTTGGTCACCTTATAGGTCCTGAAGGAGACCTCGCGTAGCGAGGAGTCATAACCGGGCTGGTCGGTTAGGCTTTGTCCCATCTCAGCCTCCTGGGCCATACAGTCCTGCCGGCATATCTTCATGCCGCCCATTAACGCTGGACCCAGGAACGCGATGATCCACGCCGATCCTGCAGTACCGAACACATATGTCACCGCATACATCACGGGAACAATATTGTCCTGGGCGCTTTTCACGGCCTGGGATATGTCAAGGCCGTTGATGGTTTCCTGGCCTACGCCGATTGCCGCTGAGATGGTCTGTGCTCCGGCATAGAGCCCAACCGCTTCGCCTGCGTCATATCCTGCGATTCTGGCCACAAGCCATGTCACACCGAGACATACAACGCACATGACGCAGGCAAACAGTACCTGTGGAAGGCCTGTCTTCTTGAACGAACGGAAGAACTGCGGCCCGACGCTATAGCCGATGGCGAAGAGGAACAACAGGAAAAAAGTGTTTTTCAATGGAGGAAGTATCTGTACTTCCGGGAAGATGATGCCGAAGACCACGCCGACCAGCAGCACGCTTGTAACCGTGCCCAGGGTCAGCATCTTGTATTTCAGCCTGCCTACCAGATACCCCAGACACAATGTAGCGAACAGCGCCATCGACGGGTTCTGCACTAAGAATTCATTAATGGTATGCCACATAAGTCATGATTTGATATTATATTGATGTATAATCCGGAATCGTGTCTACCGCTCACCGGACCTGTGATTCTTTATGATTAACAATGAAAACCCGATTATGGTTAATTTGGCCCTTGCAGAATCAGGTCCTTATGAAGTTGTTTCTACTTATATTTTATTAACTGTTGCAGGATATTTAGCTCCCTATGGTCGCTGAGCTAAAGGTTTGCAGGCGATTCCGTAAATCGAACCCCGAAGGGCTCGTGGAGCGATGGCTTCCTGAACAGAAAAAACAAAATTTGCAAGAATTATTTGGTGGATTCATATGAATGTTGTAATTTTGCGGCAGTGTAGTGGAATACACCACTGCACTCACTCAAAATTCGATTATGATTGAGATCAAAAAGCTTGAATATCGCTATCAGCGCAAGGGAATGACGGCGCTGGCCGACATCACAGCCACGGTTGGTCCCGGAATCCACCTGTTGCTGGGCGAGAACGGCGCAGGCAAGACAACATTGCTTAAGATGATTGCAGGATTGCTGATACCGTCTTCCGGAAGTGTCGAGATCGATGGCGTTAATCCCGCCACACGCTTGCCGTCGGTATTGAACAAGGTTTTCTACCTGGGCAATGAAACAGACACGTTCATGCGCAGCATAAGCACTCTGATAAATAGCCATGCATGTTTCTATCCCGACTTCAACGAGCAGGCGCTTTACGAGAATCTGCGGACATTCAACATAGATCCGAAGCAGAAACTCAGCAGCATGTCGATGGGCACTCGGCAGAAAGCGATGCTGGCTTATGCTCTGAGCCTCAATACGGAGGTGCTGCTGCTTGACGAGCCGGCAAACGGCCTGGACATCGAAAGCAAGGAGAAGCTGCTCCGAATGATCGCCGCTTCAATCACGCCTGAACGCATCATGATCATCTCCACACATACCATAAGCGACCTGGTGAGCCTTTACGACGGTGTGCTGGTGCTGCAGGGAGGCACGCTGCGTCTTGCCGCTCTGGCCGACGACATTCTGGAGCGGCTGGCGTTTGCAAGCAGCTATTCGGAGATTCCAGGAGCTTTGTTCAGTGAGTGGAACGCCGGACTGTTCCGCAGCATCCTGCCTGTGGAGCTGGCCGAGGAACGCGGCATAGGGGAGGGCAACATTGACTACCGCCTTCTCTACTCAGTGCTGCACAGCCCCGCCGCCGGATTGATATTGGATATTATCAACACCAAAATCCCCTTTGAAGATGCAAAATGATGATATGAACAACATGCAGGAATACGTTCCCGGCTTCAGCTGGAAGCGTGTTTGGATGGTGGCATGCTACTGGTGGCCGCTTTTGCGTTGGAAACTGTCCGGCTTCCTGCTGATCAGCGTTCTGGTCGGTACGGTGGCGGCGTTCTTCTACGTCGTGAAGGGAGACTATGCGGGAATGCAGATAACGGGAATGTCGACCTATCTCTGTATATTCGGTTCCGCCGTTTTCGGCAAGAAATCCGGTCACCAGCTGGATGTGGGACTTCCGGCACGCAATTCGGAGAAACTGACGTTCATGTTGGCCTATAACATATTGGTGTTGCCGTTGGTGACCATCATTCCATGTTCAGTCATCATGTATCTGATCATGGGGGAGTGCCCGTATCAGTTGATGAACAGCATCCTGACTTCCGTAGGAGTCAGATACACTGTTTTCTTCTATTATACGACACAGCTATATTCAATCGTGCTGATGATGGTGTCGGCTCTGGTCTGTCTGTGGACCGCGACCACGGCCAGAAGGCATGCGCTCGGCAAAGCCATCGGATTCTCGCTGCTCACGTTCATTATACCATCGTTTCTGACTGGATTGGTGGGTGGTCTGGGATTGTTCGGATACATCAAGCAGAAAGGAGTGAATGACATGCTGGGTAGTAGTCAGGACGAGCTGCTGGAATATATGTTCGACAAGATGGGAGTGATCTTCTCTGTTGAAAGCATCATGCTGCTGATAGCCTGGATTGTCTGTCTGTGTCTGTTTATAAGGAACTTCAACAAGCGGCAGTGCTGAGATGGAATTCAACGAGAACAAACCCATATCGGCACAGGTCACTGACTACTGCAGCCAGAGCATAATGTCGGGCCGATGGCATCCGGGCGACAGGATTCCGTCGACCAAGGACCTGGCTGTTCAGATAGGGGTGAATCCGCGTACGGTGATGAAGGCTTACGACGAGCTTGCCGCAGCCGGCATCATCTATCAGCGGCGAGGCATGGGATACTATGCCGCCGACGATGCCCCGGACCGCATTCTGGAGATGCGGCGCCGGCAATTCATGTCCGAGACTGTCCCGGCCCTGCGGCGCACCATTGCCGAACTGGGCGTCACCGTCGACGAGCTGTCGCGTATGCTGGCCGATGAGGTATGATTTGTCAGGCCCGTCAGGCCCGTCTGACCTAAAACGAAATTAATTTATTCTAAAATGAGCAATATACTTGAAGTCAAGAATGTGACCAAGCGGTACACCAACCATACGGCCCTGGACAATGTGAGTCTGGAGATTCCGGAGGGAACTGTGTACGGTCTGTTAGGTCCCAACGGTGCGGGCAAGACCACCCTGATCCGCATCATCAACCATATCACCGCCCCCGACAGCGGCGAGGTGATATTCCAGGGCAAGCCGCTGACCGCCGATCAGGTGGTGAACATCGGCTATCTGCCCGAGGAGCGCGGCCTGTACAAGAAGATGAAGGTCGGCGACCAGGCCTTGTTCTTCGCCAGACTGAAGGGACTGACCGGACGCCAGGCCGAGCAGGAGCTGCGGAAATGGTTCGACCGTTTCGAGATTACCGACTGGTGGAACCGCAAGGTCGAGGAACTCTCCAAAGGTATGGCGCAGAAGGTGCAGTTCATCGTAACCGTACTGCACCGCCCCAAGCTTCTGATTTTCGACGAGCCTTTCTCCGGATTCGACCCCATTAATGCCGAATTGCTGAAGAATGAGATCCTGCGACTTAAGGACGAGGGTGCCACCGTCATCTTCTCCACCCACAACATGGAAAGTGTCGAGAAACTGTGCGACAACATCACGCTGATCAACCGCTCGCACAACATCCTGAGCGGAAATGTGGGTGAGATCCGTCGGGAGATGGGCAAGAACCATTACCGTCTGGCGTTCCAGGGACAGCCCGAGCAGCTGCTGGACCGTCTGGGCGACTGCATCAGCGGCTACAACATGGCCAAGCCGGAGGAGACTGAGTCGGGAATCATCTACCACTCGGAATTCACTCTGAGACCGGAGGTGGCGATGCATGATTTCATAAGCGCTGTCAATGATGCTGTCGAGATAGTGACCTTCGACCGTGCGTTGCCGTCGATGAACGACATCTTCATCCGTACGGTGAACGATTCCAACAACCCTGTGCCGTTTGCAAACAGCGGCAATGACAATAACACTACAGCAGAATGAGTTCGAATCTTAACATAATAATCGGGCGCGAGTTCAAGGAGCGCGTGGGCAAGAAGAGCTTCATCATCACCACCCTCCTGATGCCCATCGTGATGATAGCCATCATGGCGGCTCCGACGTTGATCATGATGTTCAACACTCCGAGCAAGAACCACATCGCAGTGGAGGACCGCAGTGGTCTGATTCTTCCGGCATTGCTGCAGGAGGCCCAGAATTCGGAATATCTTGAGGTCATTCCCGCCACAGAGCCTACGGACTCGCTGTTGAAAAGCGAGAAGTACGAGGGCGTGCTGGTGATCGGCGAGGATATCGTCCGGAATCCCAACAACGCCACCCTCTATACTCATGAGCAGGGAAGCAATATGGAAGTGGAGAAGGACATTGCGCACGTGATAGAGAGTGCTGTTTCCGATGCACGCCTGCGCGCGTATAACATCGAGAACATCGACCAGATTGTCAAGGATTCCGAGGTGTCGGTGTTCCTGAAGACCATCCGGGTGTCGGACGACGGCAGCGAGAAGGATGTGTCGTCGGGTGTGTCGATGGTGCTGGGTTTCGTGATGGTGTTCATCCTCTACATGTTTCTGCTGATGTATGGGCAGATGGTGATGACTTCGATTATCGAGGAGAAGAACAACCGTGTGCTGGAGCTGATAGTCACCTCGGTACGTCCCGTACAGCTGATGATGGGCAAGATTGTCGGTGTAGGTCTTGTGGCTGTCCTGCAGATCGCCATCTGGGCGGTGCTGGTATGTAGTTTCGTCGGCTTCGTGATGCCATTGATGATACCCGCAGATGTCGCCAGCCAGGTCTCCATGGTCAATGCAGGCACTTTCGATGCCTCGACCGCCGCGGTCGATCCCGATATGATCCAGGCTCTGTCAATGTTCTCGTCAATCGGTTATGTCGCCAAGATGTTCCTGTACATGGCCCTGTTCCTGATAGGCGGATTTCTGTTCTATGCCGCGATTTTCGCAGCCATCGGATCGGCTGTGGACAATGTCCAGGATGCCTCGCAGCTGACCACTTTCGCCACGATGCCTATAATCTTAGGTTTTGTATGCTCCATGGTGGTGGTCAATGACCCGAACGGTCAGCTGGCCATGTGGCTCTCGATGATTCCCTTCACATCGCCGATGGTGATGATGATGCGTGTTCCGTTCGAGATTCCCGACTGGCAGATCTGGGTATCCATCGTGATTCTGTATGTCTCCTTCGGTGTCATGGCATGGATTGCCGGCAAGATCTACCGTGTGGGCATCTTCATGTACGGCAAGAAACCGACCATCAAGGACCTGGTACGCTGGGCACGGTATAAGTAAGTCATAAGGCAGAGTTACTAAGTCATAAGTCAGAAAATTTAGAACCGGTATAACTATGACAAATAAGGAAAAGAAAATTCTGTCACTGGCAATGGTGATTATCGGAGTCATTACCATGATCGGCATGCTTGTCGGCCGTATATTCTTCGATATACACTATCAGACCTGGCAGTACATGGCTGCCCCTATGTGGATATGTTTCTTCGCGACAATGGAGTCACGCCGTAAAGGAAAATGAGAAATATGGTGCGATAGAATAATTTCCATCTTGCCCTTCAAATTAAGAGCTTTATGTACCGTCATGGTCCATAAAGCTCTTTTTGCATAACATGGACTGATGTCCATCTCAACTTAATACTTCATATATTTTGAGTATAGAATCGGCAACAAATGGAGTTTATTGCCGATCATATACTTATTGCAATCTTAGTTTTTGGGGATATAGACCACGACTTTGGAGCCGACGGTGTAGGCGGCTGTGGGAGTGGGGAGGTCTTTGGCGGCTTTGGGGGTGGTCATGATGATGTAGGACTGGCTGGGATGCGGGTAGAATGGCTCGCCTTTCTCCACTATGGTGAAGTCATGGTCCAGATAGGCGTCCATGTTCTCCGCACGCTTTATCTGCCATGCCACGACCTCTGCGTCGGGATGTTGTGCCTCCAGTGCTGCCACACGCTCGCACATAGCGCCGTATCCAATCACCGGATTAGCCACGGGAAGTCCCCATGCGCCGATGAAAACGCCTAACAGCAGACTGTATGTTATAGCACGGATACCTTTGAACAGGTCATTGCCGAATCTCTTGGCAAACATTCCCGACATGGCGGCGATACCGCCAAGTGTCAGTACGGCCGCAGCGGCATAGAAGAATGGAGACGCCTGGAAGGACAGCTTTCCGATTACCGCCGCAACAATAAATGCCGGAAGAGCCAGTATGAACACGATGGCGATGATTCCCACCATCCAGCGTGTAAGAAGGTCACGGCGGTATTTTTCCACCAGCAACACCGACCCGCCTACAATCAGCGGTATGGCTGGAAGAAGATAGATGTCAACCTTGGAGCTGATGCAGGACAGCATGACAAATATTGTCAAAGCTATGACCATCATGTATGAGGCCAATGAATCACGTTTCACAAGCCGTTTGCGTAGACCCTTCACCAGTACTACTGCCAGCATCAACGACCAGGGCGCGAGACAATACCAGATGGAAATGCCGTAATAGAAGAAAGACCGCTTGTGATGGAACGCATCCACCGCCCGGCCAACGGTCTGATGGAACAGAAGGTTGTCCAGATATTCAGTACCTCCGTCGGCATAGACGGCACCGAACCATATGGCGCAGAGGGCTACGAGTATGCTCCAGGTGCTCCATGTCCAGTAATGGAAGAACCGTTTGATCTGCCTCTGCGTGGCCAGATACACTGCAGTTCCCGCCAGCGGGAACAGGAAAGCGAGCGGACCCTTGGTGAAGACTCCGAGGAATATCCATATGGGGAACAGCCATCGTTGTGACTGATGATGCAGCGGATCTGTATGCCAAATCCAGAATGACCGCAACGCCAGCATGATGAACATGCACATAAGCATATCCATGCGCAGTACCATCACCGCACCGATGAACATGACGCAAGTGGCAAGCATCATCGTCGCGATTCCGCGTGTGGCCGTGGACACATACGGCCTGATCCAACGGTCCATCCCCAGGAATATGACGCAAGCCGGAATCAGGGTCATGAGCGACAGCAGCATCATGCAATGGCGTCCGGCGATGACGCGACACAGCATAACCCACCACAGGTAAAGCGGCGGTTTGTCGGCGTAGGGCATACCCTGGTTTGTGAATGCGAAGAACGTACCGTTGCGCAGGGCCTCGTCGGCGATGCTTAGGTACCGCAGCTCGTTGGAGGGAGTGAAATCACGCAACAGCATGGCCGGAACCAAAGCGATGAGGTATAGTGCGCAGAAGAACCAGATCCAGTTCTTGGAGTCTTGGCGTATGTTCAGGGTCATATTCGGAGACTGTTAAGTGTCACTTGAGTATAAAAGAAAACCCGGGTTGCAGCACAACTCGGGTTCCTGGTGTCCGGGATGAGACTCGAACTCACACGGCCAAACGGCCACTACCCCCTCAAAGTAGCGCGTCTACCAATTCCGCCACCTGGACTTTCAATATAAAACCGCTTTGATGGAAGCGGTTCTACATGAGGGTTATTGGAGCGAAAAACGGGACTCGAACCCGCGACCCCGACCTTGGCAAGGTCGTGCTCTACCAACTGAGCTATTTTCGCAGTTGTCATTCGGTGTTCTTCCGAATTGCGATGCAAAGTTAGCGCTTTTTTCTGAATCCACCAAATCTTTGGCCAAGAAAATATCAAAAAAATAAAAAATCTTTAATCGTGTAGCGGGTCATAATCATAACAACCAGATAAAAAATATTGATACACTGATTGTTGGATACTGTTAATAGAAAAGAGGCCACGTCCGGTGGACGCAGCCTCTTCCATTAATATTATCTGCAATCAATCTTCCTCCAGGGGCCACTCGAAGGAGACGATTTCGAACTTCTTGTTGGCAACGCATTTGAAGACGCACTTGCCGGGGAGGGTCTTGTCGCCGTCATAGCCCGAGAAATTGATGGTAACCGTAGGCTCAAGCTCGCCGATGGGCGCCATGTCGGGATAGAGTACGGCAAGCGCGCCGGGACCTACCTCGTCGGTGAAGTGCTTCTCCATCGTCTCCACCACCTGCTCGTCGGTCATGTCCTTATAGTACTCGGGGAACTGCTCGCGGGCCTTGGAGGCGCGGAAGTCGAAGTTGCCCTGGTAGGCGCTTGCACCGGTGTAGTAGTCGTTGTTGCCGTAGCTGGAGATGAACTTGGAGCCGTCGGGCACATTGTCCTTGACCCAGTCGACGCAAGCCTGGAAGAACCATGTGCTGAGAGGCTGGTTGCGTCCGGCGGGCAGAGTCAGCTCAACCGACGGATCAAGCTGCCATACGCCGTCGCGGCGAACGAACTGCGAGGTGACGGTTTCGACACCGGCCGAGGTGATGGTGTCAACCCAGTCTGTTCCGTTATAGGTGTACTGCGTGCAGGCCACGGAGGTGACGCGCGACGCATAGTAACGGTAAACGACGAATACCTGTGTGTCGGCCGTAGCGTAAGGATACTTCTGACGGAGCATGATGGGCAGGAACTGTGCAGGCTGCTCGCCGCTCAGGTTGTTGTAGGATCCCTCGCCCATGGCGGCATAGTCCGCGGGCTGCAGGACACAGATGTCATCGGTGACAGGATTCCACTTCGATCCATTGTACTTATAGACTGCATATACGCCGGTTGCCGGGATGGAGACGACACGCTGCGGGCCCTTGGCCGCGGACTTGACGTCAACCACGATGAAGTTGGCGTTGACTGTCTCGCCCGATGTGGAGGTCTGAGTGAAGTAACCGGTCATGGTGTACTTGCTGCCGTCCTGCAGCTGGGCCTTGAGCTCGTCCGATGCATAGTAGACACTGCCGCGGGCCGCGGTGGTGCCGTCAAACACCACATTGACATAGTTGCCGGAGACGGTGATGGTACCGGTCATCGTGCCGTAGACGGCTGTGACGGGATCGGCGTTGCCGTTTGCGGCAACCAGATAGTCGGCGGTCAGCTCGACCGGTGTAGGATATGTGTACTTGCTGTCGGAACCCATGGGGGAGATGGCGGCGCTGCTGTAATCGATCTGCAGGCAGTTCTTATAGCTTCCCACGGTGCCCTTCAGGTTGACCAGCTGGCCTACGGAGTAAGTGCCGGCAACATAGTCGGAACCGTAAACCAGAATCGAGCCACCGTTGTCGGTCAGGATGAAGCCACGGGTGCAGGTGGCTGTGACGATACCGTTGACCTCCACTTCCGTTCCCTGGGTCAGGCTGTTGCTGATCACCGAGCTGTATTCGAACTTGGAGTCGAAGTTGGGGTCGACGTCTGACTGGTTGTAGGAAACCAGTACGTAGTCGCCATTCTGGGCGTCTTCGAACTCACCGCTGAGGATCGAGGAGAGATATGCGGATGCGGGGTAGGAGGGAGCGAACGATGTGGCGTAATCCTCGTCGGAGCCGTAGGCCTCCTGGTAGTCGCTCTCCGAGACGGTGTACGACTTGGCGGCGTTGATGCCTGTAAGAGTTTCCGGAAGGTCCTGGCCGATCTGGTTGTAGGTCAGGTTGATTGCTGATCCGTTGGACAGTCCGTAGTAGGCGAACAGGGAGTCCTTCAGCAGATTGGGAATGTACTCCGCTGCGGGAACCTTGTTGGTGAAATAATGCTGGGTCTTGACGGCGGCAAGTTCGTCGCTGACACCCTGTCTTGTAGCCAACGCCTTGTTGAAACGGTTGTCGGCCGCACGTGCGTAGTCTTCGGCTGTCAGGGCGTAGCTGACAGTCTCTACCTGACTGTTGTCAGCGCCTCCCTCGAAACCGTCCAGCTGGTTGTTCCAGGTGTTCTCGCCGCACGATGCCAGCATTGCCGCCATCGTGGCTGCCGCCATATATTTGCTTATATTGGTTTTCATATTGACAGTTCCTTAGAAATTGATTTTAAGTTTGATGCTGAAGGTACGGCCGAAGGAATAGAACACGCGGTAGGCGTTGTTCCAGGCTCCATCCTCGCTCGACGAGGTGTAGGCGTCCTTGACGTAGTAGTTGTTGAACAGATTGTTCACGTTACCGATCAGAGTGGCGTTGAGCTTGCCGATCTGGAAGTTGTAGCTTGCGTTCAGGTCCAGCTCGTTACCGAAGGGTATGCGCCAGGGCTTGCCCACGTTCACCACCTTGTTGGCGTCGTAGGACGACGAGGAGATCTCATAGTCGGAGTAGTTGTTGGCCGAGCATACCCAGTCGGCTCCGATGCGGAATCCCTTGAAGGGACGGAATGTGACGCCCAGATAGCCTGTGGTCTGTGCCGAGCCGCCGATCTTGCGGTTCTTCTGCATCACGGTTGCCTTGGCGTGGTCCTCGGCCAGGATGCCGGAGGCCAGAGTGCCTCGCAGGTCGGAGATGGGCTGACCCTGGTCGTTGTAGAAGTAACCCGTCGGGTTGGAATCCCACTGCCAGTCGCCGATGGATACCATACCCTCGAACTGCAGCCAGCGCAGGGGAATCCAGGTGAAGTTCACCTCGGCACCCATGTGTCGGGCGTTAACGCCGTCGAGGGCGAGCGAGAAGTACTGACCGGCGTTGGGTCCGGTAGTGATCTCGCCGGAACGTACGGTGGAACGGTCGCACTTGTCCATCCACTTGGTCCAGTACAGGTTCACTGCCAGCGAGAAGGGACGCGAATGGTAGCCGTAACCCAGCTCGATGCTGCCGATCTTGGAGTTCTTGGCCTCGGGATTAACGGTGTTGCTGGTAGCCGACGACAGGAATACGCCGTAGGAGAAGAAGGGTGCGCGTGAAATGAAGCCACCGTTCACGAATACGTTGTTGTGCTCGTTGATGTTGTAGTTCACACCGGCCTTGATCGTACCGCCCCAGAAGTTCTGTGTATCCGAACGCTCATGCTCCTTGTCATAGTAGAAGTGGTCGCGGCGCCAGTAGCTGGTGTTGTTGAGCGTACCGGCCAGGATGGCGGTGAGACGATTGTCCAGGCCTGTATACTCGGCCTGTGCGAAGATGCCTTCCTGAACGGTATATCCGTCGTAGTCGCGGTATACAACGTCGCCTACGCCTAAGTGCTCGTACTTCCAGTCGGGATTGGCGGCTGCGGCGTTGTTCTGCGGACGTACGTTCTTGCGGCTCTCGAAGTTCATGTAGTACTCTCCGTCGTACAGGTCGACGATCTTGTTGTTGTGGTGGCCTACATAGTAGCGCAGGTCGATACCTCCGGTGAACGTAAGTGTCTTGGGGATGAACTCGTTCTTGTAGGTGGACATCAGGCCATACCATTCATGGTCGTTGTTGGACGACGACATCACCATGTTCGAACCGGTGGTCGATGCCGCGTTCATCTCCTGGATGGCTGCATAGTCGAACGTGCCGTCCTGGCAACGGAACAGTGTGGAGAGCACGCCCTGGCTTGCTCCGTACCAGGAGGAGTTGCTCAGCGAGGTGCCGTTGTATGAGCCGTGACCCTGTCCGCTATAGCCGCCGCCGCGCGAGAAGGATACATAAGCCACCGAAGACAGGCTGGACTTATAGTCGATCTGCCAGATGTGGTTCAGCGAGATCTGGGGCTTGTGGTAGAAGTTGTAGTTGGAGTTGCGGAACTGTCCGTGACGGTCGTAACCAACGGTAGGGTTATACTTGTAGGGGCTCTTGCCATCCATGTAGTTGCGGACGTTCTGCCAGCCCTCGATTGTCAGACCGTTCTGGTTGGAGCGCTGGTAGTGGCTCTGCGGGGCACCGAAGGCAGTCAGCGACAGCTGGTTTTTCTCACCGATTTTCTTGGAGACGTTTACGAAGTAGTTGTAGGCGTTGTAGTTGGTGCCCTCGACGTATCCGTCACCCCACTTGCGCGAGCCAAGGACGGTGATGGCCCATCCGTTCTTCATCAGGCCGGTGGAGACCGTGAAGCCGTAGGTGTTCATCATATCGTTACCGATACCGTACCAGGCGCGGCCTCCGCGCTTGGCGTCGATGCCCTTGGTGGTGATGTTGATGGTACCGCCCACGGAGGGTGCGGAAACGATGGCCGCGCCGAGACCGCGCTGAGTCTGCATGCTGCTGGTCACGTCCGACAGTCCGGCCCAGTTGCTCCAGTATACGCCGCCCCATTCCATATCGTTGATGGGCACACCGTTGATCAGAACGGCAACGTTCTCGGACTTGAAGCCGCGCATGTTGATCTTGGCGTCACCGAAGCCGCCGCCGTCGGGGGTCGCCCATACGCCGGGAGTGGTCTTCAGAACCTCGGGGAATTCCTGGTTGCCGAGTTTTGCCTCGATTGTAAGCGCATCGACCTGCGACAGCGCCACGGGGGTCTTGCGTGTGCGGGCCACGGACTGAGTGATCACCACGTCCTGGAGAGTCTTGGAGTCTGTTTCCAGAGTCACCTCGCCCATGTCCTTGCGGGCGGCTACGTCCAGGGGTTTGCAGCCCACGTAGGTGATGCGGAGTTCCTTGGTGTTGTCGGGTACCGTGAGACGGAAGTAGCCCTCGGCATCCGTATTGGTTCCGGTTTTGGTTCCGGGGATCATTACCACGGCGCCGATGCAGGGCTCGCCCTGCTCGTCCAGCACCTGTCCGCGGCATACCACATCGGCCGCAGCGTTCATCGTGAACACCGAGGTCAGTGCGACAGTCGCTCCCAAGAGATTTAGTCTCTTCATAATGATTGGGTTTAAGTTGTTATTTGTATTTGTGTTTAGTTATCGTTTTTGTGTGTCTGTCATTGCCCTTCGGGGTGTGTTTTTATTGTTGTCACATGTATGAATGCATATGGTAAGTATAAGCCATTCTGCATGATATGATCAAGCTGTCCTGCCTTCCGGAACCGCTTGACATCTACAGACGGGCCTATTCAATATGCAAAGGTAACATTTTTTAAGGATTTTTACACTATCCAATCCGATTTTTAACAAAAAAGATACATCCACCACTGTTTGTGATGGATGTAGAGATTTTATATTAAGGTATGTACGCTAAATATTTCTGTTATTTTTCCGACCACTCGTTACGGCCGGTTTTCTCATAGGCTTTGCCTTGTCCGTCGCGCCATTCTCCATCTAAGCCTCGGGTCAGTTTCTTGGATGATGAGAAGAACCCCCCATCCGAAACCTTCACGCTGTCTCCGACGCCACCGAAACAGAGGCCAAGAATCAAGAGCGCCAGGCCGATACACAGGACTATTACTCCGATATAGAAGAGACCGACACCAACAATTGCCAAGGTGAAGATTAGCAGAAGACTATAGACTGCTTCACTCATTGAAGCCCTTAGTGTCAATCCTTTACGTTTCCGGATACAATAGAAAACCGGGAAATATAACGCAAATCCCAATAACTCTGAAACAATGATTACTCGTTCATCAGACAGGAGTGCCGTACCTGAATTATAATCAACCAATTTGATTAGATGGCAAAGACCCATGATAAAACCGATTGCTACGAACATACAGGCTACAAGCAGCAGACCATAGAGGATAAACTTATTCAAGCGCTTAGCAGGAATTGTTTCACATCTGGCGATGGAATTGAAAATACCGGCTAATGACTTCGGGGAAAATAAGAATAGGATTACGAATAACATTAGCGGTAATCCAATAAACAGGCCAAGTAGCGCTGGTACAATAGTATTTGATTCCATTGTGATTTAATTTTTTGCAAAAATAAAGATTATTTATTTCTTTTCCAAATAGGATGTTATAATCTGCAAATTACTGTTTATTGGAAACAGAAACAATACGTTTAAAATATGATTGAAAAGTCGCGGGATGTCCCTCAGATCATAGTTCAATTGCGGGAATTGAAGATCCATGCTTCTGGGAAGGCGGTACGGAGCGCCGTGGATTTCAGTTCCCGGACCAACGGGGCCTTGTCCTGCGAGCTGAATGCCGATATGCGGTACAGGTTGCGCGAGGGGAGGGCCGTCAGACGGTAACCTTTGTCGGAATTCATGCTGATGAACAGGTCGGCATCCTTCTGCGTGTGAAAGGCTCCCACAATGATGTGCCACCGGTCGGATGCCGACGGCTGTACAGGAACAGCTTTATCAGAAACTGCAGGCTCCTGGACAGGCCTTGCTACAGGTTCCGGAGTCGCCACTTTCGATACCGCCTGGGTGATGGCCTTGACAGGTATCACCGATGCCTGGTCCTCGTGAAGGTCACGGCCGAAAGGAATTATGGCCGCCAATGCCAAAACTGCTACAATCAGGAACGAAGCCGCCATGCGGGCGAACATCTTGTTGACCGGGATGTAATAGTTGCGTACCGTGTCGAAATGCCTGTGTGTGGACTTGACCGGATTGTCAATCTTAGCGACCTGAACCGTTTCCTCAACGGCAGGCTGGCTGATGCGGGTACGCGCCTCACCGAAGCCCAATGCCGCCGCGGCACGCTCCGGAGTGGTCATAGGCTCGAACGAGATGTTCTGCTCCGCATCCATTCTCAGCTTGCCCAGACGGCCTATTGTAACCTCGCCATCCATGGCCAGGGCATCGCGCAGATTCGATATCGACGTACGCACCATCTCTCGGCCCTCGGCAAACGATACCCGCGCGCGGCGAGCGAAGCTCGTGGCCAGCATGCCGTCGTCATGGCTCAAGGCGGGATTGAAGCGGATCTCGCACGTCATCGGACTCATGACTCCAGTCTCAGGATTCTCCAACGCCCTGTGGTACACGTTGATAAATGCACCACATCCCGGCACGACAACGCAGTCATGCCGAAGCAGGAGATATTCGATATGTAGGGTCAGTCTATCCATTTCGGGGTGCAAAGTTAGTCAAAAATCTTGAAAACTTTTAATGGTTGTTGATAAGTTTTGACGATTTTTTATCCCCCTTTAAGTTTAAAACAGCGTCAACTAAAAGTGGTTCAACACCGTAGGCAATAGCAAGATTTTTTTCTTTCAGCGCGGCATCGGTCTGGTACGAGCGCTGGTGCTGGAGCGACCGCAGCAGATGCAGATTGGCGCACTCCGGCCACTTGGCCAGGGCACCCACAGTCCAGTCCCGGGCCTGTATCTCGTAGCCGTTCTCCGTCATGATCAGCAGGAACTTGAACGCCACGGCCTCGTCCGCACGCAGTTTCAGCGATTGTTTGTAATGTTCTATGGCCCCTTTCACATCGTCGCGAGCAGCATCCAGGTCACCAAGGGCCGCCAATACCGCCGGATCGCCAGGTTTCAGGCTGTCCGAGCGCAGCAGGTCGCGGCGTGCCCGTTCCGGACGCGCCATGTTAAGCAGTCCGCGCATCTTCAGTGGCCATGCCTGCAGCGAGTCCAGCGCCAGCGTGCTGTCTATGTCTTTCAGACCCTCATCCGTATGGCCGAAAGCCAGTTCCGTCCACGCACGGTTGGACAGCAGAACCGTTGATTTCGGAGCACTGGACAATCCTACGGAATAGGCCTCCATGGCGCCGTCGTAATTCTCGCGATGCGTGCGCACCACTCCCAGGTTGGACCATAGCAGCCAGTTACTCTTGTTGGCCGGCTCATGACGCAATGCCGAGATTATGACCCGCTCTGCATCCTCCCAGTTGGCTTGTTTCATATATAAGTCGGCCGAATCAGCCAGCTCGACATATCTGTGCGTCAAAGTCTGGGCACCCGCCGTCAAGACGGATGCCCAGCATATCAAGGTTATGATTCTTCTGATCACTTCTTTTCGTTCTTATAGTTTTCGATACCCTTCTTCAGGAATTCGGAGTATTTGGAGACATTCTCGTCGTAGCTGTAGCTGCCGTTCAGCGGCTTGCCCTCGTTGTCTACTATCACATAGTAGGGCTGGGCGTTCGCGCCGAACTTGTAGCGCTGCAGATAGCTCCACTTGTCGCCATAGGTACGCAGCGTAGTCTCGTCGCCGTTGCGTTCCTTGACGCGGATCGGTTCCGGCAGTGGAGCCTTGTCGTCCACCATCAGCGTCACGAACACGAAATCATTGTCGATGGTGTTCTTGATATCGGGGTTGGTCAGCACGGCAGCCTCCATCTTGCGGCAGTTCACGCAGCCGTAGCCCGAGAAATCGATCAGGACAGGCTTATGCTGCTTGGCGCCCAGTTCCATACCCTCGTCGAAGTTGTCGACCTGGGCGTGTGTCTCGCCTTCGTATAAATTGAAGTCCTGGGTATACATTGGCGGCGAGAAGGCGCTGATGCTCTTCAGGGGCGCGCCCCACAGACCTGGAACCATATATACCGCGAAGGCCAGTGATATCAGGGCCAGCGAGAAGCGCGTCAGGCCGATGCGCTCCACCTTGTCGTCGTGAGGCAGTGTGACCCAACCCAAAAGATAACATCCTAACAGACCGAAAATAACGATCCACAGCGACAGGAACACCTCGCGGTCCATGATGCGCCATCCATAAGCCAGGTCGGCTACCGACAGGAACTTCAGCGCCAGCGCCAGCTCAAGGAATCCGAGCACCACCTTGACTGTGTTCATCCAGCCGCCCGACTTGGGCATGGACTTCAGCACGGAGGGGAAGCAGGCGAACAGCGCGAAGGGGATGGCCAGCGCAAGCGCGAAACCGAACATGCCGATCGCGGGCGAGATGAAGTTGCTCGTAGCGGCGGCTTCGACCAGCAGCGTGCCGATGATCGGGCCTGTGCAGCTGAACGAAACCAGCGACAGCGTGAACGCCATGAAGAATATCGACAGATAGCCCGTGGTGGAGTCCACCTTGGAGTCCATCTTGTTGGTCCACTTGGCCGGGAGCGTCAGCTCGAAGCCACCCATGAACGAGATGGCGAATATGACCAGCAGAATGAAGAACGCAATATTGAATCCGGCTGAGGTGGCAAGCTCGTTCAATGCCGATGCTCCGAACAGGGCGGTCACCACCAGGCCGAGCAGCACGTAGATCACGATGATGCTGGCGCCATAGATGGCAGCCGAGCCGACGGCCTTGCGCCGGCTCTTGTTCTGCTTCAGGAAGAAGCTGACAGTCATTGGGATCATTGGCCATACGCATGGGGTCACCAATGCGATCAGACCTCCGATCAGACCGGCTATGAAGATGTACCACAGCGAGCGTTCCTGCTGGCCTGGATCCTTCTCGAACACCTTCAGCTCGGCCTCCACGTTGGTCCACCATTTGTCGGCGTTGACTCCGCTCATGTTGGCGGCGGGCAGCAGCGCAGGTCCTGCGGCCTGGAGCGAGTCGGTCATTGTGGCGATGGCCTCGGCAGCCTTTTCCTCGTCCTTAAGTTTTTCCGCTTCCTGCTTGACCTCGGAGGTCATCGGGGCAGTTCCCTTGAACTGATGCGAGCTGTTGACTCGGAAGCATCCCGTGTCGTCGCATACCTGACCCTGCACCTCGACTCGGACTTCCCAGTTCTTGTCGGCAGGTTTCAGCTTCTGCGTGAAGCTGACCGCGCCTGTGTAGAAATACTCGTCCACCTCGAAGACATCGTTGTACTCCTTGAGGTAGTTCTTGTTGGCCTGTGGAGCGCCGTCCAGGGCACATCCCTTGGTCTCGAAATGGAACTGCAGGGGCTGGCCGCCGCCGTCAGGTGTGTTCGGAGCGTACAGGTGGAATCCGGGGTCGATCTGGGCCGATATGACCACGGACGGACTTGCCGTATTGTCACCGATGATCTTGTAGCTCCACGAAACATGGTCCGCCAGCGCCGGCAGTGCTGTCAAAGCCAGTATCGTCAGTAGGTTCAGGATTTTTTTCATCGCGTTTGATGTTGTTTTATTCAGCTGTTTTTTATGTGAACTTAGCCATAATTTTTTGCTAAATTACAAAATATCCATTATATTTGCAATTAATATTTAGAAGTTGCTTCATAAGCATTGCTTCGAACCAAGCCAGACATACCTAAAGACCTTAAATAAAACACATGAAAACAAAACGACTGCTTCTTGGCGACGAGGCTCTGGCCCTGGGCGCCATCAATGCCGGTTTATCGGGGGCCTACGCCTATCCCGGCACTCCGTCCACCGAGATTCTGGAGTATGTCCAGACCAACGCCACGGCTCGTCAGCGCGGCATCCACTCACACTGGTCCTCCAACGAGAAGACTGCCGTCGAGGCGGCGCTGGGCATGTCGTACTGCGGCAAACGCGCCATCACATCCATGAAACATGTGGGACTGAACGTAGCCGCCGACCCGTTCGTTAATTCCGGCATGACCGGAGCCAACGGCGGTCTGCTGGTCATCGTGGCCGACGATCCCTCCATGCATTCGTCGCAGAACGAGCAGGATTCACGCTACTACGGCGCCTTCGCCATGCTGCCCATGCTGGAGCCGAGCGACCAGCAGGAGGCCTACGACATGGCCCGTTACGGCTTCGAGATGTCGGAACGCAATTGTATTCCCGTCCTGACGCGCATGGTGACACGTCTGTCGCATTCGCGCGCTGTCGTGGAGACCGATGCCGAGCCCATGCACGAGAATAAGCTGCATTACCCCGCCAATCCCCGCCAATGGGTATTGATGCCGGCTGTCTCCAAGGTGCGCAACCGTCAGCTGATCAAGGATCAGGAGCTTTTCGTGGCCGAATCGGAGAAATCACCCTTCAACCGCTACGAGGATGCCGGCGACAGGACGCTGGGAATCATAGCCAGCGGCATAGCGTATAATTACCTGCAGGAGGCTTTCGGGGGCAAGGTGCCGTTCCCGGTAGTGAAGATCGGCCAGTATCCGCTCCCGTCCGCCATGCTGCACCGCCTGCAGCAGGAGTGCGACGAGATTCTGGTCCTGGAGGAGGGACAGCCTTTCATCGAAGGCAGGATCGCCGGCCTGCTCTATGAAGGCAAGCCCATACACGGCAAGCTCACGGGCGATGTGGTCCGTGATGGCGAGCTGTGTCCCGACCAGGTGCTCGAGACTATGCGCAGGCTACGTCCCGACGCTCCGGGCCTGATGCTCCGTGACATACCCGCCAAGTCCGAGCTGGTAGTGTCGCGTCCGCCGGCATTGTGCCAGGGTTGCGGACACCGCGATGTTTACGCTTCCATGAACGCAGCGCTGGAGAAGTATCCCGATGCCAAGGTGTTCGGTGACATCGGTTGCTACACGCTGGGATTCCTGAAGCCGTTCAACGCCATTGACTCCTGTGTCGACATGGGGGCCTCCATCACCATGGCCAAGGGTGCGGCCGACGCCGGTCAGTTCCCTTCGCTGGCCATCATCGGCGACTCCACCTTCACCCATTCCGGCATGACCGGACTGCTGGACGCCATCAACGAGGACAGCAACATCGTAGTGGTGATTTCCGACAATCTGACCACCGGAATGACCGGAGGCCAGGATTCGCAGGGCACCGGCAAGCTTGAGGAGATCTGTCTGGGACTGGGCGCCGACCCGAAGCATGTGCGAACCATCGACTCGCTGCCCAAACTCCATCGGGAGATGCAGGCGCTGTTCGAGGAGGAGATCAACCATAAGGGACTGTCAGTAATAATTTCGCGTCGCGAGTGCATCCAGACCGCTCGCCGTCACGCATCGGCCAAGGCCGCTAAAAAATAAGAAGCCATGAAAAGTGATATCATATTGGCCGGTGTCGGCGGTCAGGGAATCCTGACGATAGCAACGATATTAGGGTCGGCTGCGCTTGCCGACGGTCTGCATCTGAAGCAGGCGGAGGTCCATGGAATGAGCCAGCGCGGCGGGGACGTGCAGTCCAACCTGCGCATCAGCAGCGATTCCATTCATTCGGACCTGATTCCTCAGGGAGCAGCGGACCTGATTGTCTCGCTGGAGCCTATGGAGGCGTTGCGTTACCTGCAGTTCCTGGCTCCTGACGGCTGGATAGTCACATCGACGCTGCCGTTTGTGAACATCGACAACTATCCCGAGATGGAGGCCATCGAGCAGGAGCTTGCGCACCGAGAGAACACCATAGCTTTCGACATGGAGGCCGCTGCCAAGGAGGTTGCCTCCGCACGTAGCTCCAATCTGGTGCTGCTGGGAGCGGCTTCTCCGTTCATCGACATCCCGGCCGAGAAGATCGAAGCTGCCATCGCCGACGTGTTCGGACGTAAGGGCGATACCGTGGTGCAGACCAATATCGCCGCGTTCCGTCTGGGCCGCGAGCGTGCCTTGAATATGAAGAACAATTAATACCGATACAGCATGTTCCCGATAAATGACCAAGAATTCCAATCGGCGGTCGATAAGCTGTCGATCATGGATGTGGCCGGAGCCACAATCCGGCAGATAGTTAGCCTGGCACACGAGCTTGAGGCCCGTACCGGTGAGTCGATGATACATCTGGAGATCGGCAATCCGGGACTGGAGGCCGAGCGCATTGGTGTCGAGGCCGAGATGGCGGCGCTGGATCGCGGCATCGCCAACCAGTATCCTCCCATCCAGGGTATAAAGGAACTGAAACATGCCGGACTGCGTTTTCTGAAGCGTTTCCTGGACATAGACATCAGTGGCCAGGGTATTGTCCCGACAGTTGGCTCCATGCAGGGCAGTTTCACACTCCAGCTCATTCTGGAGCAGCGGCTCAAGGGACAGAAGGACACCATGCTGTTCCTGATGCCCGGATTCCCCGCCAACCGCCAGCAGGCCAAGGTGCTCGGCATCAAGCACGAGCAGTTCGATATCTACAAGTACCGCGGCAAGAAACTGGAGGAGAAGCTGGAAAGTTACCTCAAGAAGGGAAACATCACCGGCATTCTCTACAGTAATCCAAACAACCCCGCATGGACCAACCTTACGGAAGAGGAACTGGAGATTATCGGACGTCTGGCAACCAAATACGACGCAATCGTAATCGAGGATCTGGCTTACTTCGGAATGGATTTCCGCACCAATGTGATGAATCCTGGGACGACGGGAGTGACCGTAGCCAGATACACCGATAACTACGTGCTGTTGCTGTCGGGTTCCAAGATCTTCAGTTACGCCGGACAGCGAATCGCGCTTGTCTGCATCGGCGACGCGGTCTATAACCGCAAGTACGAGTATCTGGAGAAGTTCTACGAGATGCCTAAGTTAGGCGACGCCTATATATTCGGAGTCCTGTATGTGGCTTCGTCCGGTACGGCGCATTCGGCGCAGTTCGCCCTGGCCCGCATGCTGGATGCCGCAGTCGACGGCGAGCTGGATTTCGTGGAGGATTGCTCGGAATACGGGCGCCGCGGCGGAATCATGAAGAAGCTGTTCACCGACAACGGCTTCCACATTGTCTACGATATGGACGGTGACCGTCCTATAGCCGACGGGTTCTTTTTTACGGCCGGATACGGCGACATGACGGGCGCCGAGCTACAGAAGGAGCTGCTCAAGTACGGTGTGGCATCCATCGCGCTGGACACAACCGGTAGCGAGCAGCCAGGCATACGTGTCTGCGTCTCTGCCATGTCCCGCCCCGAGCAGTTCGAGACTCTGGAACGCTATCTGAAGATATTCAACGAGGATCATAAGAAATGAGCGACATCAAGTATATGACTGCGGCTCAGGCCGTCAAGCTGATTGACAGCGGTGACCATGTCTACATTCAAGGGTCCACATCCATACCCGAAGTGCTGTGCGAGGCTCTGGCTGAACGTGGCCACGAATTGAGGGACGTGGTGGTCTACAGCGGCTTTGCCGTTGCCCGCAGGCCCTCGCCGTTGTGCCGCCCGGAGTTCAAGGATACGTTCCTGGTCGACTCATTCTTCATCTCCAACGCCTTCCGCAACTACATCAACGAGGGTTACGGCACGATGACTCCCCGCTTCCTGGGCGAGGTGCCCGAGCTGTTCCGCGATGCAACTTGTCCCGTGGATGTGGCGCTGATCAACTGCTCCATGCCTGATGCCGAGGGTTACGTCAGTTTCGGAGTATCTGCTGACCTGGCCACTGCCGCCGTGGAATGCGCCGACCGTGTCATAGCGCAGATCAATCCCCGTGTACCCTTCACGCCCGGTGACGCAGTGATACACCTGTCGCAGCTTGCAGCGGCGGTTATGGTCGACGAGCCGCTGGTGGAGGTACCCACGGCCACACCCACCGAGGCCGAGATCCGTATCGGCAACAGCATCGCCGAGCTGATTCCCGACGGAGCCACGCTGCAGATAGGCGTGGGAGGCATCCCCAACGCCGTGATACGCGCCCTGATGGACCATAAGCACCTTGGACTGCATACAGAGGCCATGACCGACGGTGTGCTGCCGTTGCTGGAGAAGGGTGTGATTGACAACTCTCAGAAACGCGTCATGCCCGGCAAGTCCGTGGCGTCGCTGGCGCTGGGCTCGCAGGCGCTCTATGATTTCCTGGACCATAACGAGGACATAGTGTTCAAGGATGTGGCCTGGACCAACAACCCATTCACCATCGCACAGAATCCCAAGGTGATGTCCATCAACTCCTGTCTGGAGATTGATCTGACGGGTCAGGTGTGCGCCGATTCCATCGGCACGCGAATGTTCTCGGGCGTCGGCGGACAGCATGACTTTGTCTACGGCTCCAGCCGCAGCGAGGGCGGTCTCTCGTTCCTGGCCATGCTGTCCACCACCAATAAGGGTGTAAACAAGATCAAGCCTGTGCTGACACCTGGCGCCGGTGTGGTTACGACCCGTTTCCAGACCAACTACATCGTCACGGAGAACGGCATCGTGAACCTGCGCGGCAAGAATCTGGCCGAGCGTGCCAGGTTGATGATATCGGTGGCTGCGCCGCAATTCCGCGAGGAACTGGAGCGTGCCGCAGCCGAGCGCTTCGGATACAGTTTCCTCCGTTTACGGTAACCCCGAAACCACATAAACAGACAGAGAGAATCCCGGCTCAGGTAGACTGGCCGGGATTTTTATGCTGTGTTAATTTTGAATTCTGGATTTGCGTTAACTCTTTGTAATATTAAAAGGCGAATTAAACACATGTTCCGGTTATTCTCCGAACAAGCGTGCGAACAGGCTTGGCTTACCTTCGGGCTTGAAGTTGACGTTCAGGTTATCGTCCACTTTCGAGAAGAAAAGTATGTGGTCGCGGAACACGAATGCTACCTCGCGGTCAAACTCCAGGATGGCGTTCAGGCTTCGGATCAGAAATCGTTTGAAAGGGGAGAAATCCTCTACATTGCCCAGGACTATTTCGAAATCGTTGCTCTGAAGCGTATGATGCGGCTTCAGCAGGTCGATGAAGTAAGGGATGTTTAGTTCCTCCATGTGCTTCGGCGGCTTGCTGTAATTCTTATATATTTCCTTTATGACTTCTTTCGTAATCATCTGGATGTCCGGTTTACTCAGTACATAGAGGGTGTCATATGTGCTGAGGATAGTTCAGTCTATGATATGGCTTCTCTGGTCTTAGGAGTCATTGTTCATGGCTTCTATGATTGTAACGTTTAATTTCTATAATTGTTTAACAAAAGCTAAACTTTAACAAAATTATCAAATATAATTAACATGAAAATCGTACATTCAGAGTGAAAAATAACACATGCCGGTCACCTTGCGGCAATCGGCATGTGTTATTTTTGCTGTGGGCGTTCACGCCCAATGTGGGACGGATCAGCCGAGGAAACTGAGAAGTACGCCGGCAGCGACTGCGGAGCCGATTACGCCGGCCACGTTCGGACCCATTGCGTGCATCAGCAGGTAGTTGCTGGGGTCGTATTCCAGACCGAGGTTGTTGGAGATACGGGCTGCCATCGGCACGGCCGAAACACCGGCGTTGCCGATCAGCGGGTTGATTTTCTTGCCCGGACGCAGGATCAGATTGAACAGCTTCACTGCCAGTACGCCTGCGCAGCTGGCCATGATGAAGGCGCAGAAGCCCAGGCCGAAGATCAGCAACGTGTCGGTTGAAAGGAACTTGTCGCCTTGAGTCGAGGCGCCTACCGTCAGGCCCAGCAGGATTGTGACTATGTCGGTCATGGCGTTGCTTGCCGTCTTGGCCAGACGGGTAGTCACGCCGCTTTCGCGCAGCAGGTTTCCGAAGAACAGCATACCCAGCAGGGGGATGCCCGACGGAACTACGAAACAGGTCAGAATCAGACCGACAATGGGGAAGATGATCTTCTCGTTCTGGCTCACTACGCGGGCGGGCTTCATCTTGATCAGACGCTCCTTCTTGGTTGTGAGCATACGCATGATCGGGGGCTGGATCAGCGGGATCAGAGCCATGTAGGAGTAGGCCGAGACAGCCACGGCACCCAGCAGCGCCGGATTCAGCTTGGACGTAGTGAAGATAGCCGTGGGGCCGTCGGCTCCACCGATGATGGCCACACAGCCTGCGCTGAGCGGGTCGAAGCCGCACAGCAGCGCCAGCATGTAGGCACCGAAGATTCCGAACTGAGCCGCGCCGCCTATCACCATCAGCTTCGGGTTGGCAAGCAGCGCCGAGAAGTCGGTCATGGCGCCGATGCCCAGGAAGATCAGCGGGGGATACCAGCCCTTCTCCACACCGTTGTACAGGATGTTCAGCACCGAACCTGGTTCGTAGATGCCGATCTCCATTCCGGGCTGGAAGGGAATGTTGCCCAGCAGCATTCCAAAGCCGATCGGAACCAGCAGCAGAGGCTCGAAGTTCTTCTTGATTGCAAGCCATACGAAGAAACAGCCCACGGCCAGCATTATGATGTTGGACCATGTGCAGTTGTAGAAGCCGGTGAACTGCCAGAACGACTCGACAGTCTGCTTCATGAATTCTCCGAAGGAGTAGGATCCGAGTAACAACATGGATTCAGAATTTACTATTGTTTACTCCAGGATCAGTATATCGGCGCCTTCCGCCAGTGCATCGCCGGTATTGCAGCAGATCTTGGCTACAGTGCCGGCCTTGTCGGCGCGGATGTCGTTGTCCATCTTCATGGCTTCCAGCACGGCCACCTTCTGACCTACGGTCACCTGGTCGCCCACCTTGACGTCGATGCTCATCACAGTGCCTGGCAGCGGGCACTTGATGGCGCCGGCCGAACTGGGTGCGGGCACGTGCGCCGGCTTGCTGGTTACCTTGTTCTCGTTCAGTTTCGCGCCGGTGTTGGTCTTGCCGGACTGCGACAGGGCCGGCTTCTGGATCTTCGGCGCTGCCGGACGGTCCAGTTCAACCTTGTACGGAACGCCGTTCACCTCCACTGTGGCCTCGTTGTCGGTGATGTCTCCGACGCCCACGGTGAACTTCATTCCGTTGATTTTATATTTGTATTCTTTCATTGCGTTTTAGGGTTATGAAATCGTTGACCTTAATTTTCAATCATTGATTTCTCATTTCAGCGGACGGCGGCTGGTGGAGTTGCGGTTTTCCACTTCAGGCACGACACGGAGATTATATATCTTGGAATTCCAGGGGCTGTAGGCCTTGCGCATGCGGCGGATTGTCAGGATGGTGTCTTCCATATCGTGACCCCGGCCCATATGCTCGGCCAGCGCCATGGCGATCGCGGCTATAGTCTCGCCCGAGTCGGACTCGATATGATGGTCCTCGGCTTCTTCGGCGCTGACTCCATGGGCCTTGCGCTTCTTTATGGAATGCAGCGCGGTGGATATCTTCCCGAATCCCAGGAACAGTATGCTCAGGATGATCAGCACGGACAGCACTATGGTCATCGCGATGATGGTGATGGCGCCTCCGTACTCATCGTTCTCAGCTGCGTTCCGCGCCTTCTCGGCCTGGGTCATCTTGCGGGATGTCTGGCTCTCCTGGACAGTGTTGACCTCTTTCGAGTCGGTCCAGTCACCCTCCACATCGGTCTGCTTGCCCTGCTGCGACACCTCGGTGTATGTCTGTTCCGGCTCGGCCGGGACCGCGGCCTGAATCGTGACCGGAGCGCCAAGGAGCATGACCGTCATGGCTGCGGCTATTATTGATTTCTTTAACATCATCATGTTTGATAGTACAGTCCCGGCCGAATCCAGGATCGGATTCGCCGGGACGGTGTCGTTACAAGGGGATGTTGCCGTGTTTCTTGGCCGGATTCGTCAGCTTCTTGGTGGCGAGCATGTTCAGGGCCTTGATTATACGGAAACGGGTGTTGCGGGGTTCGATCACATCGTCGATGTAACCGTACTTGGCAGCCTGGTAGGGATTGGCGAAGAGGTCGCGGTACTCGTCCTCCTTGGCCTTGATGAAGGCGGCGGGATCGTCGGAGTTCTTGGCCTCCTTGGCGTACAGCACGCCCACAGCGCCCTCGGCGCCCATCACGGCGATCTCGGCGCTGGGCCATGCGTAGTTCATGTCGCCGCGCAGCTGCTTGCAGCTCATCACGATGTGGGAGCCGCCGTAGCTCTTGCGCAGCGTTACGGTCACCTTGGGCACCGTCGCCTCGCCGTAGGCATACAGCAGTTTGGCGCCGTGCAGGATCACGCCGTTGTACTCCTGACCTGTGCCGGGCAGGAAGCCGGGAACGTCAACCAGCGTTACCAATGGAATGTTGAACGCGTCGCAGAAGCGAACAAAGCGTGCGCCCTTGCGGCTGGCGTTGCTGTCAAGCACGCCGGCCAGAACCTTCGGCTGATTGGCGACTACGCCGACAGCCTGGCCGTTGAAGCGGGCGAAGCCGATGATGATGTTCTTGGCGTAATCCTTCGATACCTCCAGGAACTCGCCGTTGTCCACGATGGCCGAGATGATCTCGTACATGTCGTAGCTCTGCTTCGGGTTGTCCGGGATGATGTCGTTCAGCTTGTCCTCCAGACGGTCGATCGGATCCTCGCAGGTCACCAGCGGAGTCTCCTCCATGTTGTTCTGCGGCATGTAGCTCAGCAGCTTGCGCACCAGCGTCAGGGTCTCCTCCTCGTTCTCGGCAGCGAAGTGCGTAACGCCGCTCTTGGTGGAGTGTACCGACGCGCCGCCCAGGTTCTCCTGGCTTACGTCCTCGCCAGTAACGGTCTTCACTACCGACGGACCGGTCAGGAACATGTAGCTCAGACCCTTGGTCATGATGGTGAAGTCGGTCAGTGCGGGGCTATATACCGCACCTCCGGCACACGGACCCATGATGGCTGAGATCTGCGGGATTACGCCGCTGGCCATGATGTTGCGCTGGAAGATCTCGGAGTAGCCGGCCAGGGCGTTGATGCCCTCCTGGATGCGGGCGCCTCCCGAGTCGTTCAGGCCGATGACGGGGGCTCCCATCTTCATGGCCATGTCCATTACCTTGCAGATCTTCAGTGACATAGTCTCGCTCAGCGAGCCGCCGAACACGGTGAAGTCCTGTGCGAACACATACACCAGACGGCCGTCGATCGTACCGAAGCCCGTCACCACGCCGTCGCCCAGAATGTGCTTCTTGTCCTGGCCGAAGTTGGTGCAACGGTGTGTCACAAACATGTCCAGCTCCTCGAAGCTGCCCTCGTCCAGCAGCATCGCGATACGCTCGCGGGCCGTGTACTTGCCGCGTGCATGCTGTTTTTCAATAGCTTTTTCGCCTCCGCCGAGACGGCACTCGGCGCGTTTCTCGATCAGTTGGGCGATTTTCTCTTCTTGCTTGCTCATATTTATTGGATTTATAAGCCGTACGGCTTACATTTCAACGACTCCGGGCCGCGTGGCTCCGGAGTCATTGTTGTTATTATTTCTTGGCGGGATCCTCGCAGAGCTCGGTCAGTACGGCCTCGGTGCACTTGGGGTGCAGGAACGCAATCTGCAGACCGTCGGCGCCCTTGCGCGGAGCCTTGTCGATCAGCTTGATTCCCTTGTCCTCGCACTCTTTCAGCGCGTTGGCTACGCCATCCTCGACGGCGAACGCCATGTGGTGCATGCCGCCGCGGCCTCCGTTCTTCTCGATGAACTTCGCGATGGTGCTGTCGGGACTTGTGGCCTCCAGAAGCTCGATCTTGGTGTCGCCTACCTTGAAGAAGGCTGTCGTCACTTTCTGGTCCTCCACGACTTCCTGCTTGTAGCACTTCAGACCCAGGATGTCCTCGTAGTACTTGATAGCCTCGGCCAGGTTAGGCACGGCTATACCGATGTGTTCAATGTGTGAGATTTCCATCGATTATTTATATTTAGGTTTTGGTTATATTCATTATCAGGTGGGATACCTGTCCGGCAGCCGCTTTGGGTTCAGTCTCCAACCAACCGACTGCTTCTTGGTATCCGAGTGCAAAAGTAGTGAAAAAAAAACGAGATTGCAACCAAAAAATAACATGTTGTTGCGTCACGGCCTCTTAAAGATGGTTAAAACTTAAGCAAAATGCCGTTTAACTCCCGTATTTTTGGGTAAGTCAGAAAAAAATGTTAATTTTGTGCCGAAATAAGCACGATAATGAAGATAACACCGCAAGTCATCGCGTCCATGACGAATGGACGTGTGGAGGGTGACGCCGACGTTGAGATTACCGGTTTTGCCAAGATCGAAGAGGCGAAACAGGGCGACATCACGTTTATCGCCAACCCAAAATATTCGCATTTTATCCATAGCACCAAGGCGTCGGCCGTGTTGGTCAGTGATGATTTTGACACGGAGGGTGCGGAAGTCACCGCAGTGATACGCGTCAAGGATCCCTACAAGTCGTTGGCCGACCTGCTCAACGCCTTCCAGGCGCAGAAGTCGGTGCCCCATGGCATCGAGCAGCCTTGCTTCATCGCTGATGGCGTCGAGGTTCCCGAGGATGCCTATGTCGGCGCGTTCTCCTATATCGGCCGCGGTGTTGTCATCGGCCGGGGAGTCCGCATTTACCCCCAGGTTTACGTCGGTGACGGCGTCCATATCGGCGACGGCACTGTGCTGCGTGCCGGTGTCCGCGTCTACGAGGGCTGCCGCATCGGCCGCAACTGCATCCTCCATAGCGGTTGCGTCATCGGTGCCGACGGATTCGGCTTCGCTCCATGTGCCGATGGAAGCTACGAAAAGATTCCCCAGATCGGTGTTGTCGAGATTGCCGATGATGTCGAGATCGGCGCCAACACCACAATCGATCGTGCCACATTCGGCGCCACACGTGTGGGTCGCGGAACCAAGCTTGACAACCTGATCCAGATCGGTCATAACGTGGTGCTGGGAGAGTACAATGTATTCGCCGCTCAGTCCGGAGTTGCCGGATCTACCCATGTCGGCAGCTACAATCAGGTCGGCGGCCAGGTCGGTATCGCCGGACACATCACCGTGGGCGACCGCAACGGCCTCGGAGCCCAATGCGGTATCCACTCAAACGTTGGAAGCGACAAGCGTATGCTCGGCACCCCAGCCCAGGATGCCCGCCAGTTCATGAAGAACCAGGTGTACATCAACCGCCTTCAGGACCTGTTCAAGAGAAACAATTAAAGCACACAATAATTATGAATCAATTAACCTTAAAGGCTCCGTTCTCGGTCGAGGGCAAAGGACTGCACTCTGGACTGATGCTCAAGGCAACTTTCCTCCCGGCGCCCGAGAATACAGGATATAAGTTCAAACGTGTCGACCTGCCTGACCAGCCGGTGATCGACGCTGTGGCCGAGAATGTGGTGGAGACCACGCGCGGCACCGTCATCGGTCGCAAGGACGTCACCGTCAGCACCATCGAGCATGCCATGGCGGCCCTCTACGCAGCCGGCGTCGACAATGTCATGATCGAGGTCAACGGTCCCGAGGTTCCCATCCTGGACGGCAGTGCAATGGTGTATGTCGACCAGATCGAACGTGTCGGTCTGGAGGAGCAGAACGCCGACAAGGACTTTTATATTATTAAGGAGAAGAAACAGTTCCGCGACGAGGCGACGGGCTCCATGTTGACCATCTATCCCGACTCGGGTTTCAGCGTGGAGTGCATGGTGGAGTACAACTCGCCCGTGCTGCCCAACCAGTTCGCCGTTCTCGACGACCTGGCCGACTTCAAGCAAGAGGTGGCTGGCGCCCGCACGTTCGTGTTCGTGCGCGAGATCGCCGCGCTCGTCGAGCATAACCTCATCAAGGGGGGCGACCTGGACAACGCTATCGTAATCTACGACCAGCCCGTCGACCAGAAGACCATCGATAACCTCTGCGACGTGATGGGCGTTGAGCACATGCATCTCGACAAGTTGGGCTACATCAATCCCAAGCCACTGGCATGGGACAACGAGCCCGCGCGCCACAAGCTGATCGACGTGATCGGCGACCTGGCCTTGATCGGCCGTCCCATCCAGGGCCGCGTCGTCGCTATCCGTCCCGGACACACAGTCAACAACAAGTTCACCCGCATGGTGCGCCATGAGGTGAAGCACACCGAGATGCAGGCACCTCTCTACAACCCTAACCTGGCTCCAGTCATCGACATCAACGGCATACGCGATCGCATACCGCACCGCTTCCCCTTCCTGCTGATCGATAAGATTATCGAGATCGACAAGAAGCACGCCGTAGCCGTCAAGAACGTCACCGTCAACGAGCCCTTCTTCCAGGGACATTTCCCCAGCGAGCCTGTCATGCCCGGTGTCCTTCAGGTGGAAGCCATGGCGCAGACCGCCGGCGTCCTGGTACTCAATTTCCTGGACGAGCCTGAGAAATATTCAACATACTTCCTGAAGATCGACAACGTTAAGTTCCGTCAGAAGGTCGTCCCCGGTGACACGCTCAAGCTGCACGTGGCGCTGCAGACCGAGATTCGTCGCGGCTGCGCCATTGTCAAGGGTTACGCATTCGTCGGAGAGAAGGTTGTCTGCGAGGCCGAGTTCATGGCCCAGATCATCAAGAACAAGTAACAATCACTTAGAAAATTATGGGATCCTTATATAATGTAAGCAAAGACGCCAGGATCGGCAGCAACACCAGCATCGGCGACTTCACCACCATCTACGATGATGTCGAGATCGGCGACAACTGCAACATCTACGGCAACGTGACCATATTTCCCGGCGCCCGTATCGGCGATGGCGTCACCATCTTTCCGGGCGCCGTCGTGGCCGCCATCCCGCAGGACCTGAAGTTCCGCGGCGAGTACACCAACGCCTTCGTCGGCGACGGCACCACATTGCGTGAGTGCGTCACCGTGAACCGCGGCACCGCAGCCAAGGGCAAGACCGTCGTGGGTCAGAACTGTCTGCTGATGGCCTACACCCACATCGCCCACGACTGCGTGGTGGGCAATCGCGTGGTGATCAGCAACGCATGCCAGATCGGCGGCGAGGTGCAGATTGACGATGCCGCCGTGATCGGTGGCGGCAGTCTGATACACCAGTTCTGTCATCTGGGCCGCAACATCATGCTCCAGGGAGGCGCGCTGGTCAACAAGGACATTCCTCCTTTCGTCAAGGCAGCGCGCGAGCCTATATCATACGTAGGCCTTAACTCCATCGGCCTGCATCGCAACAACTTCAGCGAGGAGGACATCAAGATCATTGCCGACACTTACCGTCTGCTGTATCTCAGTGACCTCAACGTAACCAACGCCGTAAAGCTGATCAAGGAGCGCATCCCCGAGAATCCCATGCGCGACGAGATTGTCGACTTCATCAACAACTCTCAGCGCGGCGTGATCCGCTCAGCCATCTGATTCAATACGTAATGGCTCCGCATTACACATTGGGCATAAAATCACGGCAACGCCGTGATTTTTTTGTTTGTCGGGGATTTTTATTAAATTTGCGGGGTTAACCAACTTGAAGGACATGAGACGGAAATTTATGGTGGCGGCCCTGGGCGGCTTCATGACATTAGGGACGTGGGCGGCAGCACCGGCTGCCGCCCAGAAGATGGCAATACAAACCACGGCGCAGAAGAGGGTCGAGTTCGACCGGGTGTTCAATGACTCGACGCTGCGGCTGGACTATGTGCTGGCGGGCAACGCCGACAACAGCTCGGTATATATCAAATCGCAGTCCAAGACACCCGGATGGTTCGGACGCCGGCATAACCTTGCGGCGCTGCCCTACATCGGCAACGGCATCATTACCATGACCGACGTCCCCACCGGCGACACCATCTACCGTCATCCCTTCTCGACGCTGTTCAGCGAATGGCAGGCCACCGACGAGGCGCGGGAAACCAACAAGGCGTTCGAGAACTCCTTCCTGGTGCCCCTGCCAAAGGGGGAGACCAACGTCACCATCGAGCTGCTTGACAAGTACCATAAACCGGTGTCGCGCAACAGACACCGCTACCGTCCGGACGACGTCTTAGTGGCGCAGAAGCCCAGGACGCCCTACGAGGTGCGCGAGCTGCATCATGGCGGCGACCCGAAGGACGCCATCGACATCGTGATCATGGCCGAGGGTTACACCAAGCCGGAGATGGGAAAGTTCTTCGAGCAGGCGCAGAAGGTGGTGGACGCCGTGTTCAGCCACGAGCCGTTCAGGTCGCGGCAGAAGGATTTCAACTTCTGGGGGGTAGGCTCGGAGTCGGCAGAGAGTGGCGTGAGCACGCCGAAGCGGAACGACTGGCGCAACACCTTGCTCGGCTCTCATTACAGCACTTTCTACTCGGACCGTTACCTGACAGCTCCGCGCGAGAGCGCGATGCACGACGCGCTGACGGGCGTGCCTTACGAGAACATCATCGTGCTGGCCAACGCATCGTCGTACGGCGGTGGCGGCATATACAACAGCTACACGCTGACCACGGCGGCCCACGAGACGTTCACAGTGGTGTGCGTGCATGAGTTCGGCCACGGTTTCGGCGGCCTGGCCGATGAGTATTTCTATGACGACGACGTGATGTCGGGCTCGTATCCATTGGACGTTGAGCCGTGGGAGCCGAACATCACGACACTGGTGGACTTCGACAGCAAGTGGAAGGATATGCTGAAGCCCGGCACGCCGGTGCCGACGCCGGTGCCGAAGAAGGATAAGTATCCGCTGGGCGCCTTCGAGGGAGGAGGATACACGTCGAAGGGTGTGTACCGTCCGGCGGACGAGTGCCGCATGCGCAACAACACATGGCCGACGTTCTGCCCGGCATGCGACCGCGCGCTGAACCGCGTCATCGATTTCTACACAAAATAGACCAGAGACATAGGTCATATATAGACCAGAGATCCACAGGGCCAGAAGCTACGCAGTATGAATAAAAACCACTGCGTGGCCTCTGGTTCTTTGGTTCTATGGTCTAAAAAATCCAACATGTCGAAGGCATGTCCTTACAGGTCGGGTAATATGGTATAATCAAATTTTGCAGTTTGGCGGAAAATGACTAAATTCGCAGATAATAGTTCGATGTTGTCTGAACTGCGAGATAAAACAAGGAAATAACAACCATAAACCATACACCATGAAGAGAATCACACTTGATGCCGAATGGCCGGAGATGCCGAAGTTCCAGGAAGGCATCCGCCGCGCTCCGGACCGCGGCTACACGCTTAACGAGGCCAAGACGCGCACGGCGCTGAAGAACGCGCTGCGCTATCTGCCGCCGGAGCTGCACGAGCAAGCCATTCCCGAGTTCCTGGAGGAACTGCGCACCCGCGGCCGCATCTACGCCTACCGCTTCCGCCCCGAGGGCGACCTGAAGGCAAAGTCCATCGACGAATACAAGGGTAAATGCACGGCCGGAAAGGCGTTCCAGGTGATGATCGACAACAACCTGAGCTTCGACGTGGCCTTATACCCCTACGAGCTTACCACATACGGCGAGACCGGCCAGGTGGCACAGAACTGGCTGCAGTACCGCCTGATCAAGAAATACCTGGAGGAACTGACCGACGACCAGACCCTGGTGATGGAGTCCGGCCATCCGTTGGGCCTGTTCCCCTCGCGTCCGGACGCGCCGCGCGTCATAATCACCAACGCCATGATGGTAGGCATGTTCGACAACCAGCATGACTGGCACGAGGCGATGCAGCTTGGCGTGGCCAACTACGGCCAGATGACGGCGGGTGGCTGGATGTACATCGGACCGCAGGGTATAGTCCACGGAACGTTCAACACCATCCTGAACGCCGGCCGCATGAAATTGGGCGTTCCCGAAGACGGCGACTTGCGCGGCCACATATTCGTGTCGTCCGGTCTGGGCGGCATGAGCGGCGCACAGCCCAAGGCGGCTGAG
The DNA here is from genome assembly GCA_019416425.1 of Bacteroidales bacterium. Lineage (GTDB taxonomy): Bacteria > Bacteroidota > Bacteroidia > Bacteroidales > Muribaculaceae > Lepagella. The sequence continues at coordinate 58,929 of DXXK01000073.1, forward strand.
ATAGCCGGCGCCGCGGCAATCATAGCAGAGGTGGACCAGTCGCGCATCGACACCCGCAAGAACCAGGGCTGGGTGTCGGAAGTGACCGACTCCATCCCTGAGGCGTTCCGTATGGCCCAGGAGGCAATGGCCGAGAAACGCCCCATCTCCATAGCCTACCACGGCAATGTGGTTGACCTGCTGGAATATGCCGTGAAGCATGACAATAAGATCGAGCTGCTGAGCGACCAGACCAGCTGCCATGCCGTGTACGACGGAGGCTACTGCCCGGTGAGCTTGACCTTCGAGGAGCGCACCCGGATGCTGCACGAGGATCCGGAGCAGTTCCGCAAGGAGGTGGACGCGTCGCTGAAGCGCCACTTCGAGGCCGTCAAGGAACTGGTGGCCCGCGGCACATACTTCTTCGACTACGGCAACGCCTTCATGAAGGCGGTCTACGATTCCGGTGAGAAGGAGATATCGCGCAACGGCGAGGATGACAAGGACGGCTTCATCTGGCCCAGCTATGTGGAGGACATCATGGGCCCGATGCTGTTCGACTACGGCTACGGTCCCTTCCGCTGGGTATGCCTCAGCGGCAAGCATGAGGACCTGGTCAAGACCGACCATGCCGCCATGGAGTGCATCGACCCGAACCGCCGCGGCCAGGACCGCGACAACTACAACTGGATTCGCGACGCGGAGAAGAACGCACTGGTCGTGGGCACGCAGGCCCGTATCCTGTACCAGGACGCCATGGGACGCCTGAAGATAGCACTGAAGTTCAACGAGATGGTCCGCAACGGCGAGGTCGGTCCGATCATGCTGGGGCGTGACCACCACGATGTCAGCGGTACCGACTCGCCGTTCCGCGAGACGTCGAACATCAAGGACGGCTCGAACGTGATGGCCGACATGGCCGTGCAGTGCTTTGCAGGCAACTGCGCGCGCGGCATGAGCCTTGTGGCGCTGCACAACGGTGGCGGCGTGGGTATCGGAAAGGCCATTAACGGCGGCTTCGGCATGGTGTGCGACGGTTCGGAGCGCGTGGATGAGATACTGAAGAAGGCGATGCTGTGGGACGTGATGGGCGGTGTTGCGCGCCGCAGTTGGGCCCGCAACAAGAATGCCATGGACACCGTCCGCGAGTGGAACGACACCCAGTCGGACAACGGCTTCATGATTACGGAACCCTTCCTGGTGGATGAGACATTACTGGATAAAAACCTCTGAAAATCGGTACGATAAGATGAAACAACTTATAGAATGCGTTCCGAACTTTTCGGAGGGACGCGACAAGGCGAAGATAGACGAGATTGTAAAGGCCATCGAGGCCGGTGGCGACGTTCGGATACTGGACATAGACCCGGGCGAGGCCACGAACCGCACGGTCGTGACCTTTGTGGGAGAGCCTGCGGCTGTATGCGATGCGGCGATAGCCGGCATGCGCAAGGCCGCCGAGGTGATTGACATGCGCACGCATCACGGAGCGCATCCCCGTATGGGCGCCACCGACGTGCTTCCGCTGATTCCCGTGTCGGGCATCACATTAGAGGAGTGCGGCGAGCTGGCCCGCAAGTTAGCGGAGCGTGCCGCGACGGAGCTGAACATCCCGTGCTACTGCTACGAGGCATCGGCATATACACCCGAGCGCAAGAACCTGGCCGTCTGCCGCGAGGGTGAGTACGAGGGGCTGCCCGAACGCATGGGCAAGCCCGGTAAGGGTCCCGACTTCGGCGACCGTTCCTGGGACGACGAGGTCGCACGGACAGGCTGCACAGCCGTGGGCGCACGCGACTTCCTGATTGCCGTGAACTTCAACCTGAACACCACCTCGACGCGCCGCGCCAACGCCATAGCGTTCGACGTGCGCGAGAAGGGACGTCCCAAGCGCGAGGGGGGCAAGCTGACCGGCAAACCGCTGAAGGACGAGAACGGCAACACCATAATGATACCCGGCACGCTCAAGGGAACCAAAGCCATAGGATGGTACATTGATGAGTACGGCATCGCCCAGGTGTCGATGAACATCACCGACATGAAGGCCACGCCGCTGCATGTGGCGTTCGACGAGGTCTGCCGCGCCGCCGCCGCCCGCGGACTGCGCGTCACAGGCACCGAGATCGTGGGACTTGTTCCCAAGTCGGCCATACTGGACGCCGGCCGCCACTACCTGCGCATGCAGCAGCGGTCGCTCGGTATCCCCGAGGAGGAGATCGTCAAGATCGCCGTCAAGTCGATGGGTCTGGACGACCTGAAGCCCTTCAAGGCTGAGGAGAAGATAATCGAGGACATGCTTGCCAAGCCCGATAAGCGCCTGGTGGACATGACCGTGACCGGATTCGCCGACGAGACGGCGAGCGAGAGTCCCGCTCCCGGCGGCGGCTCCATCTCCGCATATATGGGTGCATTGGGTGCCGCGTTGGGCACGATGGTTGCCAACCTGTCGGCTCATAAGGCCGGCTGGGACGACCGCTGGGAGGAATTCTCCGACCAGGCGGTGCGTGGCCGCGAGATCATGACCAGGCTGATGGCATTGGTCGACGAGGACACCGAGGCGTTCAACCGCATCATGGCCGTCTTCGCCATGCCCAAGGGCACGGCCGAGGAGAAGGCAGCCCGCGCCGCCGCGCTGCAGGAGGCAACCCTGTACGCCACCGAGGTGCCGCTGCGCACCATGCGCGAATCCGCCAAGGTATTCGACCTTGCCGAGGCTATGGCCCGTAACGGCAACCCCGCGTCGGTATCGGATGCCGGAGTTGGTGCACTGGCCGCACGTGCCGCTGTGCTCGGCGCTTACCTGAACGTACGCATCAACGCCTCCGGACTCAAGGACCGCGAGCAGGCCGACAAGCTCCTGAAGGAGGCCGCCGACATCGCCGCGACCGCAATCCGCCGCGAGACGGAGGTGCTGGAAGTGGTGAACTCAGTCATTGACAAATGATGGGCGACCTATGAAACGACTCGTGATAACGAACGCCAACCTCTACACCCCTGTGGGCACCACGGCCCGCAAGGGTGCGGAGATGGGCGAGATACTGCATATCGAGAAAGCCGGAATCGTAATAGAGGATGGCGTGATCCGCTGGGTCGGCCCGGATTCGGAGTTGCCTCAGCAGGACGATTCGGCCGACGAGGAGGTCTACATGGACGCCATCGGACGTGCCGTGATACCGGGATTCGTCGACAGCCACACGCACCTTATCTTTGGAGGCTACCGTCCCGACGAGTTCGGCTGGCGGCTGAAGGGGGATACCTACATGAGCATAATGGAGCGTGGCGGCGGCATACAGTCGACAGTCAACGCCACCCGCGAGGCCAGTGAGGAAGAGCTGCGCGACAAGGCCGAATGGTTCCTGGAGGAGATGAGCCAGATGGGCGTCACCACCGTTGAGGCCAAGAGCGGTTACGGACTCGACACCGAGACGGAGCTGCGGATGCTGCGCGTCATCAAGGCTCTGGCCGATGATCCCGAACGCAAGGTGGATGTTGTGTCCACTTTCTTGGGCGCCCATGCCGTGCCGAAGGAATATGCCGGACGCACCGCGGAGTATGTGGACCTGATGATCCGCGAGACGCTGCCCGAGGCAAAGGAACTTGCGGAATTCGCCGACATCTTCACTGAGAAGAATGTCTTCGAGATCGAGGACTCTCGGCGCTATCTGCAGGCCGCCAGGGACCTGGGCTATAAACTGAAACTCCATGCCGACGAGATAGTGCAGCTGGGGGGAGCCGAGCTGGGCGCCGAGATGGGAGCCGTGTCGGCCGACCATCTGCTGCATGTCAGCGACGAAGGCATCCGCCGCATGGCCGAGGCCGGAACGGTGGCTACCCTGCTTCCGCTGACGGCCTTCGCGCTGAAGGAGCCGTACGCGCCGGCACGTAAGTTCATCGACGCCGGGGCGGCCGTGGCGCTGGCCACTGACCTGAATCCAGGGTCGTGTTTCAGCGGCTCGATACCGCTGACCATCGCGCTGGCCTGCATCTACATGGGCATGAGCGTGGAGGAGACGTTGACGGCGCTGACGCTGAACGGCGCGGCCGCCGTGGACCGCGCGGACCGCATAGGCAGTATCGAAGCCGGCAAACAGGCCGACCTGCTGATACTGCATTTCGACACGCTGTCCTGCTTGCCCTACTATGTAGGCATGAACACGGTCGATGCCGTAATCAAAAACGGCAAGGTGATTTAAGTCGTAAGTCAGAGTGACTAAGTAATTTAATACGAAGAACAACCATGAGACACGAATTGAAAGTTTACGAAATAGGAAGCTCGGACCTGCACTACGGTCTGATCGAACAGATATTGAAGAGCGGGACAGTACTGAAACTGTCGGAGACGGCACGTCGCAAGATCCAGCATTGCCGCGAGTATCTTGACAAGAAGACGGACGAGAACACCGTGCCCATCTACGGCGTGACGACTGGTTTCGGCTCGCTGTGCGACAAGCATATCAGCCGCGACGAGCTGTCGACGCTGCAGGAGAACCTGGTGAAGAGTCACAGCTGCAGCGTGGGCGTCCCGGTAAGCACGGAAATAGTGAAGCTGATGCTTCTGCTCAAGGCCCACGCGCTGTCGATGGGCTTCAGCGGCGTGCAGGTATGCACTGTGGAGCGAATCCTGGACATGTACAACAACGACATACTGCCCGTGGTGAACGACCGTGGCTCGCTGGGCGCGTCGGGTGACCTGGCGCCGTTGGCCAACCTGTTCCTGCCGCTGATCGGCGAGGGCGAGGTATGGTACAAGGGTGAGCGCAAGCCTGCGCGCCAGGTGCTGGACATCATGGGCTGGCAGCCCATCAAGCTGCAGTCCAAGGAGGGACTGGCCCTGCTGAACGGCACGCAGTACATGAGCGCCAACGGCATCAAGGCGCTGATCGACGGCTGGCATATGGTGAACTGCTTCGATCTGTTCGGCGCGATGTCGCTCGAGGCGTTCGACGGCCGCATCGAGCCGTTCTGGGACTGCATCCAGCAGGTGCGTCCCCACAAGGGCCAGATCGAGACGGGCAAAGTGTTCCGCCAGCTGTTGAAGGGGAGCGAGATCATAGCCCAGCCCAAGCAGCACGTGCAGGATCCCTACTCGTTCCGCTGCATCCCGCAGGTGCACGGTGCCATCAAGGACGCCATGCTGCACGTCACCGATGTGCTGCATGTGGAGATCAATTCCGTGACGGACAATCCCACGGTATATCCCGACGAGGACATGGTGGTGTCGGGCGGTAATTTCCACGGCGAGCCGCTGGCACTGGCGTTCGACTACATGGGTGTGGCGCTGCATGAGTTAGGCAACATCTCCGAGCGCCGCGTGGCGCAGCTGATCGACGGCCAGCGCGGTCTGCCTGAGTTCCTGGTGGCACATCCCGGACTGAACTCCGGATTCATGATCCCGCAGTATGCCGCCGCCTCGATGGTGAGCCAGAACAAGATGTACGCATGGCCTGCATCGTGCGACTCCATAGTGAGCAGCAACGGCCAGGAGGACCTGGTGTCGATGGGCGCCAACGCCGCGACCAAGCTGCATAAGATAATCGACAACCTGAAGATCATCGCCGCAATCGAGCTGATGAACGCCGCGCAGGGAATCGACTTCCGCCGTCCGCTGAAGTCGTCGCCCTACATCGAGAAGGTGATGGCCGAGTACCGCAAGGCCGTGCCGTTCGTGCGCGAGGACGTGGTGATGGCGGACTACATCCGCAAGACACTGGATTTCCTGGAGGGTTTCGATGTGGAGCTTGAGACCGAGGAGGATTGATGACGACGACAGTAACGATAATCATAGTCCTGGCGGCATTGCTGCTGGGACTTTCCATTGGATTCCTGTCGGGAACGCTGCGCGGACGCCAGACGGCCGACGCGCGCGTGGCGCAGGCCAAGACGCAGGCGCGTCAGGATGCCCGCGAGCATTACGACGCGATGTTGGAAGGAATAGAGCGGCATAACCGCGAGACCGCCGACCAGATGAACGCCCGGTTCCAGGAGACCGTCGCGCTGATGAAGCAGGAAGTGCAGAACAGTACCCGTCAGCTGCTTCGCGACCGTCAGGCGGAGTTCGCCGCGCTGAGCCAGGAGAAGCTGGCCGGAATCATGGAGCCTCTGCAGCGCGACATACTCAGCATGCAGGAAGCAGTGAAGGAGAACACCGCGCGGAACGCCGGATTCAACGGCCAGCTGCAGCAGGGCATCAAGAGCGTGCTGGAGCAGAGCATGAGGGCCAGGGAGAGCGCCGACAAACTTGTGAGCGCGTTGACGCTCAGCAACAAGAGCCAGGGCCAGTGGGGCGAACGGATACTGACGGAGCTGCTGGAAAGCACAGGCATGAAGCAGGGGATACACTTCGACGTGCAGGAGTTCATACGCGACGAGGGGGGGCGCAAGGTGTTGGGCGACGGCGGCAACGCGCTGCAGCCGGACGTGATACTTCATATCGAGCCGGGACATGACGTGGTGGTGGATTCCAAGGTGTCGCTGACGGCCTTCTTCAGTTACAACGAGGCGCAGACTCAGGCCGAGCGGGAACGTTTCCTGACCGAGCATGTGAACAGCCTGAAGAGCCATGTCAAGGAGCTGGTACGTAAGGACTATTCGGGACATCTGAAGGGAGCGCTGGACTATGTGATCATGTTCGTGCCGGTGACGCAGGCATTGTATGTCGCCACGCAGCGTGAGCCGTCGCTGTGGCGCGAGGCGATGGAGAAGCGTGTGTACATAGCCGACGAGCAGACGCTGTACGCCGCGCTTAAGATAATCGACCTGAACTGGCGCCAGCAGGCGCAGGCCGAGAACCATGCCGAGATATTCCGACTGGCGGGCGAGATGATGGACCGCATGCGTCTGTTCTTAGGTCACATGCAGAAGGCTGGAAACGCATTGGGCACGGCGCAGAAATGCTTTGACGACGCCTACGCCAAGCTGTGGGACGGTCAGCAGAGCGTCGCCAAGACGTGCCGCAAGCTGACGGACTTAGGCGCCAAATACGACCGTACCAACCAGGCGATGGCCAACCTGATCGACAAGGGAGAGGAGGACTGACCGTCCGCAGTAAGGATAAGGCAAAGCGCACCCGCCGGATTCCGGCGGGTGCGCTTTGCGTAATGAGGTGACTGGTCAGTCGGCGACCTTGCGGCCGATATGACGTCCGGCGAAGTACTGGTTGTAGACCAGTCCGGCGACTATCAAAGCCAGCCCCAGGTATGTGGTGGGCATGATGGGCTCATGCAGGACCAGCGAGATGAAGAACAGCGACAGGAAGGGCGCCAGGTAGCACATCTGGTTGATCAGCGCCGGGTTGTCGGTGTGGCGTATGGCCAGACCGAAGCAGATGAACGGAATTCCCATCTCGAACGCTCCGATATACATTCCTGACAGTAGTCCGGCGGCATTCATGGCGGACCTCGGCATGAACAGCGCGCCGATTCCCAGATAGATGGAGCCGAACAGGAAGGTCAGGAACAGGGAGGTACCCTCGCTGACCTTGTCCTTGACGCTGTCGTTGACAATCCAGTATGTGGCCCAGAGGAAGGCGCTGCCGAAGCATAGGATCAGTCCCAATATCGAGACGGATCCTGTGATGCCCTTGCCTCCAATCGAGATCGCCGCCACTCCGGCAAGCGACACGGCCATGCCTATATACTTGACGGCGGGGATTGCCTTGTGCGAGATCACGGCAAGCATCACGGTGAGCAGTATAGGCCAGAAGTAGTTGACAGGCTGTGCTATCTGCGCGGGAAGGTAGTCGTAGGCGGCGAACAGCACCAGATAGTAAGCCACAGGGGAGATGAGTCCCAGGATTGCGAAACGGCTCCAGAGAGCCGTTGTAAGCCTGCGCAACTCGCCCCATGACCGGCACATGCACATCCAGACGGTGAATATGGCCAGGGCCGAGAGGCTTGCCACCAGTACCATCTGGAAGACCGTCAGGTGAATCAGGGCGATCTTGAAGGCCGTGGCGACCGTGGACCAGCTCAGCACGGCGATGGAGCCGAGCGTGATTGATTTCGCGGATTGGGTCATGCGTGATCGTTATTTGCGCAGAGCTTCGACTTCCTCGGTGGTAAGGGGTATTTTCTTGCCCAGACGGCGTGAGCCGTTGGCCGTGATCAGATAGTCCTCCTCGTTGCGGATTCCGCCGAAGTCACGCCATTTGTCGAGTTCGTCGTAGTTGATGAAGTCGGTGAAGCGACCCTCGCCGCGCCACAGGTCGATCAGCTCGGGGATGAAGTACACCCCCGGCTCGATGGTCAGCACGAAGCCTTCCTCCAACGGACGTGCCAGACGCAGCGACTTGCGGCCGAACTGCGTGCTCTTGGGCTTGCCGTCATAGCCGACGTAGACCTCGCCCAGATTCTCCATGTCGTGCACGTCGAGGCCCATCATGTGGCCCAGGCCGCACTGGAAGAACATGGCGTGCGCTCCGGCTGCGACGGCCTCGGCGGAATCACCCTTCAGGATGCCCAGGTCCTTCATTCCGGCGCAGATCACTTCTGCGGCGCGCTCGTAGACCTTCAGGAACGGCACGCCGGGAGCCAGCATGTCGACGGCGGCCAGATGCGAGGCCACCTGGATGTCGTAGATGCTCTTCTGGCGTGGGGTGAACGTCTTGCCTGCGCAGATGGTGGACGACATGTCGCCGGCGTATCCAGAGGAACGCTCGGCACCGGCATCGATCAGCACCATGTCGCCGGGCTTGATGACGTTGCCGTGGTAGTGGTTGTGGAGCGTCTCGCCGTGGACGGTGCAGATGGTCGGGAAGGAAAGGGTGCAGTTGTTCTTGGCGGCGGTGTACTCAATCAGTGCTGCGATCTCGTACTCGTGCATTCCGGGCTGGATAGCTTCGGTCGCGGCTATGTGCATGTCGGCTGTGACGTCGCATGCCTTCTCGATCTCGGCGATTTCCTCGGGAGTCTTGTGGTTGCGCATGTCCACGACGCCGCGGATGAACTCGACCGACGGCTTCTCGTCGCCGGGTTTAACGTCCAGCAGACGCCACAGCTTGATCTGATGCTCGGGACGGTAGGTGGGAAGATAGCGTACGGTCTGTCCGGAGGCGCGGGCCTTGTCCAGGACATCGCGTAGCTGCGCCGTGGGGAGGACGGAGTCAACGCCGACGCTGTGCGCCTTCTCGTGGAGCGTTGGCTGCGTGCCCATCCATACGATGTCGTCGATGGTCAACTCGTCGCCGAAGATTATCTCACGGTCGTTGTCAATGTCGATCATAGCGGCCAGCCCGGCGAAGGGAAGGCCGAAGTAATAGAGGAACGTCGAGTCCTGACGGTGGTTGTAGGTGTTGTCGGCATAGTTCATGCCGCACTCGTCGTTGCCCAGGAACAGCAGGAGTCCAGACCCGACACGTTTCTTGAGTTCAGCTCGACGCTGAACATATGTTTCCTTACTGAACATGATATGAATATTGGAATGAAAAGAATGTGCCGCATTACCGGCTCAGTAGCTTAACATAGGGGCATCGCCTCTGCGATGCATAATCAAACCAACACTAACGCTATGAGAATTTAAAAGCGTCCCTATGCATACGGGTAATGCGGCACATTTTTTCCATTGATTGCAACTGTGAGGAAGGCCTGTGCTCAGCCTTTCTTCTGGATCTTGGCCCAGGCATCCTTCAGGCCGACGGTCTTGTTGAAGACGGGAAGGTCCGGAGTGGAGTCCTTGTCGACTACATAGTAGCCCAGGCGTTGGAACTGGTAATGGTCGCCTGCGTTGATGCGCTGGGCCAGCCAGGGCTCGATCATGGCGTTGTCGCGCACCTTCAGCGAGTCGGGATTCAGCAGCTCGCGGAAGTCTCCCTCCTCGGCGCCGGGGTTCTCGACTGCGAACAGACGGTCGTAGTCGCGGATTTCGGCGCGTGTGGCTGTGGGGACACTGACCCAGTGCAGTGTACCCTTCACCTTGCGGTCGGCTCCGGGGAGACCGCTGCGGGTCTCGGGGTCGTAGGTGGCGTGTATCTCGGTGATGTTGCCGTCGGTATCTTTCACGACGCCTGTGCACTTCACGATGTAGGCGCCCTTGAGACGTACCTCCTTGTCGGGCGACATGCGGAAGAACTTCTTGGGCGGGTTCTCCATGAAGTCCTCGCGCTCGATCCAGAGCTCGCGGGTGAACGGCATCTGATGGGTGCCCTCGGCGGGATTCTCGGGATTGTTCTCCATCTCCATCATCTCGGTCTGCCCCTCGGGATAGTTGTCCAGGATGAGCTTGACGGGATTCTGGACCACGCTGACGCGTGTCGCGGTGGCATTGAGGTCTTCGCGAACGGAATGCTCAAGCAGCTCGATGTGGTTCAGTGCCTCATACTTGGTGTAGCCGATTCGGTTTATGAAGTTCTTGATCGACGACGGTGTATAGCCGCGACGTCGCAGGCCGCGCAGGGTGGGCATGCGGGGGTCGTCCCATCCGGCCACGAGGCCCTCCTTGACCAGCTGCAGGAGCTTGCGCTTGCTCATCACTGTGTAGGTCAGGTTGAGTCGGTTGAACTCGATCTGACGCGGACAGTAAGACTCGTCGGCCAGCTCGCGGACGAAGTACTCGTAAAGCGGACGGTGAGGCACGAACTCCAGTGTGCAGATGGAGTGGGTCACGCCTTCGAAGTAGTCGCTCTGGCCGTGCGCGAAGTCGTACATGGGGTATACCTTCCAGGTGGTTCCGGTGCGCCAGTGTGGCGTCTTGATGATGCGGTACATGATCGGGTCGCGGAAGTGCATGTTGTCCGAGGCCATGTCGATCTTGGCGCGAAGCACCATTGAGCACTCGTCGAAGTCGCCGGCGTTCATGCGCTCGAACAGGTCGAGGTTCTCCTCTACTGGACGGTCACGGTAGGGCGATGCCGTACCGGGTGTGGTGGGCGTGCCCTTCTGCTGGGCGATCTGCTCGCTGGTCTGCTCGTCCACATAAGCCTTTCCCTCGCGGATCAGGCGTTTGGCCAGGTCGTACAGCTGGGGGAAATAGTCCGAGGCGTAGTATAGACGGTCGCCCCAGTCGTAACCCAGCCAGTGGATGTCCTCCTTGATGGCCTCCACGTACTCGGTGTCCTCCTTCTGGGGATTGGTGTCGTCGAAGCGGAGGTTGCAGGTGCCTCCGAATTTCTCGGCCGCGCCGAAGTCCATGATGAATGCCTTGGCATGACCGATGTGTAGATAGCCGTTGGGCTCGGGCGGGAAACGGGTGTTGAGACGTCCTCCGTTCTTTCCGGCCGCCAGGTCATTCTTGATTTCCTGCTCTACAAAACTGAGACCTTCCTCAGGCGTGTTGCCCTCGGTCAGAATCTCCTCGTTGACATTGTTGTCCATAATATATTATGTCGATATTACGTCGTTATGATCCAAGTGGGGGAACTGTTGTGACAACAATCCCCGTTAAAATTGCAAATTTACAAAAAATCCATTAAAAATGAAAACAAAATCGGCTTCTTGAGTCCTGAGGGATTCAAGAAGCCTTATTTGGCAGGGTAGCTGCGCGGGCTACATTGAGAACGGGGTCAGTTGATCACCATATTACCTAACGAGCAACCCTGGACCACCACATATGTACGGGCGAACTGCCGGATGAAACACAATGTGGTTTTCTTAGGTTTTTTCATTATATTGTTCTTTGTGTCTACTGATTTTTTAGTTGAGTATTCGTGGGTCATAGGCATCAAGGATTTAAGTGGCATGAATGGCATATGATTTTATAAATTACACATATATAACGTCATGTGTGCAAAAAATATTTTAGGAGAATGTTAGAAATTACATAAAAAAGTGCGGCATATCCCGGTTGGGGGATATGCCGCCAATGCGGTGTTTGGATTTTTAAAGGGTCAATACGATGTCTTTCTCGTTTGCGATGCGCCGCAGGTTCAGGATTGCGTAACGCATGCGGCCCAAGGCGGTATTGATGCTGACGCCGGTGATCTCGGCAATCTCCTTGAAGCTGAGGCACTGATAGTAACGCATCATGAGTACCTGCCGCTGCAGTTCGGGGAGCTCCTTGATCAGCATCTTGACGTCCGCCTTGATCTGGTCGGAAATCAGTACGTCCTCGATGGTCTGCTCGCACAGTTCCTTGCGGTTCAGTACGTTCACATCGGTCAGGTCGGTGGACTGAAGGTTCTCCGACTTTTCCTGACGGTAGTAGTCTATGATCAGGTTATGCGCTATCCGCGAGATCCAGGCGGGGAACTTGCCGTTCTCCGTGTACCGACCCTGGCGGATGGTCTGTATGGCCTTGACAAATGTCTCCTGGAATATATCGTTCGCTACGTCCTCGTTCTTGATGATGCGGAGGATATAGTTGAATATGCGGTCTTGGTGACGTTTCAGGAGCGTATCGAATGCCTCGTTGTTACCTTGCGCATAAGCCTTGACAAGCTGCTCGTCAGTCAAGGTCATGTTGTTTGCCATTCTGCTTTGTTGTTGGTTGGGTAAATGTGTTCTATAGGCAGTTTGGTTTGGTTTGGACTTCTGTTCTTGTCTGTTTTTATTAGAGTTGTTGAAGTGCGTTTGAATTGCGAACACAAAATTACAACACACAACGTCAAATTGCAAATTTTAGCGTAATAATTATTGTTAAAAATTATTAATTAAAACGCTATGTCCCTGCTATAGTCTCCGCGTAGCTGATTATGCATTATGCATTTTGAATTCTTCATTCCTTGACAAAGCGTGCCGCGCACCAGTTGTCAGATAGTTTCTTGCCCGTATATGTCAAGCCAAGACGTGTGGCCGCCTCGGTGATCATTGGCAGGTCGTGGTCGTAGAAGCCGCTGAGCAGCATCACGCCCCCTGGACGCAGGGCCTGTACGTAGTTTTCCAGGTCGGCCAGGATTATGTTGCGGTTGATGTTGGCCAGGAAGAAGTCGGCAGGCGGCAGCGCGGCCAGAGCCGAGGCGTCGCCGCAGAGCATGGTGATGTCGCGGTGGTTCAGACGCGCGTTCTCCACTGCGTTCTCCCAGGCTCCGGAATCAATCTCGACACCGGTCACCGGTTCGGCGCCGCGCATGGAGGCAAGGATGGCCAGGATGCCGGTGCCGGTGCCCATGTCGATCAGCGAGCGTCCGGCCAGGTCCTCCTGCAGCAGCCATGCGGTCATACGGCTGGTGGTATGGTGATGGCCGGTGCCGAAGGCCATCTTGGGGTCGATCACGATATCGTACTCGGCATGCGGCACGTCATGGTGGAAGCTGCTGTGGATCACGCACCGGCCCTCGATCACGATGGGCTTGAAGTAGTTCTTCTCCCATTCCTCGTTCCAGTCGCGGCCTTCGACGCGTTCCGAAGTGATGGTGAACTGCGTGAATATGGGGAATCCCTCCAGCGTCTCGGTGGCCAATGCCGCCGGATTCTCAGTGGCGTCCACGGGGAGGTAGGCCGTCAGGCCCATCGGGTCGGGTTCGAATGTCTCGAACCCGCAGTCGGCCAGGAATGCCGCGGCCAGGTCGGTTATGTCGTTATTGCATGGCTCGGCATCGATGCGAACCTTGTAATAGTCCTTGCTCATGATTCGGATAGTGCAGTATATGAAACTTGATGATACAATAAAACTCCCCGCAGGCAGGGAGTGAGGCTAAACATGGAGATCAATTGTTCTTCGGACTGTCTTTTTTCTTCTTCTTGCGTAATCTGTTCACCAGGCGTATTGTGGGTGGAATCAGTGAGATTCCCACCATGATATAGTCGAATGGCTTTAGACGGCCTGTAACGGTCTTCAGTATTGTCTTGCCGACACCACCGGCGGATGCCAGCGCTGGGACCTTGCTGACCAAGGTGCCGATTTGTGGCAGCGCCTTGGCGGATTTTGAGTTGCCGAAGGGGTTCTTGAGGTCCTGTACTCCCTGTGTCACCTTGGACTTGCAGAATTCCTTGCGCAGGGCTGCCAGAGCGCGCTGGTAGCGTAGCTCCTCCATGGTGTAACCCTTGAAATTCTTTTTGCTCAGAGCCTTGGCGGCTGCGGCATCGGCGGTAGATATTTCTGATTTTGCCATATCTGTGGATTTTAGGGTTACTTATGCGTTGTTTTCATCTTCAGGCTCGGAATCCGGAGTGATGAGGATCCGGGTCAGCATGCGTGCCAGCGGGTTGAGAAGCAGGGGTTGACGGAATAGCCACAGGAGCACCAGCACGAGTATGATAATACCGCCTACCGTTACGTACGCCAGTGCCGGGCAGAGGATCAGTTTGAACAGTTCCACCAGCGCGAAACTGAACATGATGATCGCGACGAACCCGAGGAGGGCGCAGATGAAACCGATAATCAGAGTTGTGAGCAGAACGGTCAGCTTCTCGGCCATAGTCAGCTTGGCATAGTTGATTTCCAGACTGATCCATGTCTTTCCCTGCTCGAAAATGTTCTGTATATCGTCAAGTAATTTCAATCTCATAGTGGAAGGCGGTTATATGCAACAGGATTGAGCATCCCGGTCCGGCAGGGGACCGGGATGCGGTATGGTTATGATTACTTCTCGGTTGATGCGAGTTCGGCGACGAGTGCGTCAACCTCCTCGTCGCTGACGTTGCAGCCATGCTTGCGGAGGATGCCGCAGATCTTCTCGCGGACGTCGGCTCCCTTCTCGGGGGCGAACAGCAGGGCGGCGGCGCAGCCTGCGATGGCACCGCCGACAAAGGCGGAAATCAGTGTCAATGCTTTCATCTTGTATTGTGTTTGTTATGTTAGACGTTACAGGGTTGCGTCCTTTACCTGGTCCTCGATCTCGTCGACCAGCTCATCGAGTTTCTCCTTCTTCAGGGTGATGCCCTTCTCCTTGAGATACTCGGCGATCTTGGTACGTGTATCGGTTCCCTTCTCGGGAGCCACCAGCAGTCCGATTGCTGCTCCGGCGATGGCGCCGCCCAGCACAGACAGAATGATGTGAAGAGGTTTCATGTCTTTGTGTGTTTAGTTGGTTATTATCTTGTTATTATTTTAATGCTTGCAGGGAGGCCGACACTGTCGGCCCCTCCGATTCTATAACAATGCAAATATACAAATTGTCATCGGTATAAAAAAATTTTTTGGCGAATATCCTTAAATTATACCGATTCGGACCCGATAGGGGTCGGTAGCAAGGCATCAGTCATCATGGTCACGATGATGCTTGCGATGATGTTTGTAGTACTTCTTGTCGTAGTACTTGTCGTGATGCTTCTTGTAGTGTTTGCGGGCTTTCTTGTAGTACTTCTTGTGGTGTTTGTAGTGTGGTGGGCCGACGTAGCGGCAGCGGTGCGAGCGGTGGTGGTATCCGCAGTACCCGTAGGAGGGGACGTCGTAGTATCTCAGGCCGTCGCTGGTAAGCACGTAATGCACGTTGCCGTTGGAGTCGAAGCCGAAGAAGCCGTTGTCGCCGACGACGTAGATTCTGGGGGAGCTGGCACCGGCAGGCTGCGTCATGGGTACGACGGGCGCCATGAGCAGGCAGACAAGCGTCGCGAGGATGATGAGTTTTCTTTTCATAGTCTTTCAGTGCTAAGGGATTGTCTATTATCTTAGACAGCATCCATGTTCTATAGTTTAACGTTTGGTGCGCGTCCCGGGTTCAGCTGTAGGCGACAAGCCGTGCCGCAGTGCGTTGTAATATCAGGATTTTTTCGTAACTTCGCAGTCCGAAAAAGGATTATAAGGATGATTAGGGAAGTCAGGAATGAGGATGCTGGGGAGATAACGGAGATCTACAACCATTATATCCTGAACACGACGGTGACGTTCGAGATCGCTCCGCTGACTGTCGTGGAGATGGAGCGGCGGATCGAGGATATATCATCCGCTTATCCTTATATGGTGTATGAACAGGATGGCCATGTGGTGGGTTACTGTTATGTGCACCAATGGCATGAGCGGGCGGCCTTCCAGGGAGTGGTGGAGCTGTCGGTTTACCTGTCGCCTGCCAGCACCGGCCACGGCATAGGGAAGGAGCTGATGCTCCGGATGATCGAGGAATGCCGCCGTCGGGGCTACCGCGTGCTGATCAGCTGTGTGACCGGCGGCAATGAAGTGAGCCGCACCATGCACACCAGGATGGGTTTTGTGGAGGTGGGGCACTTCCCCGACGTGGGATTGAAGTTCGGCCGTCTGATAGACATCTATTACTACCAGCTGCCGCTCCAATCAATCGACCGATAGGGACATGCCTTAGGCATGTGGAATTTGAAAAACGAAAATTATGGAAGAGATTAGGATAGATGTTACTAAACAGACCCCCCAGGAGCTGGCGCTGGCCACGGAGCATGCGCAGCTGATATTCAGGTTCAATCACACCATGCCCGGCACGCCCGAGTATGACGAGTTGATGCATCGCATTTTTCCGACAATGGGCCAAGGGAGCCGTGTCGACACGCCGCTTACAGCCGTGCGTCCGCATAAGGTCCAGATTGGCCGCAATGTGGTGGTAATGCCCGGTTGCCTGATGATGTCGGCAGGCGGCATCACCATTGAGGATGGTGCAATGATAGCGGCAAATGTGCAACTTATTTCCAACAACCACGACCTGTACGAGCGACAGGTCATAACCTGCAAGCCGGTACATATCGGCCGTCACGCCTGGGTCGGCGCCGGAGCGACGATCCTGCCCGGCGTGACTGTAGGGGAGAACGCGGTGGTCGGCGCCGGCAGCGTGGTGACCAAGGATGTGGAGGCCGACACGATAGTGGCCGGCAATCCCGCCCGCTTCATCAAGCGGATCCAGCCGCTGGAGGAATGCGCCGCCCGCAACGCCGAGGACGAAGCCGTCCAACTCGGCCTGGACAGCTGCGGCGACTGACTGACCCCGGCAGGGGTCACACAATGTAGCCACGGTGTCAGGGCGTTCGGCTCCGCCTACGCCCTGACCCGTGGAAAGCTGGTCAAATTCACCGACCGCGGGGCGGTCGCGCAATTATTCAGTTGACGCGCAGAGAAACGTTTTTCGCGTTTTTTCGCGTTTATAGTAGTTTCCATACTTCACTCGGCCATCTGGAGTGTAGGCGCTCCCGCCAAGGGAGCGATGGAATCTGGATTCCCGACGCCAAGGACGCGAAACCGTCCGGCTGGCTTAGCGATATCCGCGTCCCAGGTTATCCATAACCCATCGCGAGCTTGGCGCTGGTAGGAAGCCCATCAGACCGCGTGCCGTACCGATTTCCATTCTCGCTTTTTGAGAACGATGCGGAGCCCTTTGCGGCTTTGCGCGCCACCATACGTGCCGGCAAGAAGTTATAGGGTCATTTATAGGGCTATTTATAGGGTCATTTACACCGACATTTACACCGACATTTACAGTGACATTTACACCGTCATTTACACTATCATTACTGTTTACACCGTCATTTACACTATCATTTACATTATCATTTACACCCTCATTTACACCGTCACTTACAGGTGAATTTACAGTTGAAACGGATTCGTTTGATTCAACGAGTGTCAGGGTCAGCCAGACTTCGTTGACGTCGTCGAGTTCTTCAAGTTTTGGTCGTTTGAATCCAAGCGACTTCCAGGCGGCAAGGATCTTCTGGAAACCCGAACCGATATTGTCGCCGTA
This sequence comes from Bacteroidales bacterium, assembly GCA_019416425.1. GTDB lineage: Bacteria > Bacteroidota > Bacteroidia > Bacteroidales > Muribaculaceae > Lepagella. The sequence goes on from DXXK01000073.1 coordinate 76,417, forward strand.
ACCGATTATGCGGAACATGATTACACGTTTTCTATGGTTACGTCGAACTTGATGTCCTCTTTGCGGCGCAGACCGACGGAGTTGGACACATCCATGTTATCTATGGAGAGACGGCGGCTGTCAGAGATTTTCCAGCCGTTGATGAATCCACCGTCAGGATAAATTGACAGCTTGGCATCACCCAGCTGGAAGCTGAGTTCACGCCAGTGGGTGAGTGATCCCTTCTCCTGAGAGGCTGAATCAAGCATTTCTCCCGATGGAGCGTCCGGCTGCGCTTCGAGAGTCTTCAACCATCGAGAAGTAAGATCTTTCAACATAGCGTCTCTTTTGCCGGAATCCGAGAGATTTTTAGCAATGGAATTGTGGCTGTTGCTGTTCTCATAATAGGATTCAACTTTAAACTGAACCGTGAAAGGTAGATTGAATCTCCTGACAAACCAGTCAATTGTCTGTAGCGCGACAGTGATTCCCAATGCACTTTTTAGGTGTTCATCCTGATATGTTATCGCCAACGTACCTTCTGAATTTTTGCATAGTTCTGCAAATCTGTCTATGACATCTTTTGCATGGCTATATATTACCTCGCCAAGTACAGCACTCTGGATGGAGAGGGTATCTTCATCCGTGAGTTTGAAAATACAGGTTGTGTCTCCTTCCGGCTGCTGCAGATCCAAAGGTTTGAGGTTGAAGGAATTTGTAGACAAACGCGCTGAGTATAAAAAACCATTTGCCCAGAATTCATTTAGTGATGCAGATTCAGGATTGTTAGTAACAAACAATTTACTATCGATAAGAGCCAATGGGTAAATTCCATTATCGATATATTGATTTGTCGATTCCATAACCTGATGGCCGAGTGCCCTGAAATTGATCAGCATATCAGCAGCAGGTAACGGAAGCTGCTTATTGTCATTGCTTAGTACACAAATCTTAATCGGAGCACCCGCATTGTTGAAGCGAGTGCCATGGAAAGCGAACCACCCGGATTCTGAATCCCCATAGTTCCATTTTTCAATATTGGAATCGAAGAACAACACAATGGAACCACTTGCTTCAGCGACAGCTTCTTCAAGTTTCTGGAGTGAATTCTCGGCTGCGGATTCTCCCAGAGTCGCAATGACTTCCTCCGGAAGAACTTGTTCCTCATTCAACTCACTCGTAAGCCACTGGTACGCGGCAGTAAGATCGAGTTTCGGCGATAGATGAATAGTGTATTTGTCCAGAAGCATATCCTTGGAGTGTTTACGCAATGCTTCCTCTACGATACGCTTAGATGCTTTCAATACCGCTGTCATTACCTCAATCTGAGCCAGCTGATTAGAATATCCGGCACCTCCCGGATTGGTGTCAAATATGCATATATGCCCGTTTGGTGTAATCGCAAAGTCGAAGGCTTCGCGTTCCTTACCCAGATACTCTGTAAACGCCTGTGTAAAGACAAGAGCAAGCGTAGTCAGGAGCTTTTCGTGTTCATCTCTGTTATCTGATATCCACTTTTGTTCGCGTGCATATCTAACCCTTATTTCGGTATAATCGGTGAGGATAGTATCGGCCAGAACGATATTACGGTCAATAGATTTTGCATGACGGCTGCCGTAGCAATAGACAGGTTTGTTGTTTTTGTCGCGTTCACCGACTTTGAAATGGAAACGCGAGGTGCCTCTACCGCTTGGCTCGCGATTGTTCATCTCAGCCGGAAGGTTATCCAACGTTGAGACGCCCTTCGCCACGGCTGATTCCATGTCTATCTTTCCACACTCCCTGCAATGACAGAATCCATAACCGATTCCGTCATTATAGTATAGGATCTCTGAGTTGGACGACTGCCTTGAACTTCTGGCCGAAAACAGATGGGGTTCCGTAGCTGTGGAAGTCCATTTTGAAGCCCCAATGAGCTGAGCATTGACTCTTGTGTACAAACGCCTTTCCAGAATACGGTTTTCCGTTTCAGATGTATCAGGCAGAAATTCAGTAGGCTGAATCATTTTCAACCCTTCCTGCCCATTGACGTTCCACGGAATTCTTCTGGAGATTTCATCCTTCGCATCGATTATGATGCGCTCGGCATTGCGGTAGATGGTCTTGAATGTCACGAGTTTCTTTGCGAAAAAGTCGTGATACCTGACGCCTCTCACAACGCTTACCCTGCCGTCCATAGCAATCGAATTGCCGGGAACATACTGGGTGAGAGCGTTGCGAAGATCGTAAGAGGGGTTGGAGGTTGAAGCGGTATAATATTTCAGCCTTGATGATGTGACATCGTAGGACACCACATTAACAGGCATGTTGGCGTTGGGAGTGAAACGTGTCGTCGCCCAGAATCCAATCAGCTGTGTCATCAAAGGCTCATAGAACTTCATTGTGAAGAACGTCTTTTGAGCGTCTGTTAGGCTATTCCAGTCAAGATTGCCGATGAACTCTACTTTCTTAAGCAATTCATTGCGAGACTGTTTATTGGCTACGATTGCATTGTCAAGCATGCTTTTCTGCTGTCCGTCAAAGAAAGTGCTTTTGAGCAATATGCCGAGGCATCTCTGCAAATCAGAAGATGGAGGCTGACTGCAGAACTCATTGAACCGTATATAGGGCGTTGAATTGTCCATAGTGAGCTGATCAGTTGGAATCACTTCACGACCATCAGCATCCACCAGTCTTGAATGACCGCCATGCTCTTCATATTTCAGGTTTGTATAATAATGGAACACTCGCTGGGAAATTGTTCCGCCGCGGTCGCCCATATTAAACACTCCTGATTCTCTGATCAGGAAGGCATTGACATGACGTTGAAGTACCTGTGGACTTTGTAGATCTACAGTTGGGGCACTGACAACTCTGTCGATTACATTGGCAATCGGATCATAGCCTACATTATTCATAGGGGTAGCTCGATGAACATGGCTATGGCTGGACACCGAGGCAATGCGTAGTAATTTCAATCGGGCATGATATCAATGTGATATTTTTGAGTTTCCGCGTGGCTGACATGGACTGGATCGCAT
>DXXK01000074.1 GCA_019416425.1 Bacteroidales bacterium
GCCGCATGTGATATCACGTCATCGATCAACGCCTGGTACCAGCCGTAAGTCTCAAGTTCCGGGTCAATGGCCGACGCGTTGCCGGCGATCTTGTCGAAATGTCCCAGCACCTCGAAGCCACCGCGTTCCAGCATCATCAGCTCCTGCTCGAAGAACCGCTCCACCACATACCGCAGGTCGCCGTGGAAGCCGTCTTTCAGGTAGGAGGCGAATCGCTCCACCGATCCGTCGCAGTCCAGCGGGACACCGTCCTGCGTCGGTACGAAATGCACCGACCCTATGCGGTAGTCCAGCGGAAGGTTCTGGAAATAATCGATATGCGGTCCGAAGTCGGGATTGATGTAATCCACCTCCATGGCGGTCAATACCTTCATGTCGTCGGCAAACTCCTCGCGGAGCCCGGCGCATTCCTCTAAGTATTCCGGCACGGACTCACGGCTCATGTTGCACGGCGAGTCAACACAGATGGGGGAGTGCGGCGACACTCCCCATATCTTGAAACCCTGACGAGCCGCTTCGGTCACCATCCGGCGCAACGGATAGCGGCCGTCGCAGTAATGCGTATGCGAATGTAGATTGTATCTGTCGGTATCCTTAATCTGATTGTAAAGCTGTTGGGGTGTCATTTCTAACAAGTAAGTCTGCTTATTTGGAACGGCGTTCGGCGCGATAGATGTCCGACAGCTGCTGCTTGAGCTCGGCACGGTCGGCCTCGACCTGCCGCTCCAGCTGCTCGATCTGCCTGGCCAGTCCCGATGAACGGGAATCATAATACGATTGACGCAGCTTGGACAGTTTCTCCTCTTCGCTGTGGAAACGCTTCTGGCTTGCCAGATATTTCTTCATCAGCGACGCAGCGGTGCGGCTGTTGAAGTCGTCGAAATGCTCGTAGGTCACGCCGCCGTCCATGGGGAGGTGGAAATCGGCCGGACGCTTGCGGACTGTCGGGTCGATTGCCATGACGGTCTGGATCAGCTCGGTATAGTCCGACTCGGGGTCCTGCGTCATGCGCCAGTCGCGCAGCAGGGCGCGATCCACTATGTCCTCGTCGTCGGGATTATAGTTGCGTCGCAGGTCGTTCTGCTTGAACATGTACACGGTCACCATGTCGTTGTCCTCCTGCTCGGTGCGGCGTGTGGCGAACCATCCCACGCCGTTCTGCTCGTCCATGGCCAGCAGATAGTCGTCGCTGGGGGAGTTGTAGGGCATACCGAGGTTCTGGGGCTGCAGGAACGAGCCGTCCGAGGCGTCGCGCGTGGCCACCATGATGTCGTAGCCGCCCAGGCCGTCGGGGTCATGCAGGGCATAGTACAGGGTGATTCCATCCGACATCATGAAGGGGAACACCGCCGAGCGGCCGTCATCGTTCAGGTCGGGCAGCGGCTGCGGCGCGCTCCATGTGCCGTCGGTCAGCCGGTTGGACTCCATCAGCGTCATCACGCCGACCGAGTCGGGCTGCGACCAGATCTGATAGTCGCCCCCCTCGTTGGTGAATACATAGTCCACGTCGGGATTGGGCACGGCCAGTTCCGAGCCGTCGGACAGCGTGCCCGCCGACTGCGGCAGCTTGTAGTGACGGAAGAAGCCCTCCATCGGTACGGTGATAGAGTCCAGCACCTCCAGACGCTCCACGCGCTCCATGAAGTTGCGGGCGTTGTTGACACGGTCCAGCAGCTCCTGGCCCTCCTGGGTCATCTGTCCCGCCACGGTCCGCTTGCCTTTGCGCACCTTGGCCGGCTGAAGCAGTTCCTCGGCCGTGTCGAAGTCGTAGTCCCAGTAGGCCTGCGTGGCACGTTCCAGATTCTCCGCCGTCTGGGCCGACGCCCCGAGTCCGGCGAACATGATTGCAATCGCGACTATTCCTGTTCCTTTCATGTGACAAAAGTAATACTTTTATCCCGATTTTGAAAACGAGACGAGTATATTCTACGATAATAACGTACTTTAACAAGGGTATTTTGCACGAAAATGGCGAAAATGAGAAATTTTTTGTAACTTTGTCGGCAAAATGGGCCTATGTTAACCCGGCATAGGCGCATCCGACGCGAAGTTGGGTGCACTATTTAGACATACACAATACACGAAATATGAGTCTGAACATTATTGTTATGGCGAAGCAGGTTCCGGACACGCGGAACGTAGGCAAGGACGCCATGAAAGAGGACGGGACCATCAACCGCGCGGCGCTGCCGGCGATTTTCAATCCCGAGGACCTGAACGCATTGGAGCAGGCCCTGAGACTTAAGGACAAGTATCCCGGCAGCAAGGTGACCATCCTGACGATGGGTCCGGCGCGTGCCGCGGAAATCATCCGCGAGGGCATGTACCGTGGCGCCGACAACGGCGTCGTTCTGTCCGACCGCGCTTTCGCCGGCGCCGACACGCTGGCCACCAGCTACGCTCTGGCCACGGCTGTCAAGAAAATCGGCGATTACGACCTGATACTCGGAGGCCGTCAGGCCATCGACGGCGATACCGCCCAGGTAGGTCCCCAGGTGGCCGAGAAGTTAGGCCTGCCCCAGGTTACGTACGCCGAGGAGATGCTGAGCGCCGAGAACGGCGAGGCCGTTGTGGTGCGCCGCATCGAGAGCGGCGTCGAGACCGTCAAGGTCCCCATGCCCGCCGTCATCACCGTCAACGGCTCGGCTGCTCCCTGCCGTCCGCGCAACGCCCGTAACGTGCAGAAGTACAAGTACGCCGCCGTTCCGTCGGAGGCCGCCGGTGACGAGCGCCGCACCCAGCTCATGGCCGAGCGCCCCTGGCTCAACATCGGCGAGTGGAACGCCGCAAGCGTAGACGCCGACCTGAACCAGTGCGGTCTGGCCGGTTCGCCCACCAAGGTCAAGGGTATCGAGAACGTGGTGTTCACCGCCAAGGATGCCCGTCATGTGGAGAACACGGACGAGGAGCTGGAGTACCTGATGAAGGAATTAATCGCTAATCATACCATCGGATAATATTATGGCTACAGACAAGAACAACCTCATAGTATATTGCGAGTATGAGGACGGCAAGGTTGCCGATGTAAGCCTGGAGCTGCTGACCAAGGGCCGTGCCCTGGCCGACAAGCTCGGCATCAAGCTGGAGGCCGTAGTGGCCGGCGACAACCTGAAGGATATCGAGAAGCAGGTGTTCCCCTACGGTGTGGACACAGTATATAAGGTGGAGGACAAGCGCCTGTATCCCTACACGTCGCTGCCCCACGCGTCGATCCTGATCAACCTGTTCAAGGAGAAGGAGCCGCGCATCGCCTTCATGGGCGCCACCAGCATAGGCCGTGACCTGGGTCCCCGCGTGTCCAGCGCGCTGCACAGCGGCCTGACCGCCGACTGCACCCAGCTGGAGATCGGCGACCATACCGACGCCCGCAGCGGCCAGACCTACAAGGACCTGCTGCTGCAGATCCGTCCCGCATTCGGCGGCAACATCGTGGCCACCATCGTCAACCCCGACCATCGTCCCCAGATGGCAACCGTCCGCGAGGGTGTGATGAAGAAGGAGATCCGCGACGAGAACTACAAGGGCGAGGTCGTGGACCTGAACGTGGCCGACTATACCAAACCCGAGGATTTCGTTGTCGGGATCATCGACCGTCAGGTGCAGAAGTCCAAGAGCAACCTGAAGAACGCGCCGATCGTCGTGGCCGGTGGTTATGGCGTAGGCTCCAAGGAGAACTTCGACATGCTGCGTGAGCTGGCTGCCGTTCTGGGCGGCGAGGTGGGCGCAAGCCGTGCCGCCGTCGATGCCGGATGGATCGACCATGACGCGCAGATCGGCCAGACCGGTCTGACGGTTCGTCCCAAGCTGTACATCGCCTGCGGTATTTCGGGCCAGATCCAGCACATCGCCGGCATGCAGGACTCGTCGATCATCATCTCCGTCAACAACGATCCCGACGCACCCATCAACACCATCGCCGACTACGTCATAACAGGCAATCTGGAGGAAGTGGTGCCGAAGCTCATCAAGTACTATAAAAAGAACACGAAGTAAAATGGCAAATTTCTATACAGACAATCCGGAACTGAAGCACTATCTGTCGCATCCCATGATGGAGCGCATCGTGGAGCTGAAGGAGCGCAACTACGCCGACGCCGGTAAATATGACTACGCACCGCTGGATTATGCCGATGCCATCGACAGCTACGACAAGGTGCTTGAGATAGTAGGCGAGATCTGCGGCGAAATCATCGCCCCGAACGCCGAGGGAGTGGACCACGAGGGACCCATTGTGGCCAACGGCCACGTCACCTACGCCGGCGGCACGCAGGCCAATCTGGACGCCTGCCGCAAGGCCGGCCTGATGGGCATGGCCATGCCCCGTCGTCTGGGCGGTCTGAATTTCCCCATCACTCCGTATATCATGGCGGCCGACATCGTCAGCCGCGCCGATGCCGGTTTCGAGAATCTGTGGGGCCTGCAGGACTGCGCCGAGACAATCTATGAGTTTGCCGATGAGGAGCAGAAGCAGAAGTACATCCCGCGCGTTTGCGCCGGCGAGACCATGTCGATGGACCTGACCGAGCCGGACGCCGGCTCCGACCTGCAGAGCGTCATGCTGAAGGCCACGCAGAAGGAGGACGGCTCCTGGGTGCTGAACGGCGTGAAGCGCTTCATCACCAACGGCGACAGCGACATCCATCTGGTGCTGGCCCGTTCCGAGGAGGGTACGCACGACGGTCGCGGACTGTCCATGTTCATCTATGATAAGCGCAACGGCGGCGTCACCGTTCGCCGCATCGAGAACAAGATGGGTATCAAGGGCAGCCCCACATGCGAGCTGGTGTACCGCAACGCTCCCGCCGAGCTGGTAGGCAGCCGCCGCATGGGTCTGATCAAGTACGTCATGGCCCTGATGAACGGCGCCCGTCTGGGCATCGCCGCACAGTCCGTGGGTCTGAGCGAGCAGGCTTACCGCGAGGCTCTGCAGTACGCAAAGGAGCGTAAGCAGTTCGGCAAGGCCATCATCGAGTTCCCCGCCGTGGCCGAGATCCTGCGCGACATGAAGGCCCGTCTGGACGCCACCCGCGCGCTGCTCTACGCATGCTCGCGCTACGTGGACATGTACAAGATCTACGACGACATCGCCAAGGAGCGCAAGCTGACCGTCGAGGAGAAGAAGGAGGGCAAGTTCTACAGCCGTCTGGCCGACGCCTTCACGCCGCTGGCCAAGGGGATGTCGTCCGAGTTCGCCAACACCAACGCCTACGACTGCATCCAGATCCACGGCGGTTCGGGCTTCATGAAGGATTACGCCTGCGAGCGCATCTACCGCGACGCACGCATCACCTCCATCTACGAGGGTACCACCCAGCTGCAGGTAGTGGCGGCCATCCGCCACGTCACCACCGGCACCTATCTGGACTGGATCAAGAGCCAGGAGGCACTGGAGTGCCTGCCCGAGGATCAGGCCGTCAAGGGCAAGCTGGAATACATGACCCAGCAGTACGCCGCCGCCGTCGAGACCGTGACCGGTATTGACAACACCCTGTATCAGGACATGATGGCCCGCCGTCTGGTGGAGATGGCCGGATACATCGTGATGGGTTACCTGCTGCTGGACGACACCAAGCGCAACGCCTCGTTCCGCACGTCGCTGAACGTGTTCGTCAACATGGGCATGGCCAAGGTGGCCGAGCACTCCAGCTTCATCGCCAACTTCCAGCCCGAGCAGCTGACCGAGTACCTCTACGAGGCGTAAAAACGACTCTGTCAGAGAGAAATTTGGAAAATTGAAAAAAAAATAGTAATTTTGCACCCGAAAACTGTGGACGACCCGAAAGAGCCGTCCATAGTTATGCAGAAACATATACTGAAAACAAAATGAACCATTACGAGACCGTTTTCATTTTAACTCCCGTTTTGTCTGACGATCAGATGAAGGAAGCGGTAGAGAAATTCAAGGACGTTCTGAAAGAGAACGACGCGAAGCTGGTCAACGAGGAGCTCTGGGGCCTTCGCAAGCTGGCTTATCCCATCCAGAAGAAGTCGACAGGCTTCTACGTACTGTTTGAGTTCGAGGCCGAGCCTACGATTGTAAAGCGTCTGGAGACCGCCTATCGCCGCGACGAGCGCGTGATCCGTTTCCTGACCTTCCGTCTGGACAAGTACGCCGTGGAGTACGCCGAGAAGCGTCGTAACCTGAGAGCAGCTAAAGCAGCAGAGAAACCCGCCGAGGTTGAGGCCGAGGCAACAGAACAGAAGGAGGCATAATCATGGCAGCAAACAACGAAATCCGTTATCTCACTCCCCTGACCGTAGACGTCAAGAAGAAGAAGTACTGCCGTTTCAAGCGCAGCGGTATCAAGTATATCGACTACAAGGATCCCGAGTTCCTGAAGAAGTTCCTCAACGAGCAGGGCAAGCTCCTGCCCCGCCGCATCACCGGTACATCGCTGAAGTTCCAGCGTCGCGTGGCCCAGGCCGTTAAGCGTGCGCGTCACCTGGCGCTCCTGCCCTACGTAACCGACCTGATGAAATAATCATTGTATAACCGATAAAGCACTGAAAGATGAAAGTAATTTTGAAGCAGAACATCCCGAGCTTAGGTTATAAGGATGATATCGTAGAGGTAAAGGACGGCTATGGCCGTAACTATCTGATTCCGCAGGGTCTGGCCGTAATCGCGTCGAACGCTGCCCTGAAGCGTCTGGCCGAGGACCAGAAGCAGCAGGCCCACAAGATCGCCGCCATCCTGGCCGAGGCCCAGGCTGCAGCAGCCGCTCTGGAAGGCGTTCGCCCCGTTATCATCGCCAAGGCTGCCGCCAACGGCAACATCTATGGTAGCGTAGGCGCAGCCGCTCTGGCTGACGCTCTCCTGAAGTTAGGTCACGAGGTTGACCGCAAGATCATCGACCTGGAGCCCGCACGTACCATCGGCGAGCACGTGGCCAAGATCCGTTTCCACAAGGAGGTTACCGCCGAGGTTGCATTCGAGGTTGTTCCCGAGGAAGAGGACAAGTAAGAACATCCGCAATCAAGTCATAAAAAGGAGACCGTTTCGGCCTCCTTTTTTGTTATATCTGTAAAACCGATTAGATACTATGATGATTAAGTTCCTCCTGTCTGTCGTGCTGCTGTGTGTGGCGGCATTACCGGTTGTGTCGGCGCAGCGTTATGCGGGCGGCGACATATCGCTGCTGCCGGAATATGAGAAGGCCGGAGCAAAGTACAAGACTCCCGCCGGCGAGCCGATCGCCGACCTGGTTCCCTGGCTCCACGAGCAGGGGATGAACGCCATGCGAGTGCGTCTGTTCGTAAATCCGGCGAAATATAAGGTACTGCATCAGAACGATGCAAATTCCGATACCAGATATGACCCGAACGCCTGCCAGGACCTGGAGTACATCAAGCCGTTGTGCAAGCGCATAGTGGACAGCGGCATGGACCTGATGCTGGACTTCCATTACAGCGACACATGGGCCGATCCGGCCAAGCAGTGGACGCCTGTGGACTGGGAGGGCCTGACCGACGAGCAGCTGTATCAGAAGATTTATGACTACACCAAGGATGTGCTGACGCAGCTTAAGGATTACGGCGTGGTTCCGACGTTCATCCAGCCCGGCAATGAGGTCAGCTACGGAATGCTGTGGGGACCCGCAGGCACGTCCACGCCGAGGAAGGCACTGATGGGCAGCGACGCCAACTGGGACCGGTTTGGCAAACTGCTGAAGCAGGCTGTCAAGGCATGCCATGAGGTGTGTCCCGATGCCAAGATCATCATGCACACAGAGCGCGTGGCGCAGGTGGATGTGCTGAAGAATTTCTACGACAAGATGAGGGAGATGAATGTTCCGTACGACATAGTCGGCCTGAGTTACTATCCCTATTTCCATGGCAACCTGAGTGTCCTGGACCGCGCCTTGCAGTCATTGCAGGCCAATTTCCCGTCCAAGAATGTTATGATAGTTGAGACGGGCTACAGTTACAAATGGGAGGTACCCGGCACGACGCACGACAACACGCAGACCTGGCCCTACAGCGAGGCCGGACAGGCCAAATTCGTGACGGACTTGGTGACCGACCTGGAGAAATACAATCAGGTCGATGGCCTGTTCTGGTGGTGGCTGGAGTACAACGCCTACGGCACGACGCTGTCAGGCTGGTACAACGCCCCGCTGTTCGACTCCACGACCGGCCGTGCCACGGCCGCCCTCCGCGCCCTCTGCAGCTACGCCACCTCCGCCATCGACGCCATCCATCCCGACGACTGGAACCTCACCGACCCTTCTGGCTTGGATAACCCCCAACCCTGGTACACCATCGACGGCCGTCGCCTCTCCGCCACTCCGACTGCCCCCGGCCTCTACATCCGCAACCACCGCAAGATCCTGGTCCGGTAACTCACATTCTTACATTTCAAGAGTCCGAATCAAGCCTATTTGAATACAGGCTTGATT
>DXXK01000075.1 GCA_019416425.1 Bacteroidales bacterium
ATGGTAGTATGGATTCAGATAAAACAGCCGATGAAACACAATGCTCCAAGAATGAAATTTGCTAATAACTATAGTAATAATATGTTAGCAAAGGATTTGGTACCAATCTCTATTTCTGATGATCCACAAATTCTTAGCAAAGGCACTAAATTAAAAATCAGCAATTCAGATTTTGAGAAATTACGCCAATGGATAATTAGAAATAAGGATGGACTACTTAAAGTGTGGAATGGAGAGATTTCAACACTTCAATTTGGTAGAGAAATGAAATAATAGGTAATGCCAATATGATAATGTCAAGACTGCCTTAATAAGGTGGTCTTTTCGTGTCTGCATAATAAAAGCATGCCAAATATGAACTTGACATGCTTTCAAACGTTATAAACAAGAACCACCCAAATGGAGAGAAGATGATTAGACTTCAATAAAATCGGCGGAAAAGTTGCCATAACAAATTCAATATCCCGCAGAGGGAAAATCTTTAATTTCAATGAAAGTATGGCAACAATAATATTTTGTTCCGACTTTTGATGAAGTCGCCCACGGGTTAAAACCTCGTGTATATGTGCATCCTTATGAACGTTTCCGTTACCTGAAATGGGAACCCGTAAGAGCACATTTTAAAACTTTGCCAAGAATCCGTATGTGATTCTTGTTTAGCTCCAACCAATCATTGGCACTCTCTATTTGGATAGTTTGTTTATAACGGTACAACCAAGAAACGAAGAATTTTCTTTTGCAATCATCGTACAGCCCTGAGTGAACGGCGTACCTGCTTATTAACTTCGGCTCGATAAATAGCAATTAGGTTCTTCGGGCGACCGAGATAGGTTCGGCGTCTTGAGTTGTTCCGTTTATTTTTTGTTTGATAAATTATACATCATTATAATGGCTGCTTCTTTGGAGTGGTCATTTTGTGTTCTACAACATATTTTCAAGCAGTTCTGCGATATGCTCTTGCACGTTTCAAAAATTCTTGCTTACTTTGTGGATTAAGAACCTCAAAACAGTTAAGCAAGAAACAGAAACATAAGATAAGACATATTTCAAACGACTTTTAGACAAGTTATTTGGCTTTCGTAAATCTGGTAAATTTCTAAGCCCCGAATAATAAGTCGAAAGGTAGGTTTGTACCCGATAAGGGCGCAGACTGCTTTTTACTTATTTGGGCAAAAGGTTTACCAGAACCCACGAAAGCAAATGAGGAAAAAGTTTGACTGTCGCTCTTTTTTGTTCGGTAAACCTACAGAAATATGAAAGATTTTCAAAGGATAATCATAACACAGATGTTCGCTAAGTTGGCTCACAAGCCAACAGAGTCATACGTCATCAGCCGAATATGGCACCGTCTTGATGACATTCGAGTACGCTTTGTACTCCAGCAATATGTAAAGCGAGAAAACGGATATGCTCTTGCTGACCTCTATCTTCCTCAGCTAAATATGATAATAGAGGTTAATGAGGGATACCATGAAACAGATGAACAAAAGCTTCGTGATGCAATCCGTAATGCCGAAGTCAGTGATGCGACTAAGGCTGATGTCTTTGTTATAAAGGCTTCAGGAACACTTGATGAAATCCACAAGCAAGTTGATGATATTGTTGCCGAAATCCGTAAGAGAATAGAGGAGCAAGGAGAGCGTTTTCTGCCGTGCGATTATTCTATTACACGAAGCACTCCCGAGTATTACAAGTCGCGAGGTTTCTTTAAAGTATCCACAGAAGATTGGTTGACTAATGTTGACGACATAGCTGCCGTCTTCGGCACTAAGCCGAAACACAGAGGCTATCTTCGTGCATCGGGTGTGGCTGTTCCTGGAAAGACAGATGAAATTGTCTGGTGGCCTCAGCCGAACCACAAAACTTGGAGCAATGAGCTATCTGAGGATGGTATGTACATTTATGAGTACAATAAGAAATCTGATGAAGCGCGTGCCGAACACATTGCTCAGTGGATCAACTCCAAGCAGAAACGAATAACATTCATGAAGCACTTTGCCTACGGAGTTCTGGAAGCTTATGACTTCGTAGGTGTGTTTCAAATAAACCCCGAACTTACTAAAGAAAAGAATATGTGTGTCTGGGAGCGTGTTTCAGACACATACAAGTTAGAGAATTAATGTCCAAACTTTGGATATGATTAACACAACTAATCACGAATAATATGGGACTATTCACAAGTGACAAGAAAAGTCGCATTGAAGACATCAAGCGACAAATCGAGCGTTTCAAACAAGACATGGAATGCCAAAAGGAAAATCTCAAACGTGCCAAGGTAGCATTGGCAAATGCAAAGAAGAACAAGAGTGGCGTATCTGGTTGGCAGCATAATGTTGATGGCTATAAAAGACGCATCGAAACTCTGAAGAAGCAGATAGCGTCTGCCAAACAAGACATTGCCCGAATCAAGCACGGATGATGAAGTATATCCTCGCAATACTGCTGTACCTCGGACGCAACTTCTTCAAGTGTCTCTTCTGGCTCATCATGTTTCTGATATTCTATGGTCTCAATTCATTACTGAATTGATATGAAGATTCCAGGACTCAGTTTCTCGCTTAAACGAGCGATAGGAGTAACGGCTGTCAAACAGAAGATAGCTCGCAAGACAGGCATACCCACGACCAAACAAGGTTTGGAACGCAAGGTAGGTAGAATGATTCTAAAGGGATTATTCGGGAAGTAACAACTGATTATCTCTATACATAAAGACGGTGGCACATCTCACGACGTGCCACCGCTTTTGCATAGGATACACAAACTGTGTACCTTTGCAGATTGTTTAATTAAAAACTTGTATTATGTTAAAATCATATCTTCAAGCTTTCTTTGAAAGCCATAAATTATCATTCTGTGTTGGATATTCACATTTGAAATATGGATGTGAGCAACTCGGCTACAACATTTCCAATTTCTATAATGATTTGAGGCATATCCTAAATGCTATGTATAGTAATAACCAAATCCAATATTTTGAAGTCCAGCACAACGGATGGATTACTGTGATTAGGTAATTGCCCTTTGTCAATTATACATTAAGCGACCAATACAAGATATGTTGTTAGCTTTGGCGAGAGCAAACAAGAATCATACAGAATCCCTGGTACACTAAAGTATATAGATGCGTTTTTTAGTTATCAAGTTGGTTGAATCGTTATATTTCACAATAACGATTGGGGATGTTGCCTTGTCCATGGGTATAGACACGGAGGATTCAATATCACCGGTAAACAACAATCTTCCGGAAACATCGCAAATGGAGAGGGAAATCGGTTTGACAGGTTCAACATATAGCGACCTGTTATCCACAGTCAGCGTTGCCACATCTTCATCCCGATTTGTTATCGAGGATTGCTGTTGCAGTAATGCCAAATCCTGCTCGTCTATATAATCATTTACAGCGTATGTATTGGTATGTTCATAGCTTCCATCCGTAAATACGACTCTAATCCTGAAATATGTTCCCCAGTAGACGTTATGAGCGACTATACTTGTCGGACTTCCATGATAAACAGCTAATCCCATAAAGCGCAAATTATTAGGATCTTGCTTATTTCTGTCGCGTCGAAGCGTCCGTTCTAACTGAATTCGCTCAACATTATCAGGCAAGGACAATGATATAGTCATAGTTCCCACACACTCCAGCCTATCTTGAAGCTCGGGGCGGAACAGCCGATACTCATAATCAACTTCTTGAATCGTAGAGTCAGCGATATCGAAGCAAGGAGCGCTCCCTGTCCGTTCTCCCTTTGCAACTATAGGCGCGCAGATGGCTGCCAATAGTAATAGTATAATCCTACCGATGAAGCAGCATTTTTGAGATTTTAGTTTGTCCATTTCCATATGTCTCTTTTTTGATATAAAATCCAGGTTTATAAATCCTATCTGAAAAATCAGACAGAGGTCCATTAAAAACTATCGTACCATTTGCATCGTACAATTGGATGTTTTCAATCTCTTGAGTAGTAGATATATGAGAGGTTGAAGGCTTTTGTGAATCATGGATTGTATTGGTACCCCATGTGGCAGGATATTCTAATGTCTTATAATCCGATCCATATTTGTTAGAGACTACAATAGTAATCCAACTGTCATATAGGTTTGAAATATTCCCGGTAGCAACATGTGCAATATATGGTTCGTTAAATCTGTAATTTCTAAGGGTTGTATTATATTCCTCCTCCACCTCTATTGTTACATAATCCGCACCAGCATAATGAACGTTAAAGAGCGCTGTGAATTCATACTGTCCGTTATTTACAATCCTTATGTTGTCTATGGAATTAATGCATGGCTTTAGCTCAAGTGCTAAGGCAAACGGGACCGCAGTGCCTTTACTCCCGTTTATAGAATAATCACATTCTATTCTACCTTCAAGATCGCCATTTATGTTCACAAAGTAATCATCCGGAGATGGAATCGCTGAAATTGTAAAAGTTTGATATGTCCCATTTGAGATTTGTGTATAATTACCATGCTTATCCTTAAGTAGAAAACGCCAATTATAATCAGTTATATTCTCCTTACCCTTTGAGAGCGAGAATACGTGGGAAGAATATGATGACCCTATTCCATTATCTGAAATATCATTACATTGAATTCGTAATGAAGATGATGATACATTCCATCCAATAGATTGAAGTATATCGGACGTTCTATCATCAATAAATAAATCGATATTCCCACATCCTATCTGATAGGACATCAGAGAGTAATCATCCTTAAAGTAACACAGGGATGCGTCTTGGATAAATTCTTTAGGAGAATAAATATCGTAACTATGAGCCTGAGTATGAGCTTTGACATTATCGGATTTTATAAAATTTGCCATATCAGCACTGCCTTCGTTAAGGTCAGAAAGCGCAATATGACCATTATAAAGCAATTTGTCAAAATATGAAGGACATTCAAAAGGGAAAAAGAAATTATCCTTATTGTCAGATTCTTCCAATATACTTGATCCAAATCCTAAGCATCTGGCAATCCCTCTCAACATCATTGTCGGAATATTGTATTCTGAAGTGGATTCATGGGAAAAACGGCAGTTCCAATTTATTTTGGAATTGAGGATAATATATCCATCCGGATAACTGACAGATCCATATTGAATATTGTCTATCTGCGATGCAAGAGCACTTGGACATCCCTTTAAATCAGACCCCTCGAGACATGGAACGTCTGCAATCATAGAGATATCTGATTCCAATTTTTCAAACCTGACACTGATTAAGATAGACTGTCGGGTAGGTAATTTTGCTTCCCATAGTTTTTTCGCAGCATAAAATGCAGTCTGAATTGAATCAGGCAGAGAATGATCGTATAGAAGAACGATATTCCCTCCCTGGTTATTTGCTAAGCGAATACTCTTGGGTTGAAAGCCTTGATTGGAAAAAGCCGAACTATAGTTCTTGGCTTTTTCTATGTAACGTATGCTTTTCCTTGAAAATACAGATGAAAGACTTTTCGGATCATCATTAATGGTGACAACCCGTTTATCAGCAGTAAATCCTGCATATATTGGTATTGATGCCATCTGCAGAAGCAGGAAACTTAATAATGTAATTAATGTTCGCATGTCTCGTTGTTATGTTGATTACGGATACAAAATTAGACATGGAGTTTGGATATGGCAAATATCAGAGGACTGAAAAAGGACTGAATTTCCAACCGGCAGAAAATCAGCTTGTTAGTCTGTTTCGTTCAGTCAGTTCTCAGTCAGTTTGAATGGTGTATAAGTGGCCTACGACAAAAGGATTTCCAATGTATGGATTACGTATGCCGATTTCAGGTTCAATGACTATTCGGGATGTCGGTCAGATGGATTCATAGGGACCCGGTTGTTTCAATCGGTGTTTTGTCCGTTTTTAAATATACTGTCTTCGTCCTATTCATTTTCCATGTCTTTCAAGCCAATTCTCAAAGTCGGCCTGTTCCTTATCGTTGAGCATGACCTTGCCCTCCGGACGGGACGCTACAAGGTATTTGTAAACCTCCGCATCGTCCATATCCTCAATTTCGCGAACCAGAAGATCCTCGATATATTTCTTGAGGTTTGTGCCCATTGCTGCTGTTTTGATGATAATTTCCCGATGAAGATAATACGGTTATTCGGCGATGATCCAGGCATCGATGTTGCGGGTTTTGGGGGAGATGTTGACACCGACCTTGACGACGGTTTTGTGGTTCAGTCTGTTTTCGAAAGGCAACGCATATTTCTTCTCGTCAATCTGATCCAGAGCCTCCTGCGGTGTGCCACCATATTTAAATTCCACGATGTAGATGGCCTTCGGGCCTTCCAGAACCATATCCATGCGGCCGTCGGAAGTACGGCGCTCTGCATCGACGTTCAGACCGACTAAGCGCGAGATGATCAGGATATCCTTCTGCCACTGTGTCTCTTTGTTGGCGTGTGGCAGATAGGGAATACCAGCCAGGAACGACTGCAACTCATGCAGGAAGCCGTCGATGTCATCGTTGTCGATGAAGTCGTTGAGGGAGTTGATGAAATTGTCAGCATGGCTGTCGTCCCAGCCCTTGACCGCCTCGATCAGGTCCTTGAAGAAGCCGCGGCGAACCTCGCCGTTGGGATAGCCTAAGGTGAACCGGTCACGTCGTAGATTATAGGATTTGATGGTAAGATAGCCGGTGTAGTAACATGCCAGGGCAAGACTTCGACCCAGCACGTCGCCACTGGCCAGTGTGGACTGCGAGACGGAATAACCCTCAAGGTCCGGTGTGCCCCAATCGTTTTCCAGAAACTGCTTGATCAGTCTGGTGGGCGTGCCTGACTGAAACCAGTAGTCGCCTATTTTGCTGAAATATAAGGCCTGGATGACACTAAACGGGTTGTAGACATCAACCAGATCCTCGGAGAAATGGTATCCATCGTACTGTTTCTTAAGCCGTGCCACTGCCTGCTGGAACGACCATCCGTGTTTATCGCCAAGCTCCTCGATTCCTTCGTGAAAATTACCAAGAAGCTCCTTGGTAGTGATTCCGCAAATGGCCGAGAACCGTGAATCCAGCGATATATCAATCAGATTGTTGAAGCCGCTGAAGATGTTTATCTGTTTCAGTTTGCCGACACCGGTCAGAAAAATGAACTTAAGATATTCCTCATTGGCTTTCAGAACTCGGTAGAAGTCGTGCAGCGTGCGTCGGTTGGCAGCCTCGAGTTGCGGATTGTCATAGACATCTACTATAGGATTGTCGTATTCGTCAACAAGCACCACAATCGGCTTGCCGGTATTGTTGTGTATCCTCCAGATCAGTCTGTCGAGTCGCCCGTCGGGTGAATCGTCCGGATTGGGGACGCCGTATTCTTCTTCCCATCTGTCCAGCATCTCCCCAAGGGCCTTCTCCAGATCGCCGGGCTGTGTGTAACCTCGGTGTGAGAAATCCAGTCGAAGAACAGGATATCCGGTCCATTCCTCCGGCTCGAGTCGGTCGATAGCAAGCCCTTTGAACAGTTCCCGGTTGCCACGGAAATAGTTTTCCATGGTGGAGATAAGCAGGCTCTTGCCGAACCGACGTGGCCGACTCAGGAAAAAGCACCCTCCCGGATGGGTCAGTTCATGGATATATGCAGTCTTATCGACATATCTGTAACCGTACTCACGCAGCTTGCGGAAACTCTGGACACTGACTGGATATAGAATTCTCGCCATTTTTGCAACAATTGAAGTTCCATTTACAAAGTTAACAAATTTCCGCGACAAATCGCATGTCGGTTGTGAATATCCTGCATTGAGTCAAGCAACATGTTGCTTATTTCCGGCGCCAGCCGCCGATGGTGAGGCCCAGGGAGAGGCCGACGGTGTTGTAGCCCTTGCGCATGATGAATGCGTAGCCGGTGAAGCGTACCCAGCTGAACAGCTCGACGCCGAAGCGGGGGATGAAGCTGACGGTGCAGCCGTCGGTGGGGTAGGGGTGCAGGAAATCGTGGCCGCCGCTGGAGTAGATGGAGAGTCCCACGCCGAGGCCGGCGAATGGGTTGACCTTGCGGCCCTGGCGGAAGTTGTAGTGCGTCGCGGCACCGATGGTGAATGCGTTCGCGGACTGGTCGGGGTCCAGGTAATGTTCGTAGCCGTCGGCGTCGGGTTCCACGAGAGGCATGTGGTTCTTGAAGTCATAGCCCGTGGCATCGAGGCGGAGGAAGCCGCCGACGTCCCAGGCTGTGCCCTTGATATTGCCGCGGAGCTCCAGGCCCATCGTGCCACCGCCGTCGGCATAGGTGTCATGGTATTTGAATCCGGTGCCGAGGCCGTAGAAGATCTCGGCCTCAAAGGGGCGGACACGTTCCGGTTTCTCCAGGAACTTGGCCTGGGCGGATGCCGTCAGCAGCGCCAGCGCCGCGAGCAACATCAGCATCCTGTTTCTAAAAAATGCATGCATGGTCGTTAAGTTGTTTTATCTATGACGCAACAACCTCCAAAAGGTCCTACTCTATAAACAGAAAATCTCCGCACATATTGGCCAGGTTATGATCATAGGGCTCATAAAAGCTACGCGGGTAAATATTAACGCGCGGAGGCGCAGAGCACGCAGAGGTTACGCAGAGGAGAATTCGCATTGTGGTGGTGTCTTTTCCTGATTTTGGTTGACTGTCAGATGTCGTTAACCCTGGTGTAAGTTGACTCGGTTAATGTTATCCGTATTTTATGTTGACTGTGGATGTCGAAATTGAGATCAGGTTCGGATAAAATGCGGATGATTGGCGGGGAGAAGACGAATTCGAGAATCTGAGACGGTTAAAGGAGAGAGTGGAATCGGATAATGAACAAATAATCAACTGTTTGTAAAAGCTATGAACAGGGGGCGCACGGGGATGGAAATAGATTGCACTTTTGCGATTCCGGTGAAAATCGGGGTCAAAAACGCCCGGTTTGATTATTTGCCGTAAATTTTGTATTTTTGTAGGTTATTTTGAACCCTTGGAATATTTTGAACCTTTGGAACAGAAGATGAAGAAGAGCAGGATAGATTTTGAGGCGATGGATGTGGAGATGCCCCGGCTGGACTGGACCAAGGTCCGCGAATGGATTGAGGAGGTCGCAGCCGCGCACGGCTGCACTGTCCGCCGATTACTGTACGTCTTCATGGACGACCCGGGCATCCTCAAGGCCAACATCCAGGCATTGGGCCATGACTACTACACCGACATCATCACCTACGACTACACCCGCGGCAACGAGCTCAGCGGTGAGATCGAGATCTCGCTCGACACCGTAGCAAGCAACGCCGAGATGCTGGGGCTGCCTTACGAGCAGGAGCTGCTGCGCGTCATAATACACGGCGTGCTGCACCTAGTGGGCATCAACGACAAGGGTCCCGGTGAGCGCGAGGTGATGGAGGCCGCCGAGAACGATGCCCTGAGATTGTGGCAGCAATCAAAATAATCAATCCCGACTAATCGAGATTAGACAGGATTAACCGAGATAAATCCCGATAAATCCCGAAGAATTCCGATAATACCCCAATACAGACAATGACGTTCGAATATGATGTGATAGTGGTGGGAGGCGGACATGCCGGTTGCGAAGCCGCCGTAGCATCCGCCCGCTTAGGCGCCCGGACGCTGCTGGTGACGCTCGACATGAACCGGGTGGCGCAGATGTCGTGCAATCCCGCCATCGGCGGCATAGCCAAGGGACAGATAGTCCGTGAGATTGACGCCCTGGGGGGCCAGATGGGTATCATAGCCGACCGTACGGCCATACCTGTCTCTTATACACATCTGACGCTGCC